>NZ_JAGGQN010000038.1:0-123752 GCF_018613275.1 Bacillus sp. ISL-4
GCCGTATACCGAACGGTATGTACGGTGGTGTGAGAGGTCGGAGGCTAGGCGCCTCCTCCTACTCGATTTGAATAAGCACATAACTTTGTATTAGCTGGTATTCCCCCCCTTAAAGAGAGTTACTTTGTCAGAGCTTCAACTTTAGTATTTCTTCACCAGTTGCCTCTCAGCTACCGAGCGTCTTGGCACTTACTCGGGTTGGATTTCGCCAACTAGCAATTAACGGCTTGCTGGGCACGCAGGAAGCAAAGAGACGGTTCTTGTGCTTCACCAGCAAGTAAATGAAGCAGTAGAACCGTCCCCGTGCATCCTATCCTTAATTTAATTTTCGTAGATAACCTTATCGTTCACAATTGTCTTAAGTACTTTGATTTCTTTAATTTTTATAGGGTCAATTGTTAACGGATTTTCTTCCAGAACAACAAAGTCCGCAAATTTTCCTTTTTCAATTGAGCCTTTTTCATTTTCCTCGAAGTTTTGCCATGCTGCATCACTTGTTACTGCGCGAAGTGCCTCTAATGGTGTGATTCTTTGCTCCGGACCTATCACCTTGCCGCTTCTTGAAATCCGGTTAACAGCAGACCATACTGCCTGCAGCGGGTCCATTGGGGTAATGTGAGAATCAAGATGAATGCTAAATTTAATACCACGATCAATGGACGATTTAAGAGGGCTCATCATAGCGGCACGTTCAGGTCCCATGAATATATCCCTGTGCTGATCGCCCCAAAAGAAGGTATGGGAAACAAAATATGATGGTGTAACACCCAGTTTCTTCATTTCATCCAATTGATCTAATCTAGCCATTTGAGCATGCTCAATACGATGACGGGCATCCTTACGAGGATACTTCTCCTGGGCAGTACGGAAGGCGAAAAGAATATCATCAATCGCTGCGTCTCCGTTACCATGAATCGCAATTTGGTATCCAGCCTTATGCAATTCCACTACTCGCTTCGTTAATTCCTCACGACTTGTCGCCGGATATCCCCGATAATTTGGATCATCTCCCGGCGGCACGTGGTACGGTTTACTTAAATAGCCGGTGTACCCTTGGATGGATCCATCATGAGACAGCTTCACAGGGCCAAGCTTCAACATATCACTACCGAAACCTGTTACAATACCGCCTAATTCACCAGGGGTTATAACGCCACCAAACCCGGCACCCATGGCTGTAACCCTTAACGGCAGCAAACCTTGCTTCTGATATCTTTGTAAATCAATAAGACCCTGTTTATTTGCCCCAGCTATAATCGAGGTCGTTACACCTTTTGAGATATAATCCTGGACAGCCTTTTTAAACGCTGCAAGATTTTCCTCTTCTGTAACAACAGGAATATGCTTGCTTACAAGACCTTTAGCAGATTCCTCTAATACCCCAGTCGGTTCTCCTGTCTTAGGGTCTCTTACGATTACCCCACCAGGTGGATCAGGAGTATCTTTTGTAATTCCTGCCAATTTAAGTGCAACACTATTAGCTACTGCTAAATGTCCGGAAGTATGTCCGATATAGATTGGATGCTCCGTTGATACCTTATCCAGATCTTCTCGTGTCGGGTGACGTCCTTCCGCTAAAAGTGACTGATCGTACCCTCGACCGAGCATCCATTCACCTTCGTGGGTTTCCATAGCTCGATCTTTCAAGGCAATGATCAGATCATCAATATTTTTAATAGGACCTACCGGTGGACTATTTAAATTAACTTGAACAGTCCCATCCATTCCGGAGCTCGGAAAATGACTGTGGGCATCATAGAATCCCGGCAATAACACTTTATTCTTTAAATCAACGACTTTCGTGTGCCGTCCCTTTAACTTGCTAATTTCCTTATTTGAACCAACAGCAATGATTTTTCCGTCCTTGACTGCTACGGCTTCGGCAATAGTAGCATCTTTGTCCATGGTGATAACTTTTCCGTTAAAGTAAACATTGTCAGGTGCAAGAGGATCAAGATGGTCTGGAAGTGTACCTGAAGAAAAACCTACTAATGCAAGCACAAAAACTAGGGAGAAGATAAACCAATTTCTTTTACTTAAAAAATTTCTTTTCAAGAAAAAACCCCTTTTCTGATTTAAAATCCTATCCATAACACCTCTTGATTTATGCCATATACACCGATGATGTTGTAAGAAATATTTTATTTAAACAACTAGAAAGAGCCCCCCTACTAAATGCTATTGAAAAAGCGTCATGGACATCATGACGTCCGTACCAATTATAAATATATTATACTAAATATTCTGAATTTTATATAGGAATATATAATTAAAAATGGGTTATTTTTCTCCAAAAATCATTAGGATATTTAATATGTTGAATAAGTCCTACCAAAATAAGTTTCTAAACAAATTTTAAGAAGCTGGGGCATCGTTACAGTTAGATTGAGGTGTTTTGACCTTCATTTTTCCATCCTTTCTTCATTTGACTTATAAAAAGTCTTTTTCTCTGTCTGATATTAATGTTGGTAAGGTACAGGCTAATCTCTATCAGGAAAAAAGGAAGTGGAGTAAGCATTTGAGTTTAATATTGCTTAGCTTCAAAAGGAATAAACTCTATTCTTGAAGGTCAAATTAAATATGCATTGACAGTCGACACGGAAAGAGGCGCTGTCATGAAGGGTGTAGTAAGGTGACCTGTTCAACCCTAAGCCCTAACCAAACAATGAATCCAAAATATCTGGATTTAAGTAGTGTGATCGATAATTGAGTAAAAATATTCATCAGAAAATAAAGCTGATTCTTCATATAGCTGATTCCGGTGAAATGATTTTTCGAAAAAGAGGTTTAACTAATGAATGTAAAAAGTAGTAAAAAAGCTAGAATGGGTATAGGCCTAGGGGCTACTTCAGCTGTTGCTTGGGGAATAGATACAGTGGTAATTGGCGTTATAATCGCAAGTTCACCTTTTAAACAGGAGATTGTACTTGCACCAATTATAGCCGCTTCCATGCATGACTTTTTCTCTGCTTTATGGGTATCCTTATTCATGATTGTAAAAGGTGAATATATTAATGTATTAAAGTTGTTTAAAACAAAGAGTGGTGCGATTTTAGTTTTAGGGGCATTGTCAGGCGGACCTTTGGCAATGACCTTTTATTTTCTAGGTATTCAATATTTAGGAGCAACTTACGCGGCAAGTATTTCCTCTATATTTCCTGGTATAGGTGCTGTGCTTGCTTTCACTTTTTTGAAGGAAAAAATGAACAGAAGAACTTGGTTCGGTGTTGTTTTAAGTATCATCGGAGTGATTATATTAGCATATATGCCATCGAAGTTTAACATCGATAGTCACTTTTTCATTGGAATATTTTTTTCATTAGGGGCCGCCATATTTTGGGGGCTAGAAGGGGTGATCGGTGCTTGGGGAATGAAAGGAGAAGACGTCGTTCCTCTATATGCAATTAATATAAGGCAAATGACCTCTGCACTATGTTATGCGCTGTTTATTGTATCATTTATTCATGGCTATCCTTTAGTATTTGAAGCAGCGTCATCAAAGATAGTATGGTTAATAGTCATAGCAGGTTTATTAGGAGCTGCTAATTATTCTTTATACTACATGTCAATTAATTTAATCGGTGCTGCCAGAGGTCAATCGCTTAACAATACTTATGTTTTTTGGGCTATCGTAACCGAAATTATATTTATAGGTACCCCTGTTAGCTTACAATTTGTAATAGGCGCGGTAATAGTACTTTTAGGTTCTATTCTCGTTACAGGAAACCTAAAAGAATCAATGAGGTGATTAGGGTTCTGGTGCAAATATGAACTGTTAGAAACATAGAATCTCAATATCCTTCTCTTCTATGAATTATGAGGCTACTCCAAATAATTGATGGAACGATTCACAACAAGACAGCTATACCTAACTTCAATGGGACTTTTCGCGTTTGGAACTTTAATTTGTGGTATACCTCCGAATTTTTTCATTATATTAATTGGTCGGGTTGTGCAAGCTGTCGGAGCCGGGACTTTGTTTCCCTAAATTACGATACAGCTTCATCCAGATCACGGACTAACAATAAGTTATGTTAATTATACAAATTCACCTTAGCTTGATGGCGATGCGGCAAGACCCCTATAGTGTAAAATACTCTGGGAATGAGATATTCTCCAGAGTATTTTTTCTTTATGAAAAGTTAGGTTTTTACTTTCGCGTCGGTCTTCACATAGGTTAATTGCTATGGTACTTGACGTCAACAATATTAAAAAAGTTGAGCGTACTTCCGAATCCAATTCATCTTGAATGAAGATTTTCTTTTGGTAGGAATCTAATTTTGTAATCGATCCCATCCTTGAAGTAAAGTAGACATCTTTCTATTATTGGAAGTAATCCAGTTGCAAGGGAAGGTGTTAAGTTCGTTCGAGTTATGCGTAAAAAGAGCATCATGAGGACTAAGGTAAGTATGTTCTTTCCTATTATCCGGATTTAGCAGAATCTAAAAGCTATCGAATTCCGTCAATGATTACAACGGAAGTACTTTCGGTCAAAACTATTAATAATATCTTAAGTTTCGTACCTGAAAAAGCAAGGGGTTTAGACCTTGTTTTTTCTCTAGATCCCTTGACATCACAAGGTATTAACGACATTCCATTTCCTTCTAAGCAGCCTTATATTCTCGAAACGACTGATTTCCTAAAAAGACTCTTCACCAAGATGGACTATTTCCTATCATTTCGGGTAAAACTTGAAAAGGTACCATTCTTAGGAGGGATTCAAAGTGTTTGAAGATTTCGAAGTAAAACCATTGTTTGAGGGCCAAATTCATGAACGTCAACAATTCTCGTTAAACATTCAAGGGGATAATTATCAAGGTATTTTCCATGATGGAGAAATTCATTGGTATAATCCACACCCGAAAAACAATCTTGAAGAGGATCATCTTGAAGCTGTTGAATCAAAGGTTCATGACTTGATGTCGAATCACTTACAATAATATGAAAAAGAGGGCAACTTAAAAGGGGTCTGACTCCCACGGAATTTTCTATATCTGGAACGATAAAATCCTTCTGATTCTAGATATTGCATTGTGGGGTCTGACCCTTTGGTTTTGAGTTGCCCTTTTCTTTTGAGGTTGTCAGTACAGGTACCGCGGAGAGCCCAATCACATCCTAGGCAGAACTTTCCGCGCTCCTAGAATAAGCCAAGTGCTGAGAACGAAAGGCATTGTCAGGGATGGAAGGCCATAGGGTAAAAGCAAAGTGCTTAATCCAGCCATAAATGGTACGGTCAAACAAGCTGCGACGATTCCTGTTAGTGGCGGAAATCTTTGGTTGTCCGAATTAAATACGACGGATACAGCTAAAGTGGCTAATATCGCATTGTATCCATACAGTCCCATAAAAATCAAGTGGTGTTCCCCTCCTAGTCCGTAAGAGATGAGCAGGGAAGCTGCATTTCCTAAAATAGCATAGAGACCAAACTTCCATCCAGCCAAAAATATTGCGATAAATAGAATGATTCCAGATAAAGTATTATCCAGGAAAAATATTTGTCCAATTCCTTTAAAACTTCCTTCCATCCAATTGACCTTCCCAGATATGTTTAGTGTCCAATTGGCTAAAGATTGAGGCGCTAAATTAGTACTTAAATGGAAAGCTTCCAATCGGTAAGAGGCGAGCAATATAATCCATGTCAGAATAAAAAAAGGAAGAATATAGTATATGAGGCCTTAAAGAATGAAGACTTCCAAAAAGTGTGGAAGATAGATCGAATGTTGACGGTCCAAAATTTGCCTCGTGAAACGCGGGAAGGTACCCAAAGAATGGGCGAGCGCATGCTAAATCTCGTGGAATCCTTATATGAGATACCCATTCTTTCTCAGTATAGAAATCGTATAAAAGAGAAGCGATCCTTTGGACATCCAGCGATTGTTTTTACAATGGTAGGGCATCATCTTGGAGTTCCACAATCCACCACTACCCACTATTATTTGTAATCTACTTTGTCAAGTCTTGTCCAAAATGCGGTTCGGGCCATCCCATTAGGCCAGACAGCCGGACAGAAAACGATTCAGCAATTTCAAGACGCATTAGTAAAGGCAACGGAAAGAATTCAAGACTTGGATGAAGGGGATTTTGGAATCACTTCGCCTGGGCTTGAGTTATCTCAAATGAAACATGAGCGAGTGAATATTCGTATTTTCATGGAACCTATTAAGATTGGGGTAGGAGGACCTGTTGGAGCAGGAAAAACAATGTTAGTGGAAAAGCTAACCCGGAGCCTTGATAGTGAAGTCAGCATGGCAGTTGTAACCAATGATATTTATACAAAAGAAGATGCCAAATTCTTGATACAAAATGGAGTGCTATCTGCTGAACGCATTATTGGGGTTGAAACAGGCGGATGCCCTCACACAGCGATTCGTGAAGATGCCTCGATGAATTTTGCGGCCATCAATGAATTAATAGAGAAACACCCGGATGTTCAGCTTATTTTTGTAGAAAACGGCGGCGATAATCTTGCGGCAACATTCAGCCCTGAGCTTGTTGATTTCTCTATTTATATTATTGATGTTGCCCAAGGTGAAAAAATCCCATGAAAAGGCGGACAGGGGATGATTAAATCTGATTTATTTATCATTAATAAAACGGATTTAGCCCCTTATGTTGGTGCGAGCTTGGAAGTAATGGAGCCGGACACGAAGATTTTTCGTGGAGATAGACCGTTTGTTTTTACCAATTTAAAAGACAATACAGGGCTTGACCAAGTCATAGACTGGATTAAGAAGAATGTACTTTTAAAAGGGTTGGATTGAAATGAAAGACTGGACAGGAGTTTTGCGTTTAGACCTCGAAGAACGACAGGGAAAAACCGTTGCAAAGAATGTGTATTTCCAGGGAGCATTGAAAGTCATGCGTCCGATTTATCACGACGAGTCTGGACAAGTCTGTTATTATATTTTGAATCCGGGTGGGGGCTACTTAGACGGTGACCGCTATCACCTGCAAATTTCATTGGAGAAACAAGCTAGACTAACCTTAACTACACAATCCGCGACAAAAGTCTATAGAACACCGCATACACTAGCTTATCAGGAAACAGAAATTTTTCTTAAAGCAGGCAGTTATTTGGAGTATATCCCTGATCCGTTAATCGCGTATCAACATGCGCGTTATAAACAAAAAAATATAATCCACATGGAGAAAGGTGCTACATTCCTCTATTCAGACATTATTACTCCAGGGTGGTCCCCTAATGGTGAACGGTTCAGCTATAATTGGATTCAATTAATTAATGAAATCTATCTGGATGATGAACTGGTGGCTTATGATCATATTAATTTGAACCCGGCCACGCAAAATATGGCGGCTCTGGGTTTCATGGAAGGCTTTTCACATCTAGGTTCCATGATGGTCGTTGGAGAACAAACGAGCCCTAATCTCTTGGATCGGTTATATGATGTCCTGAATTCGAGTACACATGCATATGATGTTGGAATTTCCTTACTTCCAGTAAAAGGATTTACCATTAGAGTGTTAGCAAATCCGACGCAAACAATCGAACGATTATTTACGATATGTCATCATATGATTAGTGAAGAATGGTTTAAAATAAGCCCAAGTTTTCTTAGAAAATATTAATTTTTTAGATAAGTTTATCATGCTTTTTTATGAATTTTGGTAGCGCATTGGTATATTAGATCTGAAAGAAGTTGAGGCTTTATGCCAAGACTTCTTTTTTCGTGTAGCAGCCTGTTAGCTAAAGGATGTAAATCCAGATGCACCCGCTCACTCAAAGTATTATCTGATAGACAGTGAAAGGGTTAAAGTGGTCCTATATAAATCCAATCGCCATGACGATTATTTTCTTGTTTGATATCATTAATGGTTACACCATTTTGTTGTCCTAGTTTCCAAGGTTATCTCCTTTTACAACTCGATTTGGTATAAGCCTCGGCCGTACTATTTTGAAACCTAAAAATGAAAATGCTACAACTAGTGTTTCAGGGGTGCTACCTCTTGAAAATTCGTATGGTATTACTCTAGCTGACATAGAAAGATTTCCAACACCAAGTATAAACGGATGTTACCAATCCAAATAGCGTTTGTTCATCAATTAGAGATAAGCATACTCCACTTTAAAAAGTCCGCCTGAACACAACAGTATGGTTCTTGCTTCTTCATTATGACTAACGTGCCATTTTCGTTGAAGAACATCGCAATCTAGTTTACATAATAAAGCCAAAAACTCGAGAGTAGTTTATGATAGATAGCAATCCAATGATTGCTGTCTTAAGAATTATTAGAATATTAGGTATAGATTTTCATCCTAAGCTATTATTTTACTATAGATAAAAATTATTGAGATAACAAGATTAGTAATTTAGACTTTTACGTGTTATACGAGAAGGGGGGATGAAAAAAAGTAATGGATGACAAGCCTATACCAGCCATATCGAGCTCAGGTTCTAGAGTTTTTAGAAATTTGACTAGCAGCTTCCTTAGCAATAGTTTGAGTATCCCCTTTCCATCTATTTAAGATGCTAACTGTCCTAGTGAATTGTAGGAAAGTTATTCTTTAGTAACAATGGATACAAAATGCTTATTCTCATATCCAATTTCAGTCCAATGACTTCCGTATCCTACCTTATTGATTAATCCATCATTGTTATACGTTAATTGAATACTAGTCCGAATTTTCTGTCTTGGTTAAGCTTTTGGAGATACCTTATGTCGAAGAATCACCATATGTGTTCTATAGCCAGCCATCACCAAAGTTTACGGTCCGCGGAGATTGTTTGGATTCTCGAGAATGGAGCATGAGGGGTGATTAACTCCAAAGACCTGCTACCTTTGCATCGTTAAGTAACTCTCTGGAAATCCTAAGTGAAAGCTTTCGGATGATCAGCACCATGTTCACAGAATTAAAATTTCGAGCATCAACAGCATCCGCTAAGTCACTATAGGAATCTTTCAAATACAGTGCTGAGGTTGTGATGTTACTATGACCAGCTAATCTCCTGACTTTTTCAATGTCATTATTCGTTGCTTTTAACATCCATTTACAAAAAGTATGCCTGAACATGTGAGAGCAAACTGAAGCCTTAATTTGTTACAACTTAGGGAGAACTTTTCTCGCACCTAGGAATAGCCAGGTACTAAGAACGAAAGGCATTGTCAGGGCTGGAAGGCCATATGGTAAAAGCCAGGTATCTACACTTGCTGTTAGGGGTACGGTCAAACAAGCTGCGATGATCCCTGATATAGGCGCAACACGATTTTGTTCTTCTTTAAAAACCATAGATACGGCAATGGAGGTTAATATCGCATTGTAGCCATAAAGTCCCGTGATAATTAACGAGTGTTCCCCTCCAAGTCCGTATGATATGAGTAAAGCAAACGCATTGCCTAAGATGGCAAATAGGCCATATTTCCATCCGGCCCAAAATACGGCAATAAATAGCAGCATGCCAGATATGGTACTATCCAGGAAAAAAATTTGCCCTATCCCCTTAAAACTTCCTTCCAACCAATTAACCTTTCCAGCGATATTTAAGTTCCAGTGTAATAGGTCTTGAGGCACTAGTCCCGGACTTAACTGGAAAGCCTTTAAACGGTAAGATACAAGCAACATAAACCAAGTCAGAATGATAAAAGGGAATGTAAGGATGGGAATCCCTGTGTTTCTCATAAAATGCACCATTGCTGCAGAAAAGATTGCGGCTAAAGCAGCTCCAACTAAAGCAATGATCCACTGATAGGGTCCAGTTAAAAACAATGTTAGTGCAATGCCTGTCAGTACAGAGTTGTAGCCGTATAAACCTGAATTCACACAGTTTTCATTTGCACCTCCGAGTTTTCCGATTAGTGTTCCTATGATAGCGGAAGATAGAGTAATAATCCCCAAATGATAAGAGTAAATCGTGATCGCCATTAGAATAATGAAACCACTAACAGCATTCTCAATTAATATGACTTGAGAGATTCCTTTCAGTGATGACTTCATTAAAGAAAGAAACATTCCATAGGTTAATGAAGTGCGTTTGGCTTTTTGCATAATACTAACCTCTCAATTAAGATATTTATAGGTTCAGATACAATCAATTCAATTCCTACAGTTTTAATATCCTCAGACACATAACTTGTTAATTAAGTATCGAGAGTTAAGTTCAGTAGAAGCGCAATGTGAAAACACTTAAACGAACTAAAACGAAAAATGCAATAAAATCATTTATCCCGAGTTTAACTTTTTAATAGGAGAATTTTGTAAGCCCTATTTTCCTGGAAAGCATTTTCCCTCCTTTGAATACAAAATCCTTTCTCTTTTCATAAATCTCCCCCTTATAAAGTCTATTCATTTTACTATTAAATATATAAGAGTATATATAACTTGATATATATATATAAAGTTATATATTATGATATAGTAATGTTTCTAGGGAATCAATCCTCTATTTTTAGTGAATTCCGAATTTTTCGGTAAAAAAACAAAGCTGTATACAGGAAACTTCCAAGATTATTGTTTTTTCTAAAATAGTGATGTTTGGTATAAAATTCAATGGTTTTTTACCATGAAATGATTCTTGATCGTTTGATTGTAGATAGTTTAGATAACGTTATTGATAAAGGATGAATGTTGATTCTTTATTAGCGAAAAAGCAGGAAGGATAAGGGTGTATTTTCCATTTATCTCAGATAAACAGGGTGTAATCTCCACCTTATGGAAGTGGGGGATAAACAGCTTATACTTCCTGATTAAGTCAACTAACCATTAATGGGTTTGAAAGAAAAACTTCAATTGATGGAATTTTTAGTTTTTTGTCATCTTATAATTACTAGGAGGCTTTACGATGCAATTATTACCGCGTGAGATAGATAAGCTCATGATTGTAGTCGCAGCTGATCTTGCTAAGCGACGAAAAGAAAGAGGATTAAAATTAAACCATCCAGAAGCCGTAGCACTTATCACCTATGAAGTGTTAGAAGGGGCAAGGGATGGAAGAACAGTTGCACAATTGATGGAATATGGTGCAATGATTTTGTCGCGCGAAGATGTTATGGAAGGTATTCCAGAGATGATCCACGATATTCAAGTAGAAGCTACTTTTCCTGATGGAACGAAACTAGTAACGGTTCATAATCCAATCAGATAATAATCGACAAGGAGGCATGCTCAAATGAT
The DNA here is from genome assembly GCF_018613275.1 of Bacillus sp. ISL-4. Classification (NCBI taxonomy): domain Bacteria; kingdom Bacillati; phylum Bacillota; class Bacilli; order Caryophanales; family Bacillaceae; genus Bacillus; species Bacillus sp. ISL-4. The sequence continues at coordinate 11,129 of NZ_JAGGQN010000038.1, forward strand.
ACCAGGGCAACTATTTTTAAAAGAAGAAGAGATTATTTGTAATGCTGGAAAAATAGTCACAAAGCTATCTGTAATTAATACAGGAGATCGTCCTGTTCAAATTGGCTCTCATTTCCACTTTTATGAAGTCAATGAAGCTCTTCAATTCAATCGAGAAGAAGCGTTTGGAAAACGGTTAAATGTTCCTTCTGGTGCTGCCGTTCGTTTTGAGCCTGGAGATGAAAAAGAAATAGAATTGATTGATTTTGGTGGAGAACGTCGTGTGTATGGATTTAATAATAAAACAGATGGATCCGTGGAAAGAGGGGGAAATCAATGAGTTTTAAAATGTCAAGAAAGCAATATGCTGGGATGTACGGCCCAACGACTGGAGATTCCATTCGTTTAGCGGATACGGATTTAGTGATCCAAATTGAGAAAGATTATACTACATATGGTGAGGAAGTCGTTTTTGGCGGCGGAAAAGTAATCCGTGACGGGATGGGGCAACATCCTCTTGCAACTCGCGAAGATGGAGTTCCGGATGTAGTCATTACAAATGCTGTTATTCTAGACTATACCGGAATTTATAAAGCGGATATTGCAATCCGTGACGGAAAAATTGCTGGAATCGGAAAAGCCGGAAATCCTTTAGTAATGGATAATGTGGATATTATAATTGGTGCTTCTACAGAAATTATTGCTGGGGAAGGGATGATCGTCACAGCTGGTGGAATTGACTCCCATGTACATTTTATTAATCCAGCACAGGTTGAGACTGCATTAGCTTCTGGTCTTACGACTTTAATTGGAGGAGGCACGGGTCCTGCTGCAGGATCAAAAGCCACAACTGTTACGCCAGGTGAATGGAATATTCATAGAATGCTGCAAGCAGCGGAAGGATTTCCAATTAACGTAGGCTTCACTGGAAAAGGACAAGCTGCGAATGAAGAGGCGTTAGCTGAACAAGTACGTGCAGGCGCAATCGGATTAAAAGTGCATGAAGACTGGGGAGCTACAGCCTCTGCTATCGACCACGCTCTCCGAGTAGCGGACAAATATGACGTACAAGTTGCTCTCCATGCAGACACGTTGAATGAAGGCGGATTTTTGGAAAATACGCTAGCGGCGATTAAAGACCGAGTTATTCATATGTACCATACGGAAGGGGCAGGGGGCGGACATGCTCCTGATTTAATTAAATCAGCGAGCTTTATGAATGTTCTTCCATCATCTACAAACCCGACTTTGCCATATACAATTAATACGATCGACGAGCATTTGGACATGTTAATGGTGTGTCACCATTTAAACCCATCTATTCCTGAAGACCTTGCCTTTGCTGATTCACGGATTAGACGCGAAACGATTGCGGCTGAAGATATTCTTCAAGATATGGGTGTATTCAGTATGGTTAGCTCAGATGCACAAGCAATGGGACGAATTGGCGAGGTTATTTTACGTACATGGCAAACAGCAGATAAAATGAAAAAACAGCGAGGAACGTTGGAAGGTGACAGCGAGCTTTCTGATAATAATCGTGCGAAGCGTTATGTGGCTAAATATACGATTAACCCTGCTATCACGCATGGTATTTCTGAATATGTCGGTTCGATTGAAGTCGGAAAAGTGGCGGATCTTGTCATTTGGTCACCGGCATTTTTCGGCGTGAAGCCTGAAATGATTCTTAAAAATGGCTTTGTCGTAGAAAGCTTAATGGGTGATGCCAATGCGTCCATTCCGACACCACAGCCAGTTATTTATCGTCCAATGTATGGATCTTATGGAAAAGCCTTGTCTAAGAGCTCCATTACCTTTGTTTCTCAAGTGGCTTTTGATGATAAAGTGCATGAAAAATTAGGCTTGGAAAAAATGGTTCTTCCAGTTCATGGTATTCGGAACTTAACGAAAAAAGAAATGAAGCTTAATTCCGAAACGCCTGAGATTACGGTTGATCCACAAACGTATGAGGTAAAAGTAAACGGGGAACTCATTACTTGTGAACCTGTGGATATAGTACCGATGGGACAACGCTATTTCTTATTTTAAGTCTTATTTTGAGGTGAAACTATTGATCATTGAAAAAATTGTTACAAATATCGAAGTAATGGACAAAGAAGAAATTACGAAACGCCATATGGAAAAGGTATATCTGGAAAGTGCTCATTTAGTGAAACGAATTCAAAGAGTGACCACCGACCACGGCCATGAAATTGGCATTCGCTTAAAAGAACCACGTGATCTTGTGGCGGGCGATGTTTTATATATGGATGATAAAAATATGATTGTCGTAGATGTCCTTTCCGATGATTTATTGGTCATTAGCCCGCGTAGTTTAAAGGAAATGGGAACGATTGCCCATCAATTGGGGAATCGTCACCTTCCAGCTCAATTTGAAGAGAACAATATGCTCGTTCAGTATGATTATCTTGTCGAAGAATTGCTGCAAGAGCTTCAAATTCCTTATACACGTGAAGATCGGAAAGTAAAACAGGCATTTCGCCATATTGGACATAGCCATGAATCCTAATATTCTTTCTTTATTTCAACTATGTGATTCGAATTTTCCAACTGGTGCTTTTAGTCATTCGTATGGTCTAGAGACGTACATTCAAGAAGATCAAGTGTATGATCAAGCATCTTTTTCCCAGTGGCTTCATGTATATTTAAATGAACAGCTCGTCTATTCAGACGGGCTGGCAACCCGTCTTGTTTATGAAGCCTTGGAAAATGAGGATGTACAAACGGTGTGGAAGGTCGATCGAATGCTGACGGTTCAAAATTTGCCGCGTGAAACGAGAGAAGGCACCAAAAGAATGGGAGAACGCATGGTAAACCTTGTGGGAACTTTATATGAGTTTCCTGTTCTCTCGCAATATCAAAAACGGATTAAGGAGAAGCACTCCTTTGGACATCCAGCGATTGCTTTTACGATGATAGGGCACCATCTTGGTGTTCCGAAATCAACTACCACCCTCTATTATTTGTATTCTACTGTTTCAAGTCTTGTTCAAAATGCGGTTCGGGCGATTCCGTTAGGACAAACCGCGGGACAGAAGACGATTCATGAGTTTCAAAGTGCTTTAATAGAGGCAACAGAAAAAATCCAAAATTCAGATGAAGAGGATTTTGGAATCATTTCACCAGGTTTAGAGTTATCTCAAATGAAACATGAGCGTGTAAATATCCGTATTTTCATGTCTTAATTATAGAAGGAAGTGTTGTTGTATGGAACCGATTAAAATCGGAGTAGGCGGACCTGTTGGAGCCGGAAAAACGATGTTAGTTGAAAAGCTAACCCGTCATTTAGACGGTGAAATCAGCATGGCCGTTGTGACGAATGATATTTATACAAAAGAAGATGCTAAATTTTTAATGCATAATGGAGTCCTACCGGCAGACCGCATTATTGGGGTTGAAACAGGCGGATGCCCGCACACAGCTATTCGTGAAGATGCCTCCATGAATTTTGCGGCTATCGATGAATTAAAAGAGAAGCATCCGGACGTGGAGCTCATTTTTGTGGAAAGCGGAGGCGATAACCTTGCGGCGACTTTCAGCCCAGAGCTTGTGGATTTCTCCATCTATATTATTGATGTAGCTCAAGGAGAAAAAATTCCGCGTAAAGGCGGCCAAGGGATGATTAAATCAGATTTATTCATCATTAATAAAACGGATTTAGCTCCTTTCGTTGGCGCAAGCCTCGAAGTGATGGAGTCTGATACGAAGGTTTTTCGCGGAAATAAACCGTTTGTTTTTACCAATTTAAAAGATAGCACGGGGCTTGATCAGGTCATCGACTGGCTTAAGAAGAATGCATTATTAAAAGGATTGGAATAATGGAAGACTGGACTGGAGTTTTGCGTTTAGATGTCGAAGATCGGATTGGAAAGACTGTAGCGAAAAATGTATATTTCCAGGGCGCATTGAAAGTGATGCGTCCGGTTTATCATGACGACTCTGGACAAGCTTGTTATTATATATTGAACCCCGGTGGAGGCTATTTAGACGGAGATCGCTATAAAATGCAAATTACGCTCGAGAAACAAGCGAGACTAACCTTAACGACACAATCCGCAACAAAGGTTTATAAGACACCCAATACCCATGCCTATCAGGAAACAGAAATTTTTCTTAAGTCTGGAAGTCATCTCGAGTATATCCCGGATCCCCTGATTATGTATCAGGACGCACGCTATAAACAAAAAAATGTCATTCGCATGGAGAAAGGGGCAACCTTCCTTTATTCTGACATTTTAACCCCCGGGTGGTCTCCGGATGGAGATCGTTTCAGTTATAATCGGCTTCAATTCATCAATGAAATTTATATGGACGATGAGCTTGTGGCCTATGATCATATCCAATTGAATCCTGCTGTCCAAAATATGGAGAAGATTGGCTTCATGGAAGGGTTTTCGCATTTAGGTTCCATGATTGTGGTCGGCGAACAAACAAGCCATGACCTCCTTGATCGGTTATATCAGGCTATTTATGAGAATACAGATCGATATAAAGTAGGCCTATCTTTATTATCTATACAAGGATTTACGGTTCGCGTGTTAGCTAACTCGACACAAGTAATAGAGAAAATCTTTACTGAGTGTCATCGAATTATTAGTCAAGAGTGGTTTAACACCAAACCGTGTTTTCTAAGAAAGTATTAATACGTAGAACCCGGCAATAAAAAGGTTGCCGGGTTTTTTATACGAGACAAAGAGTTCGAAGGAGAATAATTTATGGATACAACATTGTTTTCAGTTTTAGCACTAGGTTTTATTTTGGGAATTAGGCATGCAATTGAGCCTGATCATGTGATAGCAGTATCAACAATTGCAAGTCAAAGCAAAAAGTTATGGCACGCTTCCCTGGCAGGAGTGTTTTGGGGGATAGGCCATACGGCAACACTATTTATAGTTGGTATTATTCTCATTCTTATGAAGGGAGAAATACCAGAGAAATGGGCGATGTCCTTAGAATTTTTAGTAGGAATCATGCTTGTTTATCTTGGAGTTAAAACAATCCTTTCTTTCAAAAATATTCATGTACATAAGCATGCACATGATGGAGATGAACATAATCATGTTCATGCCCATGAACATGATGGTAAACATAAGCATAAACACCAACATAAACATTCTTCATATTTGAAATCGATGTTTATTGGCCTAGTCCATGGCCTTGCAGGAAGTGGTGCTATAGTTATATTAACGATGAGTACAGTAAAGAGTGTTTGGGAAGCGGCTATTTATATCCTTTTATTTGGAGTAGGAACGGTCGTGGGTATGCTTTTTTTCACTACGATTATTGGTATCCCTTTTGTGCTAAGTGTGAAACGTGTTAAAATTAGTAGTACACTTGTATTCACTATGGGCGCAATTAGTACGTTTTTTGGAATTTACTATATGTATAATTTAGGGGTTAATGAAGGATTGTTTAACCTTTGGTTTTAAGAAAAAGTTCAGTAGGGAATGTTGGATAGGATCGTGCTAACATCACACTATATGTTGACCGCTATATACGGATGAAAGGGGATTATATGAATAATCTTGGGTATGCGATTCTTAGTTCGCTTGGTAGAAAACCATGCTCCGGCTATCAATTAGTTGGATATCTAGAGGTATTATGGCCTGCAAAGCATAGTCAAGTATATCCTCTGTTAACCAAAATGGAGAAGAATGGGCTCTTGGAATTTGAACATATACAACAATCTGGTAAACCTGATAAAAAAGTATATTCAATCACAGAAAAAGGAAGAAAAAAATTAGAAAAATGGGTCACCGAATCTCCATCCGATTTCATTATTCGAGATGAATTTCTTGTTAAGATTTATTCTATTTGGTTATCAGATGAGAAAAATGCGAAAAAATTAATTCAGGATCGAATTTCCAAATTAGAAAAAACGGTGGCTATGCGAGATGAAAATATAGCCGGAATTGAACAAACACATGAGAAGAATGGTTTAGAAATGACGTCTAAAAATTTTGGTCGTTATATTCTTTTTAATAGAAGGAGTATGTTAGATAAAGAAGAAATTTTATGGTGTAAGTGGGTTCTGAATTTGATTGAGAAAGCAAGTTTAAACAATCTCCCATTGTTAGGAATCATTGCAGGAAAACTTAATATCATTCAAGACATGTTCTTGATCACTTGACTACAATCAAAAAACTCCAATTTTGTTTCGGTGCCTGTGCATCGCAATCAATAAAAGCTTAATTATTAAAGCCAATACCAAAAAGGCTGCTGCCAACAAGCAACGGCCCTCCATTTGGAGTTGTTAGGTAATTTTCTTATCCATATTATAATTATTCAAGAGGCGAGATATTGAAATATTTCTTTTTAACAGGAAAATATCAAGCTGAATTATTTCCTCATACTTTCTCTTATACATACCTTGTAGAAATTTGCGAAGTTATTGTAGTGAGGGAGTCATTAACCTCCTCTTAATTTAAGAGAATACCCGTATATACAGTTTAACACTGTACGTACTAAAAACGGGAAACCGATAAATACCTAGGCTTCCCGTTATTTATTATTGCTACCCTTAGTTAAAGGAATTGACTCGTATTTTTCGGGATTGATGTTATAAACAAATCCTTCTGAAACTCCACTGATAATTCCGTATAAAGCTCTTTCAACAGCTTTAACCAGTTGTCCTGTTTTTTTTGTCCCATCGATTGTGTTTGACCTTTAACTTCAAAAAGAACCGTCCCACTTCCGTTAAGGACAAAAGCTCCTAAAGCTGTACCAGGTAAATTTTGATTTTGTGGGTATAGTGAGATATTTCCATATGGAGGATTCCCATAATTTTGCTTATACCGCTACATTAAGTTGTCGGGAAAAATTATAATTATAGTTATTTGCACATCTCATATATGCTTTGGTTGAGGGACATAATCTAAGTGTGGATTAAAGTCACGATTGACATCAAATCCAGGTTTGGACTCATAATCGAATACCTCATTTTTATATGTATAATAGTTCCAGGCTGGTTTAGATCCAGCAGGTTGTGGAAATTGTTTCACTATCTCGGACCACGTTATATCATTACCCCGACGGAATGATGAAAGCCCAATTTGAGGACGAACAAGAAAGAAATAAATTTATTCAAAGGGTACATGATAATATTGATCCTTTCAATATTAATGCATTAGTGATTAGTGATTAGTGATTAGTGATTAGTGATTAGTGATTAGTGATTAGTGATGTATTAGTTTACATAATACTGATTATAAGAGGTCTGTCCAAAGTAAGATTGAATTCATAATAAATTATTTGGAGTAGCAATAGTTCATAGATGAAATGTATATTGAGTTTCTATGTTTTTAACAAGTCATATTTGCACACGAACCGCAGCTTTTATGAAAATTGCTGAAAATCATTTCGGGAAAGTGAAGGACGGTTTTGTATCCAATCGTTCTTTTTATGTACGGTAGAATTAGTTTTTAAAGAAGGAATTAAAAAGTGCGCATTAGCAAATGGAATTTGCTGAAATAGGGGAACAGATGAAGGCTAAACCGAAAAAACAGATTCCTGCCTCAGTGAGATTGTAGGGTTGAAACCAACACACGGAAGAATTAGTAAGTATGGATGTTTCCCATCTGGTTAGATGGGAAAGTCCATATCGGGGGAGATTGACACTAATCTGGCTCTGTAAGCATCAATATAAAGATGGATTTTCTTGAAAGCCTCGATTTTCCTCTAAGGCCGTTTCTATCTAAGTTAATGTATTTCCTTGATGTGAGATAAACGAATGGAGAAGATCTTTTGATTATTATCCTTTATGGACAGGGTTTGTTCATTAAGGTTAAGTTTATACATATTGCCTTTACATGTTTCTAAAAACCCATCTTTAAAATAAGTGATTGTCATTATCCCATTTTTTTTTAATGATTTTAATATCATCTGATCATCTCCTTCCTATCTGGCTTTATAAAAGTTACTTTTATGCTAGAAATCATTTATTTATGATGATTAGTAAAAAACTTAGTGCAACAATCGGTAGTATAACATATAGTATACACCAATAATTGAAAGCGTTTTCATTAACGTTTGAACGTTGTGTGAAAATATCAATATTTTTCTGTTGGATATTTTAAACTCACATAATGGTCTTAAGCCGGGAGTTGTTTCAGTTAAACAATTCGTAAAATACTAATTAAAGGTTATATTGTAAAGTGACAATAAAGTCATATAATTTTAAAACCTCAAACTCATAACCCCGTCCTGATTTTAGGACGAGGTTTAATATGGTGGTTTAATATTTGATTTAAAATACTTAACTGCATTTTTAAAATATACATATAAATTTGTTTAAATCTAAGGATTTTTCCAAAGTTTCGCCCTTTATTAAAGCTTTATAAAATTATTTCTTACATAGAGGATCTTATTCTTTTAATGGGTATTCAAGTTTTTTGTAAATAGGATTAAAGTTAACTACCTTTAAAACGAGTAGAAATGATCTTTTCCTTTTTTATAAATGTGGATTGATGATTCCATGCTTTTTAATATGGTACTGAAGGCTTTGCCGGGTAATCCCAAGTTTCCTAGCAGCTTGTGATATGTTCCAGTCTGTTTGTTCCAAGGTCTTTTGGATAAAGTGCTCTTGAGAGTTCGTAAAAATAGACTTAAAAGGTTTCTTTTCAGTCCCTTTTAATTCTTTGGATTTATCCTTTTGGTCAACAAAGATTTTTGTTCTCATATAAGCGGGAAGATGGTCTACCTCAATGGCTTGATCAGTTTCACTTACTCTTATAATTAAGTTCTCGATTAAATGCTCCAGTTCTCGTGTATTTCCAGGCCAATGATATTGGAGAAGAGTCATTTGCAATGTTTTTGAAAGAGACGGAACAGACTTGTTGAATTTCTCCTGATAGGAGTTTAGAAAATATTCTATAAAAAAGTGAATATCTTCTGTGCGCTCCCTTAAAGAAGGGATGTAGAGACTTGTGTGTGCAATTCTATAAAACAAGTCAAGACGCATTTTTCCTTCTAAAATCAGTTTCTCGGGATCTTCGTTTGATGCACTGATGACTGTACATTGAATAGGGGTAATATCATTGGATCCGACTCTTCGGACTACGCGCTCCTGTAAAACTCGCATAAGCTTAGTTTGTAAAGTCATTGGCATTGAGTTTATTTCATCCAGGAATAGGGTGCCATCCTTTGCATATTCAAATAGCCCTATTTGGTTTGTCGATCCGGTAAAGGCTCCTTTAACCGTTCCAAATAAGGTACTTTCCAGCAGGTTTTCTGGTATTGCTGCACAGTTGATTGCCACGAACGGACTATTAACTCTAGGACTGTGATTATGCATACTTTGAGCAAACAATTCTTTCCCTGTCCCAGTTTCACCGATAATTAAAACATCGGTATTATGTACTGAAATATTTTGTGCTTCCTTAATTAAGTTTTTTAGTGCAAGACTTTTACCTTTAATATGGTTAAAAGTAAAGGTGGTCCCATTCTTTGAATCCAATAGGTTCATACTTGTATCAATTGTTTGTCTTTTTTCCTCAATAGTTTGATGAAGCCTATCCTTAAGCCTGGACTCATTCGTACTAAGAGAGAAAACAGCAATCGTTACCCCATCCTTTTGAATCGGAAACGTACTATAATTCACATATTTGGGAATCCCATTAACTTTTGAATGTGCTCGGTATCTTGAAAAAATCGGTTTTCCAGTTTTAAAGGTGTGTTTATGCTCGGAGTTTTGCGGATTATAATCATAGACAGACCATAGATGCTTGCCCATAATATCTAGTTTATTCAACCCCTCCATTTTTTCCTGTGCCAAATTGTAAAGAGTGATTTCCCCGTCCTGGTTACTCATCATCACCCCTTCATCAAGTGTTTCAATAATTTTCTCAAGGCAAAATAATCGCATCTTTGGATTGGTCATTAAATTTATATCTTCAATACATAGGATCGTGTATGGATTATCTGCAGTAAACTTCTTCACATCAAATAACAATCTCCTATCGTTCACTATAATTGAAAATGTCTCGTGCTCTAAAAACCCCACTTCTTCGCAAGGGATGAATTTAGATATATGAATACCATCAATTACTTCAAGGGAAACCCCATCAGTGTCATGCCATAAAATCTCATGATATTCATTTAAGACGATAACAGCGTCCACAAAGCTTCTCATTAATGAACCTATCGATGCAGCAATCAAAATTCCATCCTCCCTGATTCACATTTACTTAACTGAATATAACATTAATTCCGAATATTTCAAATAGCATGCGTGCAATCTTTATCTGCACCTATAGTTTTGCAACTGTTCCCAATTTCAGTGGTATGAAAATGAATTTTTGCTCAAATAGATGCAAATAACATCTGCGCAAAAATAGGGATAAAATACCATAATTTGTAATTTAATAAATTTATCTTCTAAAGCACATGGCCGTTACTATCTGTGTTATAGCTTAAAAAACAAAAATGTACATATACAGACATTTGTTGGCACAGTATTTGCAATATATAAAGTGAGTTCCAAAAAACATTTAAATCAGGGGGAATTATACATGTCAAAGCCAGAAATCTTATATTCAGTCAAAGCGCAAAGAGGACCAGAACTTCGTTGTAAAGGTTGGAGACAAGAATCTATCTTACGGATGCTTGAAAACAATATGGAAAATGCAGAAAAGCCAGAAGAGCTTGTCATATATGGAGGAATCGGTAAAGCAGCGCGTAACTGGGAATCTTACCACGCCATTGTTAAATCATTAAAGGAACTTGAAGATAATGAAACGCTTGTGGTTCAATCCGGGATGCCAGTTGCCATTTTTAAGACGCATAAATATGCTCCGACAGTTGTGATGGCAACGACAAACATAATGAAAGCAGACTGGCCGACTTTCTATGATTTACAAGATAAGAACTTAACGATGTATGCAAACTATACTGCAGCTCCATGGGAGTACATCGGGACACAAGGAGTTATTCAGGGGACATTTGAAACATTATCGGCGATTGCCCGTCTTCATTACAATGATTCACTCGTTGGGAAAATCCTTTTAACAGCTGGTGCAGGCGGTATGGGAGGAAACCAAACAAGAGCAATGACGATGCATGGCGGTGTTGCTATACTATGTGACTCCAACGCAGAGATTATCAATAGAAGGATTGAAAAAGGCTTTATTGATGTATTAGCTGATTCATTGGATGAGGCGATTGCCATCGCAACACAGCATGCAACAGAAGGGAAACCACTCGGTGTGGCAGTTGTTGGAAATGCAGCTGATATTTTTGAAGAAGTTATTCAAAAGGGATTCATGCCAGATATCACAACATCAATGACTCCTGGACATGATCCGATTTCCTACTTACCTTCTGGTTATACGGTTGAAGAAGCAGAAGAGCTTCGTGATTCCAATCGTGAACTTTACTTAGAAAAAGCACGAGACACGATGGTTCGTGAGTTGAAAGCGTTAATCAAATTTATGGACCTCGGTGTACATTCCTTTGAATATGGTACGAGTCACCGTAAAGAGTGTATAGATGCAGGAATGGATGAGAAAGAAGCTAAGCGTTTACCGGGATTCGTGGCTGAATATCTTCGCCCGCTCTTCTGTGAAGGCCGTGGACCTTTCCGATGGATTTGTTTATCAGGAGAAGCAGATGATTTAAGGAAAATTGATGATATGATCTTAGAAAAATTTAGTGATGACTATCTCGTAACTCACTGGATTAAACTTGCGAAAAAGCATATTCCAATTGAAGCATTGCCAGCTCGTATTTGTTACATGGGATTTGGTCAACGTAAAGCTTTTGCATTAGAAGTAAATGATATGATTCGCCGAGGAGAGTTATCCGGTCCTGTTGCATTCTCACGTGATAATCTGGATTCCGGTTCAATCGTGAATCCAACATTTGAATCTGAAAACATGAAAGATGGAAGTGACTTAATCTCTGATTGGCCGGTATTGAATGGACTTCTAAACGCAGTTGGTATGTGCGATTTAATCGCCCTTCAAGCTAATTATTCCATGGGTGAGGCGGTTCATACGGGTGTAACGATGATTGCTGATGGAACAGCTGAATCTGACATGAGACTGGAAGTTGCGATGACAGTTGATTCTGGTATCGGTGTTGTCCGTCATGCTCAAGCTGGTTATGAAATTGCTCAAAATGTTGCCAATGGTAAAGGTAAATTAACGAAAGAAAGCATCCAAATTCCATTATGGTGGTCACCAAAAGCAACATTCGGTCCGAAAGATTTAGAGCCGGAAAACGTTAAAGCGTAACACGTGCAAAAACAAAGATGGTAGAGGTCCGAATGATCTCTACCATTCTTTATCCTTAATAATATTTAAAAATAAGTGAAAGGAGAAAGGGAAAAGATTATTAAAAATTTACTGGTAGATAGAGTGGAGGTGAATTTTAGTAATTGAAGCAGGGTTATGCTTTTTAGGTATTCGTTCAGCCTATATGGGTTCCTTTTAAATTAATGCAGTAACACATTTCTTCAAAAGATTTTAAAGGGGTATTAGTTTGGATAATCAACAGCTGCAATTTTCATCAAATGTGGAACAAAATGAGTCATCGGTTAGCTTACAAAAAAAATTAAAAGCACGCCATATTACGATGATTGCGTTGGGGGGTACTATCGGAACTGGAATTTTTCTTGGAACCGGTCCGGCCATCCATACAGCGGGCCCGGGTGGAGTTTTACTTGCATATAGCGTGATTGGCATTATGGTTTATTTTGTTATGACAAGTCTTGGAGAACTGGCCTCGTTTATGCCGACAAGCGGTTCGATTAGTACGTATGCAACACGATTTATTGATCCCGCCCTTGGGTTTGCTTTTGGTTGGAACTATTGGTTTGCTTGGGCTATGACACTCGCTGCAGAATTATCTGCTTCTGCACTGATTATGAAATACTGGTTTCCCGATAGTTCGTCATTGTTATGGAGTGGGTTGTTTTTAATGCTACTTTTCTTATTAAACTTTTTATCTGTTAAAGGGTTTGGTGAAGGGGAGTATTGGTTTTCCTTTATTAAGGTGGCAACGATTATTATCTTCATTGTTGTTGGAACATTGATGATTTTTGGAATCATGAATGGCCAGCCAGTCGGATTTAAAAACTTTACCACTGGAGAAGCTCCGTTTGTAGGGGGTACACTTGGCACCTTAAGCATATTGTTAATTGCAGGTTTTTCCTTCTCAGGGACAGAGTGCATCGGTGTCGCTGCTGGGGAAAGTGAGAATCCTACAAAAAATGTACCGCGTGCAGTTCGCACCGTCTTTTGGAGAATTCTTCTGTTTTATGTACTGGCCATCATAGTTATCTCGTTTCTCGTTCCTTATACGAACGGAAGTCTTCAAAACTCTACGGTCATGGCTAGCCCGTTTACCATCGTGTTTGAAAAAGCAGGGTTCGCTCTTGCAGCTTCAGCTATGAATGCGGTTATTTTAACTTCTGTATTGTCAGCTGGTAACGGATGCCTTTACGTGACAAGCCGAATCATGTATGCCATGGCTCAAGAGGGACAAGCGCCACGATTTTTAGCTAAAGTAAACAAACGAGGTGTTCCCGTCATAGCTTTGGTAGCCACAGCGATTATCGGAATGCTAGCTTTTTTAGCATCCATCTTTGGCGACGGAACAATTTATATCTGGCTGATGCATTCAGTCGGAATCACGACATTTATTTTTTGGCTCGGTATTGCTGCGAGTCATTACCGATTCCGGAAAGCATATGTTGCACAAGGTTATTCACTTAAAGATCTGCCTTATCGTGCAAAATGGTTTCCTTTCGGACCGATATTTGCCTTCGCCCTTTGCTTAGTCATCTTGCTCGGGCAAAACTTTGAAGGTTTTATTAGTGGACATATCGATTGGAAAAACGTTTTGGCAGCCTATATTGGCCTCCCATTGTTTCTCTTGTTGTGGCTCAGCTATAAATTTATAAAGAAAACGAAAGTAATCCCGTTAGAAGAATGTATGATTGATTTCAAAGAGCAGCAAAACAAGTGATTTCGGATGGAAATAATTTGCTATCCATACTATAGAACAATATTTGTAAAATGTTCTTTCCAAGTGCTTTTTACTGGCATGGTATTTTGACGTCCATCGAAACCTCATACAGTTAAAGCAGAGGTGATGACTGTGATGAGTAACAAAACAAAAAATAAAGAGTTTAAGAGAATCAATATTTACGTTCGTTTGCTATTCCAAAAAACATGGAAGGAAACTGCCTTTTTAAAGTTTGGGAAAGATGAGTAATCATAAAAAAACAATCAATAATTAAGAGGTTTAATCTGCTCAAGATCAGGAGCAAATGATGCATTCAAATCATAAGTTTTTTTAAAGTTTTCAGGTTATAGTGCCATTCAACTTAATGGAAAGAATTAAATTTCACTTGATTATCTCTTTACATGGATTCTAGAGCTGACTGGCACTAAGGCCTCGTATTCTGCCATGCTCATCGGTATATTAGGAGCATAATATCCGTTTTATAAAAAGTCAGGAATTAAGATAAAGTTTAAATGTTGATTTCTGGATGTTAGAGTAGCAGAAAAATAGATAATCAAAGCTTATTTTAATCTTATGAAGTTCGCTTAGAATTTCTAGATTAACAAGATTTGATAAATGGTAGAAAGGATAGAAGATTCATGATTTTGAAGAATGCGCTGGATTTAATTAAGAGTATAAACAAGATTGGCAGGACATGTACAAAATAGCAAGGATAAGAGTCTCATCCAAATATCATAAAAATAAACTAACAATTAGATGAAATAATCATAATTCTACAAAAAAAGATAGATACAATTCACTCCTTATGAACAGGAACGTCTCGTTATCAGGATTACAAACAAAGTTGAGCTTGTGAGCATCACTTTTGCTGGTTTGATCGAAAAATTATAAGCATCCGACTTTAAAAGAAAAGTGCCAGCCTTAAAAGTTTTTATCCATTAAATAGGAAGCTTAAAAGTAAAACAAGAAAATTGAATTTCCAATAATACTGAATAGAAGGGGGGAAAAGGAATGAGCGTAGCACTTCAGAAAATCCAGATTAAGGAGGAAGTAATTAAATGGCGCAGATATTTACATATGTATCCGGAACTTTCTTATGAGGAAGAAAAATCATCGCACTTCGTTTATAAAACGCTTCTCTCGTTCGGAAACCTTGAAGTATCCAAACCGATAAAAAATAGTGTCATAGCAAAACTAAAAGGAAATAAGCCGGGGAGGACCATCGCACTTAGGGCGGATATGGACGCATTACCTATTACTGAAGAAACGAACGTTGATTTTGCTTCAAAGAATACAGGGGTTATGCATGCGTGCGGACATGATGGGCATATGGCGATGTTATTAGGGGCTGCCAAAATACTTTCGCAAAACCAGGATAAAATTATTGGTGAAATTGTCTTTATCTTTCAGCATGCTGAAGAGCAATTTCCAGGTGGGGCGAAAGAGCTGGTTGAATCCGGGGTTTTAGATGGAGTCGATGAAATTATTGGTCTTCATTTAATGCCGATGATTGATGTGGGGAAAATTGGGATCACATATGGTCCGGCAATGGCAGCATCAGATACGTTCACTCTTATCATTAAAGGAAAGGGGGGACATGCTGCAATTCCGCAAAATTCGGTTGACAGTATTGCCATCGCCGCACAGATTGTAAGTAATTTACAATATATTATTTCCCGTAATGTTGATCCGCTCGAAACAGTTGTCATTTCAATTACGCAATTTGTCGCTGAATCGGCGATTAATGTGATTCCTGATCAAGTAAAAATGGGTGGCTCCGTACGGAGTTTTAATCCTGAGTTGAGAAAAAAATTGCCTGCTATGCTTGAAAAAGTAATTAAAGGAATTACAGAGGCACATGGCGCAGCATTTGAATTTGACTATCACTACGGTTATAGCCCTGTGATCAATACAGATGCCGTTACAAAAATGATTCACGAAACAGCGGTAGAAGTTGTCGGTGAAGATTCGGTTGAAAGAATGAAACCATTAATGACCGGAGAAGATTTTTCCGCCTATTTGGAAAAGACAACCGGCTGCTTTTTCTTTGTCGGTGTCAGGAACGAATCGAAGGGGATTGTTCATCCTCTTCATCATCCACAGTTTGCGATTGATGAGGATTCACTCGATATCGGCGTGAACATACTTGTCAATACTGCAATCAAGCTTTTAAATGAAAAGCCAGTTTAGAAGGGGGAAGTTTATGAAAAAAATATGTATTTTGCTATCTGTTATCCCGTTTATTGGTTCACTTACTGTTATTAATCGAGTGGAGCCGTATGTTCTCGGGTTACCATTCATTCTATTTTGGTCGGTATCATGGGTAGTACTTACAGCTGTATTTTTGGGGATTAGTAACGTATTGTACCCGGCTGATGAGGGGGATGAAGAATAATGAATATAGCTCTTATGATTCTCTCCGCGACTTTATTTTTATCAATTTATTTAGGAATTCGTTCTCGAAAAGGGAAAGAGATGAGCTTGGAGCAATGGGCTGTTGGCGGTCGCGGATTCGGAACAATCTTTGTGTTTCTGCTAATGGCTGGCGAAAACTTTACGACATATACCTTCCTAGGCGGAAGCGGCGGAGCTTACGGGCTTGGCGGACCAATGATTTATGTTTTCGGTGCTCTCTGTTACATCGTTTCGTATTGGCTGTTGCCTCCTGTTTGGAAGTATGCAAAAAAACATAATGTTTTAACGCAATCCGATTTCTTTGCAAGTAAGTACAACAGTACAAAGCTTGGGGTTCTCACGGCTACTGTTGGTATCATTTCAATTATTCCTTACCTTGTCCTACAATTTAAAGGGTTAGGAATTATCGTGTCGGAGGCATCTTACGGTACTGTATCATCGGCTGCTGCGATTTGGATTGGCGTGGTTTCCGTTGCCCTTTTTGTCACCGTTTCAGGAATTCACGGTTCAGCGTGGACGTCGATTGTCAAAGACATCATTATGTTAGTTGTAATCGTATTTATGGCCATTTATTTACCGTATCACTACTATGGTGGACTTAAACCAATGTTCCAACAAATCAATGAGGCAAAACCTGGTTTCTTGCTTCTTCCTGAATCCGGACTTAGTATATCATGGTATGTTTCTACTAGTATCCTTTTTGCCCTTGGTTTGTTTATGTGGCCGCACATGTTTGGTGCGAGCTTATCTGCAAAAAGTGCCCAAGTATTACGTCGTAATGCAGCAATGACTCCTCTGTACCAAATTGTATTAGCATTTGTTTTATTTATTGGCTTTGCAGCTGTTCTTCAAGTACCAGGATTAGAAAACACGGATTTGGCTTTGTTTAAACTGGCCAAAATGACGTTTGATCCGTGGTTTATCGGAATTATCGGCGCGGCCGGACTGTTAACAGCACTTGTACCGAGTTCCATGCTGTTAATAACGGCAGCGACACTTTTGGCGAAAAATATTTATAAAGTATTGAAACCGGATACAACAGATAAACAGATTTCTCGTATTTCCCGCTTTACAGTTCCAATCATCGCGTTGCTGGCACTTTACTTTACTTTTGCAGGCGGAGAAATGATCATCATGTTACTGATTATGGCATACGGGTTTGTGGCCCAGTTGTTCCCGGCACTGTTTTTCAGTTTGTGGCAAAAAAATCCTATTAGTGTACAGGGTGCTTTCACCGGGATATTTACAGGTGTTTCCACAGTTGCCTATGTTACATTAACAGGGACGACAATGGCAACATTATTTCCTACCCTGCCGCAAGCAATAAAGGATCTCGACAATGGAATCATCGCTTTGTTCATCAATATTATCGTTATGTTTACGGTTAGCGCCTTTACGAGGAAAAAAAACGTTTTACAAGAACAAATTGATAGTGTAAAAATTTCTTCGTAAACAAAGAATAGTTTTATTTGTTATTTTCAGAATATTATAAACAGGTTTACAGCCTGGGTTCAAGAATGGTATGAGACACATCGCCGAAAGTAACAATAACATAAAATAGTCAGTCAACGAGGATTATTGACAAGCTACTATATGGGCTGAAGCCCGATATTCTCCTCATTCAGAGGATAAAAAGGTGGTCGGATCAATGAAACCTATTTATTTTCTTGCATTACTTCCATTTATCGGTATATTAGTAGGGCTCCCTTTCGCTAATAGAGTGACCCCTTACGTACTTGGCATGCCGTTTCTCTTGTTTTGGAATGTTTTGTGGGTGGTTCTCACATCCATTCTATTAGCTATTATGTATAAATTCGATCCTATGAGAAAGGAGAGTGAAAACGAATGAGCGTGTCCATCTTCATTATTTTTGGATGCCTGCTCCTATCTCTTTACCTTGGAATTCGAGCGAGAAGGGGCAAAGATATGAACCTTGAAGAATGGACGGTCGGGGGCCGAGGGTTCGGTACTCTTTTCCTAATCTTATTAATGGCAGGAGAGATTTATTCTACGTTTACTTTTCTTGGTGCCAGTGGGTGGGCGTATGGAATAGGGGGACCAATTTTTTATTTTCTTGCTACCGGGAGCCTGTGTTACATAGTTTCCTATTTTCTACTGCCTCCTGTTTGGAAGTACGCCAAGAAACATAATTTGCTGTCACAGTCGGACTTTTTTGTAAAGAAGTACAATAGTCCATATTTAGGGGTGCTGGTAGCTTTAGTGGGGACGTTTGCTTTGATTCCCTATCTCGTACTTCAATTGAAAGGCTTGGGGATTATTGTCTCAGTTGCGTCCTATGGCTCAATTTCTTCGACGATGGCTATTTGGATTGGGATGATTGCAGTAACCGCCTATGTGATGATTTCCGGCATTCACGGTTCTGCTTGGACGGCCGTTGTTAAGGATATCTTAATTCTCGTTGTTGTCTTGTTTTTGGGGTTTTATATTCCGTTCCACTATTACGGCGGAATCCAATCGATGTTTGAAGTAATTGATGCCGCGAAGCCCGGTCACCTAATGCTTCCGGATAAGGGGTTTAGCGTTTCGTGGTACATTTCCACGCTGATACTGTACTCACTCGGCTTTTATATGTGGCCACAATATTTCGGTGCAGTCTATTCAGCCAAAGACGGAAATGCGTTTCGTAAAAATGCAATAATCCTGCCGTTGTATCAATTAATGATCATTCTTGTACTCTTCGTTGGATTTGCGGCAATCCTACAAGTTCCGGATTTAAAGGGGCCGGATGTTGATCAAGCATTATTGCTCATGTCTATCAAAACGTTTGACCCTTGGTTTGTCGGTGTCATCGGTGCAGCAGGTTTACTAGCAGCAATTGTTCCCGGTTCAATGATTTTGATGACGGCCTCGACCCTCTTGGCGAAAAACGTTTACCAAGTTTTTTCGCCATCCGCTTCAAATCACAAAGTGGTGAACATAGCAAAGATTCTTGTGCCTGTTATCGCTCTAATTGCTGTATATTTTGCTTTGAATGGCGGAAATACAATCGTCGCTCTCATTCTAATGGGGTTAAGCTTGGTGACCCAACTGTTTCCATCACTGGCCGCTAGCTTATTGCAAACTAACTCCGTAACAAAACAGGGGGCGTTCGCGGGAATCTTAGCTGGTACAGCGACTGTTGTTTATACAACCGTAACTAAGACAACAATCGGTTCGTTATTCCCAACATTGCCTCAAGAAATTAAAGATATGAACGTCGGAATTATCGCTTTGATTGTCAATATCGTAGTCATGGCTGTTTGTGAGTTTTGCTACACGAAGTTCTCGTGTTGTCAGTAAGCAAAGTCATTCTGAAGGGGATGTCTTAAAACATAATTAAAATTGTGAGGCTATAAAACTCAGGACTCGGCATGTTGCATGGGTATAAAAAATGGATCAGCGACGTCCTGAGTCCTGGATAAAAATTAGCTTATGATTACGATTTGATTTTAGAGAATCGTTTTTATACAACAATCGCGTTTTTTATATATGACTTTTAGGGTTTGGCTATAAGACCCTTTCATTGCTGTATTAAGAGGTCAGTAAAGAATAAAGAAATCTGCTCTTTCGGTGATTTCCTCGAGGCATACCTCTGCATGCAAGGGTTATTTGCACCTGAAAAAGATTGATATTGTTAAGTGTTATTTATTATTGAATTATGCGAATTGAAATGGTATGCAAATTTTATCTGCGTTTTTTGTTTGTTATTTGAATGAGAAATGGTTATTTTTTAAAGCTATTTGAGATTTCCCACTGATATTTTCTAGTAATTCTAATAAAACTGAAATATATTGATAGTTTTGAAACCTTGGCACAAAATATGCATTAATAAATGTTTGTTCCAGTATTTTTTGGGGGAGGTATAGTAACGATGTCCGAAACGAAAGTAAAGACAAAGGTCGATTTAGTGATAAGTAATGCGGCAGAAGTAATTACTTGTATAGGGGAAGGCATGGGGGATATCGGAGCATTAACAAATGCTTGGATTGCCATCAAAGATGATAAAATTGTCGGAGTTGGATCCGAAGAAGAGGTTATTAGCAAATTTGATATAGAGCAATCAGATGTTATTGATGCAAGAGGGAAAGTTGTTGCACCTGGTTTTGTTGATTCCCACACCCATTTAGTTTTTTATGGAACACGTGTTGAAGAATATGCTGCCAAACTGACTGGGAATGATCCGGAAAAATTGAAAAAAGTCGGGATTATAACCGGGCCTAATCGGACAGTCGAACTTACTCGTAATACACCAGAAGAAGAATTATTTGAACAATCAAAGAAACGACTGCTGACAATGCTTGAATATGGGATCACAACGGTTGAAAGCAAGAGCGGGTACGGACTAACAACTGAAAGTGAAATTAAAATTCTTGAAGTAAGCAGAAGGCTGGGCAAAGAAACGCCTCTTGACGTGTTCAACACATTTTTAGGCGCGCACGGTTTTCCGGAAAATATGACGAAAAGTGAGTATCTGGACATCATTATTAATGATATGATTCCGCAAGTAGGTGAGCGAGGTCTCGCTGAATTCTGTGATGTTTGGTGTGATGAAGGTTATTTTACAGCTGTAGAATCTGAATTAATTTTGAAAGCCGGCTTAGAGCATGGGATGAAGCCGAAAATTCATGCAGATGCTTACTCCTATATTGGCGGTTCGGACTTAGCGGCAGAAATGAAAATGGTATCTATTGACCATTTAAATTATACACCGGTTGAAGTAATGGAAAAACTGGCAGAGGCAAAAGTAACCGGAGTTTTAATGCCTGCTCTAGACTTTGCTGTTAGCCATAAGCGACCTTTTGATGCCCGCAAGATGCTAGATTTAGGTATGAAAATCGCACTGGCGACGGATTTATGTCCGGCGTGTTATACCGAATCAATGCAGTTTGTCATCAATCTTGCCTGTCGATTGTATAAATTTTCTATTGAGGAAGCATTAAAGGCTGCTTCGTATGGTGGAGCACAAGCTCTCGGTTTGAATGACCGCGGAGTGATTGAAACAGGCAAATTAGCAGATTTGCAGATTTGGGATGTCCCGACATATAAGCATATTGCCTATGAGCTAGGAACAAATATTGTGCAAACCGTTATCAAAAATGGGAAAGTCGTAGTGGATCACTAAGTTAATATATTTATAGACAATGGAGGTAACAATAATGAATATGAAACATGTCTCTAATGCTGCTGAATATGTAAATGCTGAACGTTTACAAGATTTATTTCTAGAACTAGCTAAAATTAATGCCCCGAGCACGAAAGAAAAACTTGTTGCAGATTATTTGAAAAAAGCACTGCCAAAGCTCGGATTTACAATTGAATTCGATGAAGCCAATAAAAACTTTGATGGCGAAGTTGGCAACTTAATTGCTTGGCGTGAAGGAACAGATTCATCAATTCCTTCATTGTTTTTCTCAACACATATGGATACTGTGCTGCCAACGGAAGGATTAAAGCCGGTCATAAAAGATGGCGTTATTTATTCTGACGGTACAACCATTTTAGGAGCGGACGACCGTGCGGCATTGGCGGCTTATTTAGAAGCTGTCCAGGCTATTATTGAAAGTGGCGTTCCACACGGTCCGATTGAATTTATTTTAACTGTCAATGAGCAGCCTGGGCTTGTCGGAGCAACTTATCTGGATTATAGCAAGGCAAAAAGTAAAACGGGCTATATTTTCGACAGTAGCGGTGATGTCGGTCAAATTATTCTGAAAGGACCTTACAGTAGTCGGATTTTGATGGAAGTCGAAGGAAATGCTGCTCATATTGCGCTTAATGCCGAAGAAGGCAACAGCGCGATTCTGATTGCTGCGGAAGGATTATTAAATATGAGATTAGGCACAATCGATGAAGAGACGCTCGCAAATATTGGGATTATTAATGGTGGTAATTTGACATCGATTATTCCGGGAAGCGTAAAGGTTGCTGGGGAAGTGCGTAGCTTTTCAAAAGAGAAGTTAGATGAGCAGCTAAAGCATATGGAAGAGATTATGCAGCAAGCCGCCGAAAAGTGCGGTGGGAAAGTGAACGTTACATTGGAGAAAAAATACAGCGGGTTTGATATTCCACAGGACGATATATTAGTGAAAACGGCAGAAACCGCTTCTCAAATTATTAAAGTCAACCCTTATTTAACAGAAACGTTGGGTGGTGCAGATACGAACGTGTTAAACGAAAATGGGTTAATATGTTTGACGCTAGGGTTAGGATTCCAAAATATCCATTCGTTCAGAGAGAGTATCAGTATTGAAAACTTAGTCAACACGGGTAGATTAACGGCAGCTCTTATTGAACAATGGTATGTAAATCATAAAAACGCATAATTTGAATGAAGTATAAAAAGTCAATCAGTGACATTTATTCACCACTATATTATTTAATTATTATTTTTGTGTTTTGCCGAATTAGTTTTATAATGTTTCAAGAAGATGAAATATTCAGATAAAAAATAAAAGGAGTGGGACAAGGTATGCACAACAGTGGAGTAGTCGACTTAGAATTAGTTGAATTAGATGGTTATACGTTAGATCGTTATAAGGTACAAAGGGTAGTTAATGGCAACGCAAAGGTTTGTATTCCCGAAGAAAATCGATTGCGGGTACAAGAGAGCCGCAAACGAATCGAAAAGCAAATTAATGACGGGAAAGTTGTGTATGGCGTCAACACCGGATTCGGCAAACTCAGTAACATCGAAATTGAAAAAGAGGATATTTCAAAATTACAGTTAAATTTATTACGCGCAGATGCTGTTGGTGTCGGTGAGCCTTTTCCAATTGAGGTTGTAAGATCGATGATGATACTACGTGCAAATGCACTGGCTAAGGGCTTTTCTGGAATTAGGGAAGAAACGCTGCAGCTTCTTGTTGATATGATTAATAAAGGAGTTCACCCGGTTGTACCTTGTAAAGGTTCAGTCGGTGCTAGCGGAGACCTCGCACCGCTTTCTCATATTGCCATCGTTCTAGTCGGCGAAGGTAAAGCAGAATACAAGGGGGAAATTCTTCAGGGTAAGGAAGCACTAAAAAGGGCTGGATTGAAACCGGTTTCTTTAGAAGCGAAAGAAGGCCTTGCATTAATAAACGGAACTCAGGCAATGTCTGGTGTCGGGGTGCTTGCGCTTAATGAAGCGGAGCGTGTCGGTCTAGCAGCTGATATGGCAGCTTGTTTAACAATGGAAGCGCTTAATGGGGTTATATCTGCCTTTGATAGCGAATTACTAGCTGTCCGTCCCCATCCGGAGCTGGAATTCGTGGCTTCAAGAATGAGAAATTGGCTGGAAGGCAGTAGAAGGATTACACGCCAAGGGGAAGTACGCATTCAAGATGCCTATTCCATCCGCTGTATCCCGCAAGTACACGGAGCATCTTGGCAAGCATTTAATTATGTTGAGGAGCGTTTAAAAGTAGAAATGAACTCCGCCACTGACAATCCGATTGTTTCAGAAAGTGGAGAAATTATCTCAGGAGGTCATTTCCATGGCCAGCCGATTGCGCTTTCAATGGACTTTTTGAAAGTAGCTGCAGCTGAGTGGGCGAATATTTCTGAACGAAGAACAGAACGGCTTGTTAATCCGCAACTAAGCGGATTGTCACCTTTCTTAGCTGTCAATCCTGGTTTAGAGTGCGGCCTGATGGTTGCTCAATATGCAGCGGCTTCACTAGTTTCCGAGAATAAAGTATTAGCCCATCCCGCAAGTGTTGATTCCATTCCAACTTCGGCAAACCAGGAAGATCATGTCAGCATGGGTACAATTGGCTCCCGTCAAGCTCGGGAAATCATTCACAATTCTGCTAGAGTTATAGCGATTGAAATGATTTGTGCTTCTCAAGCTATCTATCTGGAAAAAGCTGAAAATCAATTGGCCCAGGCAACTAGAGACTATTTAGAGAAAGTCCGACTAATTTGCCCTCCTCTAGAAAGTGATCGGGCAATTTCAGATCATATGGAGGAACTGGCTCAGTTTATTTTACGTGAAGATTTATTAAGATAAAAACTAAAGTGGAATTTAGTGATTTGAAATATATGTAAATTAACTAATGATTTTCAAAATTCACTTTGAAAGGAAGCGATAGGTGAAGTCAAAAAAAGAGAAAAAGATTGATACTGAAAATACCCCGTTAAAAAAGAGGTAGAGGGAGATAAGCTACGATATC
The DNA here is from genome assembly GCF_018613275.1 of Bacillus sp. ISL-4. Classification (NCBI taxonomy): domain Bacteria; kingdom Bacillati; phylum Bacillota; class Bacilli; order Caryophanales; family Bacillaceae; genus Bacillus; species Bacillus sp. ISL-4. The sequence continues at coordinate 35,662 of NZ_JAGGQN010000038.1, forward strand.
CCGCAAAGTAGATTACAGAAAATGTATATATATAAATAAATAAATAAATAAAAACCTCGCTGGATTTCAACGAGGTTTTTCTAATCGCTTTAGTTCACTTTTTGATAAAGGGTCATTCGGGTCATCCCGGCTTTTTCAGCAGCTTCAGAGATTGTAGCTCCTTGATTAATTAGGTAAAGAGAGTAATCAATCTTCTCATGACCCATTTTTTGTCTTCCTAAAGTTTGTTGCATAAGGGGACTTTTTTAATCTTATTTCGTGGCAGTAAAATAAAAAAGTTATTATTGTAAAATGAGGTCATGTAGATAGATAACTGCTCATATGATCTGCAATAGAAAGGGAAAGATGAGTATAAAGATGGATGTTCATATGTTTGGATTTATACGAGTTAGTAGTAAGAATCAAAAAAAGGGAAAGTTCGCGGCCAACCTTTTTTCTCCTTTTGATCTTTTTTAGTTGGTATGATGCTTTCCCCCGAAAAACATAATACGAATCACGCAGGAAATCCTGATAAAAGGTAAGACCAAAGGTTGAAAGCATAATTTCTAGTGAGGGTTACAATTTAAATAAATACTAGGGAAAGGCATACCGGTGTTGATAGTTACTAGGATTTTTCATTTAGAGTTGCTTATTCAATTGTCATAGATTAACTCTCAGTCAAAAATAAATTTATTTTCCAAGCCCATTGCCCAATTATTTCATTGAGCTTCCTAGAAATACTATTATTTCAATCCAAACAGAAAAATCATATAATCTTTGACGAGTTTCTTCTATATTAAAACGAATGAACCATTATCCATAAAACAAAAGTTAATTTCGCTGTAGAGCGAATCTCAGCATCAAAAATAAGAAATATAAAGGTAGTCTTTACTTTATGAAGGTTAAATTTTAATTTTCAACTCGCATGGATATTTCCTGTTATTCCATCGAAAGAACAATAGCCCAGTTACCCTCTTTAAGGATGGGTCCCTAACATTAGTGTTGGGGATTGGAGGAAGTGGAAAAACAAACGATGATTTCTGATAAGTTGGGAGAAATGCAATAATATCAAAAACTAAACTAAAAAGGGCAGTGAAGTTTTGGGCAGGAATCAAAATAAACTACAAAAATAAATTAGTATTAAATTGATTATTAATATATCAGAAATTAAAATAGATTGATTTGCAATTTCTTAAGACACGGGGCAAGGCGACAGGTCCAACCAGAAAACACCCACAATGGATAGATAGGGTATACCATACCAGCATGGGCCACATTCCTAGCTTTTCATAAGTTAGGGACAGCAATTGAGTCTTTTATTTATTGTTAACACACAAGCAGATTAAATTTGTGACCATCTAAATCTTCAAATAATCCACCATAATATCCTTCATGTTCTGTTGAACGTTCGAGTACTTTGCCACCTGCCGCTTCAACTTTATCCAATACCTCATCGACCTCTTTATTTTCCTTCACACCTATCGACACTAACACTTCATTTGCATTAGTTTGTACTGAAGCACGAGAAACCTGCTCATAATGAGACTTTTCAATTAGAATGATTATCGAACCTTTCGCCACTTTAATACCAACCATTTTATCTAACATATCTGGGTTTTTATTAATATTGAATCCGATTCCCTCGAAAAACGCTTCACTCTTTTCTAAATTTTCAACTGGTAAATTAAACCATACAGATTGTAACATTCCGACATCCCCCTAGTGAGCTGGATAATACATAATTTATTCAATTATCCAAATTTCAATTTCCTTATGCAAAGTATAGCATAACACCCATTTTCATTCCCTTTTAAAGATTCGAAGCTAAAAAAAGCGTACGTCATTTATCATGGCACACACTGCTAATCATTCGAACCTTTTACTGTCTGATTAGCGACTACATAAGTGCTTAAGCTTTTTATTTAAAGGGCAAAAAAGGGCAAGAGAATTAATAAAAGGGCATAGTCATAGATAACCAATTTATAAATAATTTAATAAAAGCGTTGATTTAACAGTATTTTAGATAATCATATCTAATTAAAATAATAGAGTTATCAAAACGTAATTCTTTACCTTTTCAAAGGCTCTGAACCATTTTGGTTGGGGTTTTTTTTTATATCTGAAAAATAGTTTTAATCACATTTTGACAACAAATCATAGCTAAATGTACTTTTGGAATTTCTTCGCTGTCTGCTCCTTTAAATAGTCTGTTACGTGTGTATAGATGTTCATTGTCAGAGGGTGGCCTGACCTCCCTGAACTATGTATGGGTATGACGTAAGCCATGAATATTAAGTCTATTTCAGATGTTGAGAATAAACACGAGATGATCCCTTAAAGAAAAAAGGGGAGGTCCTGGAAGTAATCAATCAACCACGTCTACAATATCGCGTAAGGTTTGGACAAGCGGAAGCCGTTTTGTATCATGAGGAAATTATGGGTTAACAAGCGTTGGTCAATGATGAATGAAACGAACGAGAAATCTAGGAAGACAGGAGGGGTATAAAGTGGAATGGTATACGCAAGAGGTAGCCGGTTTACTAGGGGTCTCCAAAGCAACGGTCTATCATTATGCCAAGCAGAAGAAAATTAGTAAAATTGCAGATCCCCATCGAATTCATAGAGAGGCACGATATGAAAAAGCGGAAGTTGATCAACTTGTGAATGAAAAGAAATCACACCCTACGGGTATGAGGCCTACTGAATTAGCAAATAAACTAGGATTGTCTGTTCAAAGTGTCTATAAGTATATTCAAGAGGGGGTAATAAAAGCAGAGGTCGTACCTTTTGGAGATGAGAGGACAATCTATGTCATATCTGAAACAGCCTATGAAGAAGCGGCCGGATTACTGAAACCATCTGAATCCCAACGCCCAAAACGATTTGAGTATTATCATTCTAGTCAAGATATCGTATTATTCCAGAAATTCCATTCAAGCAAGGTGCCTGAAGCACGGGTTATACGGAATAAGGACCATGAATGGGGTTTTTACTTAGCCAATATTCAAAAATGGTTGCCATTTGAAGAAGGGATAAGGGAGTATCAATTAAAGCCGGTCTATCCTATCCATCAATCCACTTTAGAGTATAAAGGCTATGTACAGCTAGAAATTCCGAAGGATGCCGTTGTCTTTTATCCATTCGTAGACTATTTATATGAAACATGGGGAATGGAAAACATACGATTAAGGGAACAGGATCACACGATCCTACTCTTCATTCGGGCAGGGGAAAGACCCTTAACCACAAATGGTTTCTTTGTAGCTGATATCCTGCCATTTTTAATAAAAGGAAACATCTACGCTAATTTTCTGCATTCTTCTGCGCATCTCAAGCATGCCTCAGCACATTTTTGACAATGTTCATGATCGTGTTTTTTACATTCGTTTCCGCAGCTTTCACAAATCTTGGCACAAACTTCAGCCAACTCTGAAATAAACGGTGTACCTCTTCCTATCGCCTGTACTAAATAAGAGCAAATATCCGCACATTCCCGATCCAAGTGAATGCACTCCACCATCATGTTTACATGATTTTCTTTTAAGCATGCGTCATAACAATGATTACACGCGGTCATACAATCATTTAAAGTTTGGATAATAGATGAATAATTCTCATGTGACATGAACAAATCTCCTCCTAAATATGGTCTCTCCCTTACTATTATCCTTTAAACTACCCTTTAAACTTCTTTTAGGTTAAGGTGAATGGTTCTTCTATAAAACTGACTGGACAAGTGAAGGGCTTTAGGGAATTAATGGAAGGGACAGTGCATAAATTTAAATGAAAGGAGTGGATATATGAAAATGTTTATTAAATTAAGTGTGGCCAGTGTCTCCGGAGCCGTCGTGTATTTGATATATAATGTCAACCAGACGCTGCGAAAAGGAATGGGGACGCTCGAAGAAACAAATAAGACACTGGAAGAGGTAAGAAATGCGGTACATGGATTGACGCAAGAGTCCAAACAATTGATCCACTCTGCCAATCAAATTACAGCGGATGTAAAAGGGAAGATGGAAAATGTCGATCCATTGCTGGAATCAGCTCAAGATGTTGGGGAAATGATTCATAATGTAACCAATTCCATGAAAGAAGCCAGTTTGGAAGGCCGCCCTAAGGATTTATCCACTCCGACAGTTCCTTCAACTCGAACTGAAGCTGAGGGGGTTCAAATAATAATTAAATAGTATCATCATTTATCATTAAAAAACAGGCACCCCGGGATTCACTAACATATTTAAAGTAATCGTTTCTACTATTTAATTTAGAGGGGGAGCTTTATCTTGATAATTCAATACAGTGTGGCTGCGATCGCTTTAGCCTTCATTTGGTTGGTCGTATTTTTAATCAGTACTCTACAAAAGGGAATGGTCACGATAGGTGAAGCCAATCAAACATTGGTTGAGGTGAGAAATGCCATCCACGATTTGTCCGGCGAATCGAAACAACTATTGCAAACTGCAAATGAAATCACCGACGATGTAAAAACTAAAATGAAAACGGTTGAACCATTGTTGGATTCTGCTCAGGATGTTGGTGAAGCGATACATTCAGTTACAAACTCTGTTAAAAAAGCCACTAACGGTTTCCGTACAGAGTTTACCCCGAAAAAAATCAATGCTATCAAACCCAAAAACCAATTTAGATAAAAAGAAAATATTAAAAAATGAAAGACACTACCGGGATTTGGAGTGTCTTTTTTGACGGTATGTATAATAGCTGTAGTCTTATGCTTCATATGGATATCGCCCGTGGTTTATATCTATAAGACCCATTTCTCTCATACAGATCTCTTAACACTCTGTATGAGAATATGGAACAAACATAAATTTTGTATGGATTATGGGACAAGCAATTATTTTTCTGTCTTGTCACCTGCAGCATGACCGGATGTTTTTGAGTCATTGGAATGTTTGACGCCTTTACTTACATATGGTTTGGCGCTTTTTTTCTTGTTGGCACTTGTTTTCCAACGATTCCAGCCCTTCTTGCCCGTTCCAGTGCCCGTACCTTTACCCGTTCCACTCTTTGCCTTAGCTTTACTCATGAAATCACTCCATTACAATTGTATGGTTAGTTTAAACCATTTTACTTGATTATTACCCAAGTATGTTGAAATATACAGTATCGAAGGTGATATGTACAGGGAAAGGCTCAATATTTTTAATCTTAATCGTTATAAACCAATAACAGCAAGGGTTTTTGCCTCACTTTATCGATATGGATCTTGATTTCGTCAGTAAGATGCTTATGCCGATTTTTTTGCAAATGGTCAAGTAGTGCATGAAAGTTAATAAAACAGCCCCAGTATTCATTCCTAAAATGATTCCTCCCATATTAAGAGAAGCCTGAGACCCTAGGATATACATCATTAAAAAGGCAACAATATGGGACCATACGGTATGGATGAAAGCATCCTTCACTAAACCCAAGCCGATGAGATAAGCTTGCATGGGAATGACAAAAAAGTGAAAAAGGAAATAAGGACATAATAATTTTAAATAGTATGCGGCAGATGTTGAAGAAAAAAAGAGGGAGGTTAAAGGTTCCGCAAAGAAATAAATGAAAATCACAGCCGGTACTCCATATAATACGGTGAAAGACATCGATTTTTGCAATAAAACCCTCAATTTTTCCTTGTCCTGCTTCTTGTAAGCATTCGAAACATTCGGAATGAGCATGATCATTAAGGAATGCGCGATAAAGGCCGGAAAGAAGCCAATCGTCATCGCAACCCCAGTCAGCATCCCAAAATGCTCTGTAGCCACTACCGCACCGAATCCTGCCGAGAGAAGGGCAGTATGGATCAAAAAAGGTTGGATGGCATTCGTTATCGCATGAAAGATCCTTAACCCCATGGTGGGCAGCGAAACGGCTAATAACTTTTGTCGTGCATGTTTACCGGTTGTCCACGAGTTCGTACCGCGCCTCATGATTCGCATTTGAAGAATCAAAAGGTTGATCAAGTATAGAAAAACGAGGAACTCACTGCCAATCAAAACAAAAAAGGCCATCAATAATGACTTTTCCTGGTTAAAATGAAATAAATTAAACATGAGGAAAAGCAAACCGAATTGAATGATATCTTTTAAAAAGTTGGATAAGGCAATCTTCCCCATTTGCTGGACACCCATGAAATAGCCTCTAGCAATCGATGAAAAGGAAACTATGGGGATCAATGTGATGAGCAGCCATTTAATATAGGGATGGTATTTGTCCATTATGGATGAGAAGGATAGTATGAAAGGCATGACTATACACATAACCAATACGACGACTGCAGCCATTTTAAGTGCATGAATGATAAGATTATAATGCATTGCCTGTTTATTTTCCGCAACGAATTTTGAAATGGAAATATGTAATTCAAGGCTGGCAATCACATATATCAAAAAGAAAATTGGCAATATGGACATATATAGCCCCATGCCCTCTTCTTGTAATTCCCTGGCCAGGAGCATGTTCACTAAAAATTCGATACATTCACCAAAAAACGCTGCTACAATCAAAATGAGCGTTCCTTTATAAAAAGACTTCATGTTGGCCCACTCCTAACAAGGTGTTTGTATAAAGATATGAGACATGCCATGGATTATTCATGAGGAACTGCATACCGGGCGATACAATATGCGGTTATGCCTAGGGAAATCCTTATTAATCATTGTTGAAAGATAAAAAAATAAATCAGGGTGAGGGTGGGGAATTGAATGAAATCGATTGGTTACATTCATGTCTTATGGGAAAATCCTACACATGCCATTTTTCATCAAAAGGCTTCAAATGATGATATTCCAAACAAGGTCAAGTTTTTGGTTATGTTCACTTTGGTCGAAAGTGTCAGATGAATCATGAACATAAGAATGGGACTTGAATTTCGCTTTGAAATTCATGCTTTATTTTGCTATCCTTTAGCAGAGGGGATGATCAATATGAAATTCACATCTATTAGTCAATCAAATATAGATGAATTGTGCATTGCGTTTGAAAGTTGTCTTACGAAACATGACATTACATTTAAATATGTAGATATGACGGTAGATAACGGTATCATATCGTTTATTTTTTGTAATGACCCGGAAAATGCGAGATCGGTCGACATGGAAAGTGAACGTTTCATTGGATTGGATACGGATTACATAGCCAAGGAAATTTTAGAGCCTATCCTGCCTAGATTAAAGGAATATGCACAAAAAAAAATCATCGATTAAGATGATTTTTTTTCATACTTTTTTTATTGACTAAATGGAACTGAAAATTTAACTTCCTATTATATGCCTATTATCATAGACAGGGAGATGGGAACTAAAAAAGCTGGAAGGGGAAAGGAAGAATTTATAAAGCGGTTTACCATTGGATAGCTATGCAGGAAACGGTGATTTAATAAAAGAAAAACCCTGGTTTGAAAACATCCAGGGTTTTTCTTCTTTGAAAAGCAATCTTTATGAATTGTAAAGATCGCTTTTTACCATTTTTACTCTACTCCTCAGACTTCAGGATTAAATGACCATTTTTTTACCGGCATTTAATTCAACTTCCTGCATTGGAGATTCCACTTTCTTGTTTTTCTTCACTTTAAAGTGATAAACCGCATAACATCCAAGGAAGAATGTCCCCCCGCAATAAAGGGCCATTCGCTGCTCAGGAACAAACGCAAGACTGATCATGACGATGCAGTTTGCTATCAAGGCAAGAATGGGGATGAATGGATATAGCGGTACTTTGAATTTCAAGTTTTCCACCTGTCCACCTTTGCGGATATATGACCTTCTGAAAGCAAGAAGACAAGCCGCGATTGCAATCCAGCCAATTTGTGCTCCTAATCCTGCAAGGGAGAGAAGAAAGACAAACACTGTTTTGGCGGCTACTACACTTGAAAGTAAAGACAAACCAGCTATTGCAAGGGTGATAAGCAAGGCATTAAGCGGAATTCCTCGCTTATTTACCATACCGAGCTTCGGACTTGCCATGCCTTCCTTAGAAAGCGAGTAAAGCATACGTGTTGCCGCATAAAGGCCGGAGTTTGCAACGGACAAAAGCGCTATTAGAATTATGAAGTTCATAATGTCAGCCGCATAAGGAACTCCGATACTATCCAATACAACAACGAATGGACTTTCAACGATTCCTGCCTGTTCCCTTGGAATCAACGCTGAAAGAACAGAGACAGAAAGAACGAAGAAGAAAAGGGTACGCCAAACGGTTTGTTTGATCGATTTAGGTATGACCTTTTCTGGATTTTCACTTTCTCCCGCGGCAATTCCGATTAGCTCTGTTCCCTGGAAGGAAAAGTTAACTGTAATCATTGTGATAAGCAGGGCCGATATCCCATTGGGGAAAAGGCCTTCACTGAAAAAGTTGGAGAAAAATGGTGCTTCTTGTCCACCTTTCATATCAATAAGGCCAAACATGGCAGCACCGCCAACGATGATGAACAGAATGATGGCTAATACTTTTATGCTGGAAAAAACAAACTCCGATTCGCCAAATGCCTTTGCTGATAAAGCGTTTAGTGAAAATATGAGAAAAGCAAAGATTGCACACCACATCCAAACGGGTGATTCGGGAAACCATCTTTGCATAAGCTGTCCTGCTGCCAAAAACTCTAAAGCAACTGTAACGGCCCAACCTAGCCAGTAAAGCCATCCGATGGCAAACCCGGTTCCAGGACCGATGAACTTAGTCGCATATGTCTGAAACGAACCGGAAACAGGCATGGCAACGGATAGTTCGCCTAGACAAAGCATGGTTAAATACATGATGAAGCCGCCGACTATGTAAGAGAGGATAGCACCGAAGGCTCCTGCTTCATGAATGGTATAGCCTGAACCAATGAAAAAGCCCGTACCAATACATCCCCCTATTGAAATCATAAATAAATGTCTTGCTTTCATGCTCCGTTTTAATTCATTTGGTTGATTTTCTATTGTCTTCATTGAAAAACTCCTTTACCTGATGGGTGCAAACGGTTTCATTTATGTCTGGACGTTATTAGGGAATTTGTGTATTTTACTCACAAATGTAAAAGATTTGATTTGAATCTTAGATGTTGTTGAATTCCCTAGAATAAGAGATTATTTCTGCATTTAGAGATAGATAGATTCCAATGCAGAATTAATTTCAGGTAGCGCCGCTTATAAAGAAAAGGAAGCCAAGCGTCAGGAAACTAGGGATGAATGGATTCGTGTGGACCATCCTTCAATGGGTAACAAGCACCCTGTTGAAGTAGGGGCTATTTCCACTGTGCCATCTATTTAATGAAATCTCTCATAAGTTCTTACAATACCAGTTATCTAAAAAGATGTCGACTATTTAACATCAACCAGTAAATCAGCAGTATTAAATTGGTCTTCCGCTCCATAAAGTAATTTTTCTCCAAGCAATGAGCCCATTAATGCGACAGCAACTTCAGCCGTTTTGTTATGCTCGTCTAATATTGGGTTTATCTCAACAAACTCTGCTGATGTAATGATATTAGCTTCAGCTAACATTTCCATGGCAAGATGGCTTTCACGGTAACTAATACCTCCCATTACAGGTGTTCCGACCCCTGGTGCATCATCTGGATCAAGACCATCAAGATCAAGTGATAAATGAACAAGATCCGTACGTTCCTTCAGATAGGCAATCGATTCTTCCATCACTTTTGTCATACCTATTCTATCAATCTCATGCATCGTATAGACTTTAATTCCTTTTTCCCTGATTAACTCTTTCTCACCTTGGTCTAAAGAACGTGCACCAATAATGACAATATTTTCTGGTTTGACCTTTGGAGAATATCCGCCAATGTTAGTCAGTGCAGGGTGGCCAAGACCCAAACTTACTGCTAGGGACATACCATGTATGTTTCCTGATGGGGAAGTTTCGGCAGTGTTTAAATCTCCATGTGCATCATACCATATTACACCTAAGTTTTCAGAATGCTTCGCTAAACCGGCTAATGTCCCGATTGCTATACTGTGATCTCCACCTAATACTAAAGGAAACCGATTGCATTGGATGACTTCATCCACTTTTTGACTCAATTTTTCATTACCTTCTGCTACGTCCTGCAGATTCTTTAAATTTGTGTCTAAATCACTCTGTGCTCTCTCTTGTATTTCTACTTTAATATCACCTTCATCACGAACAGTGTATCCTATGCTTTCAAGTCTTTCGCTCAATCCTGCATATCTGATTGCGCTAGGACCCATATCGACTCCTCTTCTAGTTTGACCAAGATCCATTGGTACACCAATGATTGAAATATCCTTCTTCATGTATAATTCTCCCCTTTCAATTTTTCTTCCCTAGTATAAGGGTAAAAGTATAGATGACTCAACTCGACATTTTTTTGAATATTTATACGATTAAGAAAAGGGTAAAAGTCTTGGGTTAAATTTCCTATTTTTAATTTTGTGAAAATGCCGAACGTTTTACCGGATAGGGTATATTTTATGATTGAAAAGTGCGTTAAAAACAATAAAATCCCCACTTCTATTGAATTTGAAAATCTAATAGGAGTGGGGGGAATTCTTCCATTTAACGTTTATCGTTAACGGTATTAAAGAGTTAGTGAATATATTTTACTAGGTACATTTATTCATAAAATGAGGCTATAACTCAGATGGAAGGATTAATAATTTTCATAATGAATAATAAGGAAGACTAAAAATAGATGATTTTACACTTCATTTCACTTTGTTAGCATAATATATTTCCCGAAATATATATATTATCTGAAAAATAATGTACTTTTTACAAAATGTAAGGATGAAAACAGTGGAAAAAAAGCCTGGAGTCAAAGGATTGAAAGTATTAAGTATTTATCGAACCGCTGGTCTAGAAAAAATTGATAAAAATTTTTGATGTGTATTTTATTTAAAAAATCTCAAACGTTTAAAAAGATTTGTTCCTTTCCTCATCTTCAAGTGGCACACCATTGGTACCAATATATTCTACAATCATATTTCCATGTTTAAGAACACCATCTTTTTTTAGGGCATTGATAATTTCGATAAAGCGGTCTTCATCTGCGTCCTGTTTCTTACGTGAAAGGGTAATCCGAATGGTTGGGGAAATTTCGTAATCTTTATAGCTGGCTGGTTTATTCGGATCAATCTTCAATTTTTTCCCGATCTCCTCATCAAAGACCAAGAGTAATTGATTATGATCGCCTATTTCTTCCTGAATCTCCTTCCACTCATCACTCTCTGCAATATCTCCCATTTCCTTGGAAATCAATACGTCACCAAGTTCTTTTTCAACATAAGGCCTGATTTCTTTTTCAGCATCATCTTGCCATTTATCAGATATGAATGTATCCTCCATTTTCCCTGTATCATCATTAAAGAAAACTAGAAATTGAGTATCATATTTTTCATGTTTCACTTTAGCTGCGTATTTAAAATAGCCCCGGTTTCCCATATTGTCGTATAGAACATCATATATTTCGGTTCCGTCAAGAAAAGTTTTTTCTAAATATCGTTCAGCTTGATCCCGGACCTTCTTTTCTTCAGCGGGATCTGCTTTCATACTCTGTGTGAATGAAAACACAAGTATCACCACTCCGGCGACAATGATTGAAAAAATACCTAGTAATGTAAGTAAAATCTTTTTTGTTTTGCTCAAAGAATACCCTCCTGTAATCAATAATTACCATATTATTCTAACATTATTATCGCTCTTTTTACTATGGAAATTGAGCGGATCTTTTCCCGGTGCGAAATCTAAATTGCCCACCCTCCAAAATATCGGGATACTTTGTTACAATAAATAAATCGTTAGTACCCTAAAGGGAGAGATTGACTTGGAAATCTATCAAAGAAAAATGAATCATAATCGGGATGAATACAGAAAGTTGCGGTGGCAACAGCATCGTCTACAAGTTACGGGGCTATTCGATGCCGTTTTTTCAAAAAAAGCGTTCGCAGATAAAGTGGCTATCGTTGGTGCAGGCAATTGCGATGATTTGGATTTAGAGTATATGCGACTAGATGCAACTCCATATATTTATTTGATATTGATATGGAAAGTATGGAAAAGGGTACGGCGAATTTGCCTGAACGGACCCGGAAGAAAATTCACCTTGTTGAAATCGATGTAACAGGCCTCGATAAAGTGGATTTTGATCACCACCTATCTTCCATGCTGGATCGTGGTGAACCGGCAAAGGAAATCATTCAATATTTAAAGGAAACCGAGAATCGATTAGGCCAGCTTTCTGAAAGTGTTTTTGCTAATTATTATAATGATTTTGATATAGTGGCAACATCCGCCATTTATACCCAACTATTTTATAATTGGGCCAAGGAACTGCTTTCTGATTATGAACACCCATATCAGAAAAAAGGCGCAGAAGAGATTAAGAATGGAATTTTAGATTTAAGGGATGAAATCGTACGTAAAATGAATCACTCTATTTCTAAATGTACCAAGCAAAATGGATTCTGTATTACATGGACTGATATCTTAAAAATCGAACCTGAGTATATGGATACAATTAATGAAGGGATAAATGCCATCTTTGCATTGGCCTCAAGCGTAGGATATGGGGCAGCATTGATTGGGGTAAAAACGTTTATTGAAAATGTGGATAAAAGCGAATTAAGCCTTCGCAACTGGACATGGGATTTTAATGCAAACAAACAGTATTTGACCATTGGCATTATTGGAAGATTGAATGGATTGTAAAAAAATAAAAGGCGGGATAGGTAAGCATATCAGCAGCTATACCTATCCCTATTTTATTGGTTATAGACACCTTATGAATATTATTGATCACTTTTGCGTGATAAAAGGGAGATCAGCAAATCATAGGGAATAAGACATAATTATATAAAAGGTATAAAAAAACGATGAAATTTTTAACTATTTGTCTAATGATTTCACAATCTGGTGTGGATATAATGAATCTGTTGAAAACAGAATATTCCGATAAGTAAAGGCGAGAGAAAGCAAAGGAAGAGGACGTAGTAATGAGGGTGGAACAATAAGGAAGGGGTGTGTTGTTTGAAAGCTGATATCGTGTTCATAAACGGCGAGGTCATAACCGTAAATCAAAAAAATGAAGTCGCAGAAGCCCTGGCAATTAAAGGTAATCGTATCTCGGCAGTCGGTACGAATCATGAAATCAAGGTATTTATCGGAGAAAAAACGAATGTGATCGATTTGCAGGGGAAGTCCTTACTTCCCGGGTTTATAGATTCTCATATTCATCTTATATTGTACGGAGTCAATCAATTGGCAGTAAGTTGTAAAGCTGAACATATCAAATCTGTAGAAGATATATTGATCGATCTCAAGAAGAAAGCTTCGACGATCCCTAAAGGTGAATGGATTCGCGCCTGGGGCTTTAATGAGACCGCTGTGAAAGAAAAACGTTATCCAACAATAGCGGAGTTGGATGCTATTTCAACAGACCATCCCATCATGGTAACCCGTACTTGCGGCCATATAAGCGTGGTGAATAGCAGGGCGTTAGCGATTGCCCGAATTGATGAGAACTCAGAGAATCCAACTGGAGGGATCATTGAAAAGGATAGGGCTGGGAGGATTACAGGCAAACTCATTGAAACAGCAAATATGATAATGGCCGACAGAGCAAGTTATTCAGAAAGTGAACTGTTGAAAGCGGTGAAAATAGCCTCGGAACATTTCATCGCAGCAGGCATAACAAGCATTCATGAAGCTGGTGCACATGGTCCTGAAAGTTTCCGTTTAATGCAGCAGGCCATAAAAAATAACGATATTCGTCTCCGTATCTATGCGATGGTCGGTTCATTGAATAATTCTCATGAATTTGTAAATAAAATGGTGGATTCGGGAGTCATAACCGGAACTGGCGACGAAAGATTCAAAATCGGACCAGCAAAATTGTTTACGGATGGCAGCAGTACCGGACCGACAATCGCTACCCGTGAGCCTTATTCGAGTGATCCTGGCAATTTTGGCATTCTTTATTATAAAGAAGAGGAGATCTATCAAGTATTAGGTCAGGCTCATAAAAAAGGCTATCAGATCACAGTCCATGCCCAAGGCGACAAAGCGATAGAGATGTATTTGAATTGCGTGGAAAAGGCATTGAATGAATCGCCAAGAAAAGATCATAGACATAGAATCGAGCATGCTGGAATATCTTCGCCAGATTTACAAATGAGGATGAAAGAACTTGGAGTCATCCCAATCCCCAACCCCCCATTTCCTTATGAATTCGGTGATATTTATATTGAACACTACGGCAATAGGGTCAATCACATGTACGCCGCCCGTGATTATATTGATAATGGCATCTTGGCCGCAGGAGGTTCCGATGCTCCCGTTACTGATCACGACCCTTTATTAGGCATACACGTTGCTGTTAATAGAACAAGCAGGTCTGGTAAGAAAATAGGTCCGGTTCAATCTATTAGCGTATTAGAAGCCATAAAACTATACACATGGAATGGCGCGTTTGCGAGTTTCGATGAAGATGTCAAAGGCAGCCTGGAGGCAGGCAAGCTGGCCGATCTAGTAGTATTGAATGATAGTATATTGAAAGTAGATTCCCAAAATATCAAGGATTTGAATGTTGAGTCAACGATTCTGAATGGGGAGATTCTTTATCATAGGGGAACATTAGTAGAAATATAAATCTAGCGTAACTATTCTAAAACAACAATACACTTTCATTTTTGGCATAAGCGAACGCATGTAGAATTTAAAAGGGGGATATTCGCTATGAAAAAGCAAAAATTATTAATTAATGGTGAGAGGCTGAGTCGTACGCTCGAGAAATTTGCTGATTTTGGAAGGACAGAAAACAATGGAGTCACACGGCTATCCCTTTCCGAAGAAGATAGATTAGTCCGTGATTTCTTTTGCACGTGCTGTAAAGAATTGGGTATGACCATAAAGCTTGATGATATGGGGAATATTTACGCTACTTTGGCGGGACTTGAAAACAAACCGCCTATTGTGATGGGATCACATATGGATACCGTAAAAAAGGGCGGGCGGTTTGATGGTATCTTGGGTGTAGCTGCAGGCTTGGAAGTCGTGAGGACTCTGGTGGAAAATAATATCCAACCTAAAATTCCGGTAATGATCGTCAATTTTACGAACGAAGAGGGAGCCAGATTCGAACCTTCCATGATGTCTTCGGGAGTTCTTTCAGGTAAATTCGAAAAATCCATCATGCTGCAAAAGACAGATAGTGACGGAACGACTTTCGAAAGTGCTTTGAATGCCATTGGATATGCAGGGGATAAAGAGAATCGTTTAAAAGAAGCGACTGCATTTCTAGAATTGCATATTGAACAAGGGCCGATTCTTGAACGTGAATCACTAACGATCGGTGTCGTTGAATGTGTCCTTGGTATGGTGTGCTATGAAATAGAAGTTACGGGAGAATCCGATCATGCCGGAACCACCCCGATGAATATGAGAAAAGATGCTTTCTTCTCTGCGAATAGCTTGATTATGGAGGCTCGTCAGAAGCTAGGCATGCTTGATGACGATTTGGTTTTTACAATGGGAAGGGTAAATGTGTTTCCTAATATCCATACGGTTATCCCTAATAAAGTGGTTTTTTCGCTAGAAGCGAGACATAAGGATTCCAATGTCATCGAAAAGGTGGAGGAAGTCATTGAAAGCCTTACAACAACAGGTTCAGAAGGCGGCTGCGACATCCAAGTGAAAAAATTGTGGGACAGGGATACCGTTTGGTTCGAAAAATCCATTTGCAATTTGCTTGAGCAATCGAGCAAAACATTAGGTCTACCCTATAAGAGAATGGTAAGCGGTGCAGGACATGATGCGCAGTTTATAGCCAGTTATATACCGACTGCCATGGTTTTCGTTCCAAGCATCAACGGTAAAAGTCATTGTGAAGAGGAACTTACTACTTGGGAAGATTGTGAAAAAGGCGTCAATGTAATATTGGAAACGGTCCTTGCCATCCAGTCCGCTTAAGACGCATATACGGTTGGTTGAAAGCAGCTAATGACAGTAAGCCACGGATGCTATCAACCCATCAGTTCAGTTTGAAACTAGGCACGACTGATGGTGATACATCCATGTTCGGAACCTAATTAGGGGAGGGTATAATTTGGATGCTATTAAGCTATTGCTTTTTGTTCCATTTATAGGGTTCTTAGGTTTATTGCCCTATGCAAATAAAATAGAACCGTACATATTGGGTATGCCTTTTTTGTTATTTTGGGTTGCATTTTGGATGGTCATGGCATCGATCATCTTAATGATTGTCTATAAGTTCGATCCTGATAATAAAGGGAGTGATTCTGAATGAATATATCATTACTCATCATTTCCATCTTCTTGGTTCTGGCACTTTATTTAGGGATAAAAGCAAGAAAAGGGAAGGATATGGACATGGAGGAATTTGCCGTAGGGGGCAGGGGCTTCGGTACATTCTTCATTTTTCTCTTGATAGCAGGTGAAATTTATACAACTTTTACATTCTTGGGCGGAAGTGGGTGGGCTTACTCAAAAGGTGCCGCTGCTTATTATGTTCCCGCCTATATTTTCTTAGCCTACGTCCTATCATATTGGCTCGTCCCTAAAATATGGAGATATTCAAAACGCCATTCCATTATCTCTCAGCCAGAGTATTTTGCATCTAAATATAAGAGCAGGACAATGGGGATGATCGTGGCTGTATTGGGAAGCTTAGCCCTCGTGCCGTACATAGTCATACAGCTCAAAGGATTAGGTATCATTGTTTCCGAAGCATCTTACGGAGCAATTTCTCCAGTTGCTGCAAGTGTCATCGGTGCTGTTGTCGTATCTACCTATGTAATGATTTCAGGCATTCATGGATCAGCATGGACAGCCATACTGAAAGATTTCATGATCTTGGTGGTCGTTATCTTTTTAGGGATTTACATTCCATTTCATTACTTCGGAGGCATACAGCCAATGTTCGAGACCGTCCAAGCTGCTAAACCGGAAATGTTGGTTTTGGCAGATCAGGGATTGAGTCAGTCCTGGTTTGTGTCCACCGTTTTGCTGAATGCACTAGGATTTTATTTGCTGCCACAAACATTCATGGTGGTTTTATCGTCCAATGGGGAAAGGACCCTTCGCAAAAATGCGATTGCTTTACCCTTATACACATTGTTACTGCTATTCGTTTTTTTCATCGGATTTACAGCCATCATGAAAATCCCGGGTTTGCAAGGGGCTGATGGGGATCTCTCACTTTTAAGGCTGGCGATTCAAACATTCGATCCATGGGTGATAGGGGTTATCGGAGCTGCAGGTTTATTGACGGCCCTAGTACCGGCTTCAGTCATGCTAATGGCTGCATCAGTAGGTCTGACAAATAGCTTTTACAAAGTTCTGGTCCCTGCTGCGACTGAAACACATCAATTGATTGTCTCCAGGATCATCATCATCGGTATCTCAATCATTGCTTTAATTGTAACGGTAACAGGCGGCGAGGCATTGGCCATCTTGAATATCATGTCATACAGTTTAATTACACAACTGGCACCTTCGTTGTTTTGCAGTTTACCAAAAACCAATATAATCAATAAGTATGGTGCAATGGCAGGGATATTGGCAGGCGTCTTGATTGTTTTATATGCCACAATTGCAGATGTGAAGGTTGCTACATTCCTGCCAGATATCCCACATGTAATTAATGATATCAGTACAGGCGTCATAGCTTTGTTGTTTAATATTGTAGTAACATTCATTGTAAGTGCACTGACTAAACATATCTCTATGCAACAGACCGAAATGAATGATCTGGACAAGATATCCTAATTTCTTTTAACCAGGCTAATGGAATAAAAAGCATGATTTGGGAGGGCTTCTGTGAAAATTAAAATAACGGCTTGTCAATTTCGAGTAGAAAAAGTGTCAAATTTCAATGAATTTCAGGAACAAGTAGAAGACTTGATCAACCAAGTTCCCTAAAACTCGGATTATATCATTTTTCCTGAACTGTTAACCATCGGGTTATCAGCGGCCTTTGGAGAACAAAATGCTTCGTCCGTTATCAGGATTGATAAATATACCAATCAATACAAAGATCTTTTCAGTTCACTCTCCAGAAAAAGAAAGCAGGTCATCATTGCGGGCACGCATCTGGAACGCCGCGAAAATGAATACTTCAATATCGCATACATTTTTGATAAAGATGGATCGGTCGTTGAGCATAAAAAAACTCATATCTTTCCTGCTGAAGCGAATTGGCATACTTCTGAAGGTGATGATCTGGAAGTTTACTCCGTAGGTCCGGTTAAGATAGGAATAGCGGTATGTTATGAAGCGGAGATACCTGAAATTTCAAGGATATTATCTGTGAATGGGGCCGACATCATTTTTTGCCCATCATACACATTTACTGAGGCTGGTTTTTGGCGGGTACGCTATTGCGCACATGCACGTGCAATCGAGAATCAGGTATATTTTGTTCATTGCCCCACTGTTGGTGAACCAGGGACACCGCTGCCGAACGGATACGGCCGCGCCAGTATACTTAGCCCCTGTGACAGCGCTTGGCCAGCAAATGGAGTAGTAGCCGAGGCGGAAATGAATGAACATACAATCATTTCCGGTACGGTCGATATGGACGAACTATATGAGAATCGAAAGAATGGTGCGGCGACCACTTTCAAAGATCGTAATCGCCGAAAAGATATGTATACGAAATATGAGCCTTATGAAGGGCTGAAATAATCTGTTGGAAAAAACACTATTAATACAATAGTGTTTTTTACTAATAAAAACTATTTCGAAAGGGTGATTATTTTGAAAAGGTTAACCGTTGTAGTGCTATCTATATTTGCTCTTAGTATTTTAGTATTCAGTCCCAATGAAGCTAGTTCAAAGGAGAAGGAGAGAATTGCCTATGTAGATGTAGCTGTGGCAACTCTTTGGACGGAGCCGGGATTATTGAGGGAAATCGATGCTCCTTCTGCATCGAATCCTGTTGATTTGAATGCCTGGATCGGCTCGATGAATTATGAAGACAAGCTGTGGCTTGTGGGTAACCTGGAAACACAAGCTCTATATGGTTCAAAAGTGACGATTTTAGAAGAACAGGGTGAATGGGTGAAAGTAGCCGTTGCCAATCAACCGACGCCCCGAAATGATATTGGTTACCCAGGATGGATGCCAAAGGCTCAATTAAAAGACGGAAATTCATTTGAGAAACAATTTAAACGAGGATTTGTCCTTGTAAATGCCCCGAAGACTTGGCTTTATTCGGATTCGAAACTTCAGTCCAAATTCATGGAGGTCAGCTTCGATACCCGCCTCCCGCTATTGCAGGTAAAAAAAGATAAAGTGAAGGTGATGACACCGAGTAATGGAGCAAAATGGATAGAAAAGCAGGATGTTTCCGTCTATCAAAATGAAAATCAAATACCAGCTCCAACCGGTAAGGACATCGTTGAAACAGGAAAGGGATTTTTAGAGCTTCCTTATCTCTGGGCCGGAATGTCCGGATTTGGATTTGACTGTTCTGGATTTACCTATACAATGTACCATGCTAATGGAATAACGATCCCAAGGGACTCTTCCATTCAGGCGCAATATGGTAAAAAGGTGGAACAAGAAAATCTTCAGCCAGGTGATCTACTATTTTTTGCCCATGATAAAGGGAAAGGAAAGGTCCATCATGTCGGAGTGTATATTGGTGACGGCAAAATGATCCATTCGCCAAACAGCTCAACACATGTAAGGATAGATGAAATTAAAACATCCGGATACGGAGAGGAATATGCCGGAGCAAGAAGATATATCGATTGATTAATAAAAGTCTTAAGAGCCAAGTGCTCTTAAGACTTTTTTCGTATTTGAACGAGCCCTTTCTATCATTCTATCGGATGACAAAAAAAAGCCCCGATGTCCTTGGAATTAGCATACATCGGAACAATCGTTTACTCCTAATAAGTTGCATATATAATAACTTGAATGTTCGGTTTCCATAGACTGACTATTTACGTATATAAATCAGGAAAAATATGGTATAATAAATTACAGATTTTTCTTTATATTATAAATGTGAGGGGTTGCCAAAATGATCACTTTTCCAAAACCTGATGTTGAGCAATTTTTACGAACCTTTTCCATTGCTGATTTTGCTGTAAGTCCAGATGAAAAACATCTGGTTTTTAGTACCAATTTGAGCGGCAAGTATAATTTATGGGGAATGGATTTGCCAAACTCTTTTCCATATCCGCTTACATCAATTGATCAGAGCTGCCAAGAGCTGATATATGATAAGAAGAGCCGGTTTATAATTGCTGGTTTCGATCAAGACGGTAATGAAAATACCCAGTTTTACGGGGTTCCTTTGAATGGCGGGAAAATGAAGGAAATCATCCATGATGAAAATACACGTAATTTCATGCCAAAATTATCGAATGACAGTAAAAAGCTCTATTACACGACATCCAGAGGAAATCCTTCCTTTCTAAATTCCTATTGTTTAGATTTAGAATCAGGACAGGAGAGGCTGGTACTGGAGGGGAAAGACGCAGCGACCTATTTATTTGGCTTCAGCCCAGATGAAGAAACCTTACTTTACTATAAACACTTTGCTAATACATATACCCTTCTCTATGCAAAAAAAGGGAACGAAGATATCTTGCTCACTCCGCCCTCTGAGAAACAACACACAGTGAATGATGGTGTTTTTGTTT
This sequence comes from Bacillus sp. ISL-4, assembly GCF_018613275.1. Lineage (NCBI taxonomy): Bacteria > Bacillati > Bacillota > Bacilli > Caryophanales > Bacillaceae > Bacillus > Bacillus sp. ISL-4. The sequence continues at coordinate 56,280 of NZ_JAGGQN010000038.1, forward strand.
CGGATTCGATGATATATTTATTGACTGATTATGATTCGGACTTTACCTATCTGGCTTCATACAATCTTGAAACAAACAAATTCAGTAAAGTTAAAGAATTGGAGAATGAGAGTTTTACAGCCATTAAATATAGTAAAGAGAATCAACTATTATATATAACAAGTCAAAAGGGTGTAGAGGATCAATTATATGAATTCAATCTGCAAAATGAAGATTGGAGAAATATTCCCGTGCCGTGCAGCGTCATTAATAAACTTGAGGTTGCTTCATCTAGCACGCTTTACTTATTTGGCATGAGCGCAACAAAGCCTCATAATATCTATAAAAATACAGGTGATGAGTGGGTATCATTAACTAAATATACTGTTCCTGGCGTCGATTCCAATGAATTGGTTGAACCGGACATCATTACATACCCTTCCTTTGATGGCTTGGAGATCGAATCGTTATTTTTTAGGGCAAAAAGGGAAAACGACAATGGTGAAGTCATTTTTTGGCCACATGGCGGTCCTCAAGCGGCAGAACGGAAGTCCTTTAGGGCATCATTTCAATTTTTCCTGAATCACGGTTACAGTATTTTTGCGCCAAACTTCCGCGGTTCTACTGGATATGGTTTGGAATTCACGAAAATGGTGGAAGGAGATTGGGGAAATGGACCAAGACTTGATAATGTAGCCGGCCTTGATTGGCTCATTAACCAAGGGCATGCACAAAAAGGTAACATTCTATTGATGGGGGGAAGCTTCGGAGGGTATATGGCACTTCTGCTACACGGACGACATGCGGATTATTTTAAAGCGGTTGTCGATATTTTCGGACCATCCAACCTCTTCTCATTTATCAATTCCGTTCCAGAAGACTGGAAGCCAGTCATGGATCAGTGGGTAGGAAATCCGGAAAAAGACAAAGAAAAACTAATCGAGTATTCGCCTATCACCTATTTAGAATCCATGATAAAGCCAATGCTTGTCATTCAAGGAGCAAACGATCCCCGTGTCGTCAAAGCAGAATCAGATCAAATCGTTAAAGCCTTGAAGGATAAAGGAAGAGATGTCGATTATATGCTTCTGGAAGATGAAGGACATGGATTTTCCAAAAAAGAAAATGAAATTGCCGTCTATCAAAAAATACTGACATTCTTAAAGCGATTCACAGCAGTAACAGAAAAGGTATAATCCGCATCTAAAACTTTGTTTATTTACAAAAACCCTGCCACTCATGTTCAAAGTGATGAAGCAGGGTTTTTATGTTTAAAAACTGGATGTTATTTTAGGTTCGGCGGTTTAGGGGAGTTAGTAAATAGCTTTCAAATATGGCGTGTTTATAAAATCTTGACATATAAAATTCAGAATTCCCTGAATAAACTCTCGTCACTTAGTCATAAAGTGCTATATAATATACGGAAAAAGTATTTTTTTGTTAAACGGAGTTGATCGCATTGCCGCGGGAATTATTGTTATACATACTCGTAGTTATAATGGCAGGTGTTTTAAGCTTGTTCCTATGTTTATTTGCACAGTTAAGGATCAAGGATGCACCTGGAGCAAAACCCTATATTCTCGTGACATTATTGTCTTCGATTTTTACTTTTTCCTATGCTTTCGAACTTTCCAGTACATCTTTGGAACAAATCATATTTTGGTTAAGGGTCGAGTACTTGGCCTTACCATTCATCCCAGTATTCCTTTTGTTGATGTGCCTTGAATATGTCGGGCAGAGAATTAAGAAGGTCTGGCAATATGCACTCTTCATCATTCCGTTCATCACCATTTTCATGCATTATACAAATGACCTTCATCACTTGTATTACAAATCAATGGAATTGAGAAGCGATAGTCCTTTTCCAATTATTAAACTGGTGGGGGGCCCTTGGTTTTACGTCCACTCCCTTTTCCTTTTTTTATGTGTCATGTTAAGTATAATCATATTGCTAAAGCAGGTGAAAAAATCCTCACTCAGATTTAGGATGCAAATATCAATGATGGTGGCAGGTCTTATTATTCCTATAATGGCAAATTACTATTATATAAATGGATTAAGCTCATATGGTATCGATCTTGGTCCTGTATCCATGAGTATCACGTTTATCTTTCATGGTGCGGCACTTTTGACTTTTCAAATGTTCAATGTAGCCCCGATCGCTCGGGAAACTGTCTTTGAAAGTATGAAAGATGGTGTCATCGTTTTAAATCAACAGGGTTTGATTGTTGACTATAACCATGGAATGTGCAAAGTCATCCCCTTGTTGGATGAACATTCCATAGGTAAATCGATTACAAGTGTGCTAAATGGGAATCATCATCTTAAGGAAATAATCGAACTTAAGCAAGACAGTGATTTTAATTGCAGCCTAAGTGGTAAAATGGTACATTACCATATTGGTTTTTCACCTGTGCTCAACAAAAGTAACATGCCTATCGGACAGATCATCACCTTCTCCAACGTAACTGAAAGAGTGCTAATGCTGGAAAAGTTGAAACAACTGGCCAGCTTGGACGGATTAACGCAAATATTGAATAGAACATTTTTCATTAATAAATCGGAAATGTTATTCGATGCTCTAAGCATGGAAGGCGGCAGTGTTTCAGTCATCATGTTCGATATCGATCATTTCAAAGATGTAAATGATACTTTTGGACATGAAGCAGGGGATGCGGTCATAACGCTTGTTGCAAATACTGCAAAGGAGCACGTTCGGGAAGGAGATCTATTGGGGCGATATGGCGGTGAAGAATTTATCATATGTTTGCCGGATACCGCTTTAGACACTGCCTATGAGTTGGCCGATATTATAAGGAAAAAGGTTTCGGAAAGCATTGCAGTTGTTAATGAAGAGAAGATTTCCGTTACCTGCAGTTTCGGGGTGACTCATGCCTTAATTGAAGCTGGTGACCGAAGCCATTCCATCAAAACATTGATGCCACGGGCCGACCAAGCCTTATATGCCGCAAAGAAGAATGGCCGAAATTGTGTAAAAATCATCGCCTAAGATAATAGAACCATCCCTTTAAACCTTGAACTTGTTCTAGGTTTTTTTATTGTATTCATAATTCCTGACAATCTTGAGCTGCGTAATGCATAATAAATGCCCTACTTTTTACTTGCTCTGTATACTCTATATCCGAGGCTGTTTCCATAAGATAGAATGAGGCGGTAATGTTCGTTCATGACTCGTTCCAAGGATTCATTTAATGGCTGAACGAGGCTATTTGATGCTGAAGAATTCATTAATTCCTCTAAGACGGTACTCGATCTCAAGATTTTTAAATCTGTAAATCCGTTTTGTTGGAAGGCCTTTAACCATTCGGATTGCGTCAATAAATCTCTTAAATTATAAAAATCCATGATTTCTTTTTTTGAGGCAGAATCAAGGCTGGTTTCTGCTGTCATATCAATGGATAACAAAGTTCCTTCTAGTTTAAGGACCCTGAAAAATTCACGGAGCGATTTTTGTATATCCGTGAATGCAGTCGTTGATTCGGCTATGATAAAATCAAAAGAATTATTGTCAAAAGGCAGTTCTTCAATTGAAGACTTATATAGGTCAATGCTTAAGTTAGCTTGTTGGAATCTTTTTTTTGCATGTTTCACCATCTCTGGGTGATTATCAAGCGCGGATACTTGGCAAAGTAACGTTTTTGCCAAGTAAGATGAGGTTTGCCCAGTCCTGCATCCGGCATCAAGGATTATTGACGTATGATCGATTTCTTCATTTTTCAAGAGCTTCTTAGTCAGTTCAAATCCACCAGGGTGTGCCCCTTCAATTCCAATTATGGCTAGTGCGTCTTGGTATGAGTGTTTCATGGCATAATCTCCTTTGGTACATGTATAAATGTATTTTATGCTTTGGTTTCAAAGAGTGTTTTAACCATTGACAAGGAATATGGGAAAGACTTTTAAAGGTTTGGTGGGTATTTAATTCATGCATGCTAGTCCCCGAATGCATACGATGTATAATCGACGGACAAGGGGAGTGTAAAATGGGTTATCATAATTATTATCATAAATGCAGGCAAGGTGTTGAAAGGCCGGTTGAAATTCGTACAAGTAGAGGAACCGTTCATCGGGGAATCATACACCGGGTTACGCCTTACGCCGAACCGTGTATATATTCGTCCATTTGACGGTGGCGGAAACCTTGGGGGTTTTGGTTATGGAGGTTTTAATGCAGGGTATGGTTGGGGTGCTGCAAATGGATTTGCCTTTGGGGCAATTGCATCTTTAGTTTTTCTCGCCTTTCTCTGGTAATCGAATGATGAAAATATTAAAAAACCTGAAAAATTATCAGGTTTTTTATTTTGTTCACAATCGGAATCCAACCAAAAAAACTGGAAAGAAATATGAATAGCAGTACGGCTAAGAAACATGAAAGACGGTTTTTTTTTTTGGATTTAATCTCTAATCGATCCTTTTTGTTGAACCTACTTCTTTTTTTGTTCATCACAAATAGATACAGCTGATTTCTCTGTTTTCCTCCTGTTATCCGTTAGTAAAACTGTAAAACCTTGAATTAAGTTGGTTTGATTGGTGAAGTTAAAAAGACCGGGCAAGACGGAATCCTAGGTCGTCTATGCAAAATGTCGGATGGCTGCGCCGACGACATGAAGCTCCACAACCCCTGGCATCCTCAGCCCAGCTACCTCCTCGAAAAATACGGTAGGTGCCGTACACTTGTTCATCATATAAATCCCAGCACCACTCCCAAACATTCCCTAACATATCATGCAAACCCCATGGATTCGGTTCCTTTGTTCCTACTTCATGTATTATGCCCCCTGAATTTTCGTTATACCAGGCAATCTTATTCAGATCACCATATCTATAACCAGCAGCCCCAGCTTTACATGCATATTGCCACTCTGCTTCTGAAGGAATTCGAAAACCGCTTGATTCCCAATCACAAACTATGTTTTCACCATTTTTAGAATAACACTCTCCCAGTCCAGCTTTCCGTGAAAGTAGATTACAAAAAGAAATTGCCTCATTCCAAGAAATATTCACAACAGGTTTTAGATCTCGATCAAAAGAATTAGGCGATTTATTTGTAATATCATAGTAGAAATCCGTAGTAACAGGATAACGGGCAAGAAGGAATGGTCTTATTTCTGCTTTCCATTTGCTTTTAATTCTGTCGTCCCTTAATTCTATTTCTCCCCCTGGAATTTTCACCATTGGATAGTCAATGTAACTCATTATTCCCTTTGACAATCTACCTTCCTCCAAACAATCAGAATTTTACAAATCTTACCATAATCAGAACTGTTAAATCAATACAAATATGATGTTTGTATTTGCAGATAACTGCCAGGGAGTTAAATAAGTGCTAAAATGACCGCCTTTGGTTTTAAACAAAGTGCATTTAGACTCGAACACCACTTAAATAAAATAAAATGTCATTAGCCTTAAACTTTATTCTTAAAAGAATCCATATTTTTTCATTTCAAGGAGGGAGAAAAGCAAACATGAACACCTTTGAAATATATAGTTGGACATGAAGTTAGCATGCCATATATTGTATGTAAAGTGTATAATTGTAATGAAAATGTAGATTTGATTCCGAAATCTGTGTAGCAAGGAGAAGTGTAATGATTGCTTTATATAAAATGAGTGACTCATTGGAAAATCAAATTGGAAAACTGTTTCAAGGAGTAGGATACAAAACGGCTCGTTTTTATTCTGTGAATGCTTTGTTAGAGCAGATTATGAACCCGATGGTCATTATAACGCCAGCTATCTACCAAAAAGAATTAGAAGCTCTTCAAGTTCCAATACTACCACTTTCCATTCGTCTGGATGATATTGAGAGAACGAATGAAAAAAAAGGTCTAATGAATGACTCTAGCAAAAAATGTTGTGTTGTTGCATCAGATGAAGAAAATGAATGGCTAAAAAAAGAATTTGATGAAAATCCACATATCCCATTACATTTTGTAAGTAAAGAAAAATTTTTTTCAGCTGGTATACAACCGGATACGGTGTATGTAGCTCCAGTTTGGATGAAAGATTTACTCACTCATTCACATACAGGAACCGTACATCTTATCAACCCCTCCCTATCTTCTTTGATTTCTACTATACAAATGGCAATTTCCATTGACAAATTAACTGCAAGTATAGCCATGGAAAGGTATCAGGTAGAAGCTATTGTTAAATCTGCCCACGATGGAGTTGTGGCAGTAGACCATGAGGGAAGAATTACAGTAGCTAACGAACATGCGAAAAAATTATTAGGTCTACAAGATGGAGTAAAAGGACATAAGATTACGGAATTTATCCCTCATTCCGATTTGATGCGCATTCTTGCAACTGGAAAAATTGAAATGGGGGATATTGCAACAGTCATGGGGAGGCAAATTGTCATAAATCGATTCCCGGTGATTGTAAAAGGTAAAATAGTCGGCGTAGTTTCAAGTTTTAAAGAAATCACTAATATTCAAAAAATGGAGCTTAAACTTAGAAAGATGTTACATCAAAGTGGACTCGAAGCAAAACATAGACTGAGTGATATAGTTGGCCGATCCTTGGAATTGGTAAAGGCTAAAGATTTAGCCCAACGATTTGCTAAAACTGATGCAACTGTATTAATTACAGGTGAATCTGGAACTGGCAAAGAATTATTCGCACAAGGTATTCATTTGGCAAGTCCACGTGTACTGGGTCCTTTTGTTGCTGTAAACTGTTCTGCATTACCAGAAAGCCTGTTGGAAAGTGAATTATTCGGTTATGAAGAGGGTGCATTTACAGGGGCGAATAAGGGAGGAAAAGCAGGTCTATTTGAACTTGCTCACGGTGGCACTTTGTTTTTAGATGAAATCGGTGAAATGCCTCTTCATATCCAAGCTCTATTATTGCGTGTTCTTCAGGAAAAAACAGTGCGAAGGGTCGGGGGCGATCGTGTTGTGCCAGTAGATGTTCGAATCATTGCTGCAACAAATCGAAAATTAGAGGAAGAAATTAAAGAAAAAAAGTTTCGAACTGACTTATATTACCGAATTAACGTTTTGAATGTTGATTTACCACCTTTGCGCGATCGATTAATAGATATTCCTGACCTAATGGGTGCAATTGTCAATCAATTTAACGAAAAACGCGAAACGAAAATTGTTAGTATTGACCAAGAGGTATATACATTATTTAAGGAATATGACTGGCCAGGAAATATAAGGGAGCTCAGAAATGTAGTTGAACGAATGGTACTGCTTGAAGAGGGTACAACCTTAACGTTGCATAGCGGCGAATTTCTTTTACAAAAGCTTAATAGGAACAAAAACCAGAAAGATCTTTCTGATTTAAGCATTAAAGTGAATGAACGAGAACTGATTGAGGCGGCCTTAAAAAAATATTTCAATAATAAAACTAAGACCGCACAAGCACTAGGGGTAGACCGATCTACGTTATGGAGAAAACTAAAAGAATATAATCTATAGTGTTTCAAATTTCAACATATCGTTGTAATTTAAAACACTAATCGAAGGCTTGTAAAATAAAACGGCCCTTTATCGTTTGATATATCTGAATTTTCAGTGTTTTTATTTTGTTGGCACGGTTTTTGCAAGTTATGAATTTGTAGCACATTATTATGAAACATAATGAGGTGAAGAAATTGCAAAAACACTTTTCCATCGCAATTATTCCTGGGGACGGAATTGGTCCAGAGGTAGTTAATGAAGGGTTGAAAGTTTTAAAAGTGCTCGAGGAAGTACATTCAGATGTAAGATTTGTTTACGATTTCTATGATTGGAATTGTGAGTATTATCTAAAACATGGAAGGATGATGCCAATAAATGGATTGAGTTTATTGGAGGATTACGACACGATTTTATTTGGTGCCGTTGGAGCTCCTTCTGTACCAGATCATGTTTCGGTATGGGAACTTATTCTTCCAATTCGCAGGCATTTTCAGCAATATGTTAACTTGAGGCCGGTCAAACTGCTTAAAGGATTGGAAAGCCCTTTGAGATATAAATCACATGATGATTTGGACTTTGTCGTAATTAGAGAAAATACAGAAGGGGAATATTCGAATATCGGTGGTCGGATTCACGAAGGCACTCCTTATGAAGCGGCGATACAAAACAATGTATTTACGCGCTATGGTAGCGAAAGGATTCTCAAATATGCATATTCAGTGGCTGAAAGTAGGGCGAAGAAAAGGCTAACGGTTGCAACAAAGTCCAATGCGATTAATCATACCATGCCATTTTGGGATGAAATCGTTAAGGAAATTGGAAATGAGTACCCTCATGTAGATGTTCAACTCTATCATATAGATGCCCTTGCTGCGTATTTTATCTCAAAGCCTGAAAGTTTTGATGTCGTAGCGGGAAGCAATCTTTTTGGAGATATCTTAACAGATTTAGGAGCCGCTATTGTTGGGGGACTAGGATTGGCACCTTCTGGAAACATCAATCCTGAAAGGAAATATCCTTCGATGTTCGAACCAATACATGGCTCAGCACCAGATATAGCAGGAAAAGGTATTGCCAATCCAATTGCACAAATTTGGAGCATTAGTCTCATGATGGATCACCTTAGACTTCCTGAATTAGGGAAATTGGTGTTAAACGCCATAGAAGAAGTGTTATTCGAAGGTAAAATCAGAACTCCTGATCTCGGAGGAACGGCTAATACCATGGAAATGGGAGATGCAATTGTTTCAAAAATACGGGAAATGAGTTTAAAAACCTATTTGGGGGAGAAAAAATGATTATTAAAGACTATCATTTATCTATTGGTGGACAGCAAGTACCTACAGAAGAAAAGATTCCTGTATACAATAAATTTACAGGTGAAGTATTAACTCATATTGCTAAGGCAGAAAAGCAACATGTTTATAATGCTATAACAGAGGCACAAAAATGCTTTAAACAAGATAAATTAACTGCATTTCAAAGGTATCAAATTTTATTGAAAGCTTCAGAGTTGTTCCATGAACGTAGAGAAGAATTTGAGATCACCTTGGTGAGAGAAGTAGGTAAAACCATTAAAGATGCAAAAGGAGAACTGGATCGCACAATTGAAACTTTGCGTTTGTCCGCGGAAGAAGCAAAAAGAATTACTGGTGAAATGATTCCGTTACAGGCCGTCGAAGGAGCGGATAATCGATTGGGGTTCACAATTCGTGTCCCTAAAGGTGTCATTGGAGCCATCACTCCGTTTAATTACCCATTATTGTTAGCGATACATAAAATCGCCCCAGCAATAGCATCAGGAAATACAGTAGTAGTCAAACCAGCACCAAACACACCTGTGACCACGTTTCAATTAGTAGAACTGTTTGAAGAGGCTGGACTGCCAAAAGGATATGTAAATGTGGTGAATGGTGGCGCTGAAGTTGGTGAATGGCTTTTACAGGATGAACGGATTGCCATGTATTCTTTCACTGGATCAGCAGGAGTTGGACAATATATTAAAGAGAAAAGTGGAATGCGCCCAGTAGCGTTAGAACTAGGGAACAATTCACCCAACATTATTCATTTTGATGCTGATTTGGACCAAGCGGCCAAACTTACGGCCTCTCGTAGCTTTCACAATGCAGGGCAAGCATGTATATCTGTTCAGCGTTTATATGTGCATAATTCTGTATTGGATGATTTTACAGAAAAGTATCTTTCATATGTTCAGAAACTAAAAGTTGGGAATCCGGAAGAACCGGACACGGATATAGGTCCAATGATTAATGAAAAAGAGGCGATTCGCGTAGAACAGTGGGTCAATGAAGCTATCTCAGAAGGTGCTGTTTCGCTTACGCGGATTCGTAGAGAAGGTTCCCTGTTTTATCCAGCAGTTTTAACTCAAACAACGCCGAAAATGAAAGTAGTTTGCCAGGAAGTGTTCGCACCTGTAGTGGCGATAATCCCTTACGAAGATATTTCGGAAGCATTTGAGTCGGCCAATCAATCGGAATATGGTCTTCAAGCAGGCATTTTTACACGAGATCTGGCTTTAGCTTTAAAGGCAGTTAAGGTGCTGGAATATGGTGGAGTAATCGTGAATGACGTATCAACTTACCGCAACGATATGATGCCATATGGTGGAGTTAAGAATAGTGGAATTGGCAAGGAAGGACCCAGATATACAATTGAAGAAATGACTGATGAAAAAATGGTGGTGATTAACTTATGATTGAGAAATTATTACAGGGGAAAACAGCCATTGTAACGGGAGCAGGATCAGGTATGGGGAAAGCCATTGCACAATTATTTGTTGAACAAAAAGCAAATGTAATCTTCGCAGACTTGAATATCGAGGCAGCTAAAGCAGCAAGCGATTCGTTTTCTAGCGAAAAAGTAAAGGCCGTTCAGGTCGATGTTTCTAATAACTCAGACGTGGCTGCACTATTCCAGGTAGTGGAGGAGGTTTTTGGAAGATTAGACATAGTAGTAAATTGTGCTGGTGTGCCTCAGGTCTTCACAGAGGTGGAGGATTTAAGTATTGAACAATGGGATCGGATTATGGACGTGAATACGAAATCAATCTTTTTAACTACCAAGTATGCAGCTCCAATCATGAAAAAACAGCAAAGCGGTTCGATAATAAATATTGCTTCGATTGCAGGGGTTCGAGCTCGTCCGGGTTTAAATGCATACTGCGCCTCAAAAGGAGCTGCAATTATGCTTACAAAGGCATTGGCATTGGAGTTCGCCCCGTATAAAATTCGTGTGAATGCCATTAACCCAGGACCTGCTGATACACCGATGATCAATCAATTTTTGAACGGGGATGGGACACTGATGGAAGAAGATAAGAAAAAAATCTTTTTGGATAGTGTTCCATTAGGTTCCCTTATACAACCAGAGGATATTGCGCAAGCTTCCCTTTATCTCGCTTCCGACTTAGCAAAAATTGTAACTGGGGAGATACTCAATGTAGATGGAGGACGGGGAATTTAATCGATGAGCACGACGAAAACATAGATAACAAGACTCATTTATTTAAGTGATCTTTGAAAGCATACGATTTAGTGCAAGTACTTTAAGCAATATCGTATGCTTTCAAAAAAATATAAATGTTCGTTAGTGGCCTTTAATATTGAAACTATGATTTTGCCATAATACTGAAAAAGAACAACTCCAATCGTGTTTTTTTATTTCACCATTATTTATAGCCTATGACACCCACTTTAGAGCAGTCCCAGTCTAGCTTTTCATCAGCGAATCTATTTGACACACTAATTGCAGTTTTGCGCCAGAATCCCTGTATACTTTGACTAAACCATTACTGGTTATTGCCGTGAGTTCATTAAATAAAATCGGAGGAAATAAAAAAGAACGAACTATTCTTTTATTCTCCAAAGTTCACAAAAATTTTCCAAAGAGGGGTTAGTAAAATGCATAAATCTGGATTAGAAGCTCGTACGATAAAAAAGGTATCCAGAAGAATTATTCCTTATATTTTTGTGTTATATATCATTGCTTTTTTAGATAGAGTAAACATTGGCTATGCTGCTCTGGAAATGAATAAAGATCTTGGGTTAACAGCATCCACTTTGGGATTAATTTCCGGTATTTTCTTTATTGGATACTTTCTATTTGAAGTACCCAGTAATATGCTAATGCATCGTATAGGAGCGAGAAAATGGATTGGGCGAATCATGATAACATGGGGTATTGTTGTAATTTTAACAGCCTGGGTCCAAAATGCGAATCATTTGTATATTTTACGTTTTTTACTAGGAGTTGCCGAAGCTGGATTTTTCCCAGGCGTTTTACTTTATATTACGTATTGGTTCCGTGGAAAAGAAAGAGCTCGTGCAGTAGCCCTTTTTATGACAGCCTTGACAGTGTCCAATATAATTGGAGCACCAGTAACCACGTGGATCATCGATAATATTAATTGGGGTGGAATGGCTGGATGGCGCTGGATATTTGTACTTGAAGGAATTCCTGCTGTCATTTTAGGTATTACGACAATTTTTTATTTAACGGATCGTCCAGAACAAGCAAAGTGGCTTACAAAGGAAGAGAAGGAGTGGCTCATTTCCGAAATTGAAAAAGATAATCAAGGAAAGGAAATAGGCAAACACTCTAGTCTGAAAAATATATTTGGGAGTACTAGAATTTGGAGATTGTCGCTTATTTATCTTACGTTAGTCACTGGTTTGTACGGAATAGGGTTTTGGATGCCAACCATTATCAAATCCTTTTCGAATATTTTAACAAATACTCAAGTCGGTTTGATTACTATGATTCCTTATATTTTTGGAGGAATAGCGATGGTTTGGTGGGCACGACGATCTGATCGCACTGGTGAAAGAAAAATGCATGCCGCTATTCCACCGCTTGTTTGTGCTATTGGCCTTATGGGGTGTGGATTAACTACGGATCCTATACTATCTATTTTTATGATGTCTGTTGCAACTGTTGGTATCTATAGTATTTTCGGACCTTTTTGGGCTATTCCTTCATTATTCCTTACTGAATTAGAAGCTGCAGTAGGAATAGCACTCATTAGTTCCATTGGGAATTTAGGTGGCTTTATCGGCCCATATGTAATTGGTTATGTACAGGATACTACAGGTAGCGTAGAGACGGGATTATATTTTATTAGTATAGTCTTATTCATCTGCTTTCTACTCGTCTTTACAATTAAGAAAGAACTTGTTACTTCTGCTTCAGTTCAGCCCCAATCAAATAAACTTGATATTAGGTAAAGAGAAACGATAGTGCAGAACAAGATATCGAATTAAAAAAAGATATATACGGATTAATAAAAGGGAGTCCATAAAGCGATTCTCTAATTTTATATAATTCGGAGTAAGGTTATGAAATTAGAACGATATCATTAATTTTTTTAATAAATCTATTTTTTTGACTGCGAAATATGCTGCTTCGTTCACTTAAAAGCGACATTGCATACGCGGCTTTACCTATCGTCAAATCTTGCACGAATAGGTAAAGGAGAATTCTTAATGTAGATAGTAGACGAGGTAGTTAAAAATGAACGAGACAAGATTTTTTTATTTTTCTTAAGCTTTTTCCTAAAACAATATCAAACAAATACCAAACCTTTCACGGAAAGAAAATGCTCTTACCTCTTTTGAGTGTAATTTCAATAAAGGAGGAAATCCATGAGTAGCGACCTCGAAATGAAGAGAAGCGAGGATATAGTAATGGAGTCGATCAATCAAATGGGCCCTGAATTGATCGAAGCTTCCAAGAAAATTTGGGATTTTGCTGAACTAGGTCTTAAAGAATACCGGTCTTCGAGATTATTAGCAGAGTTACTTGAAAAGCAGGGTTTTTCTATTGAAATGGGTGTTGCAGTTATGCCTACCGCATTTGTCGCAACATGGGGTTGCGGAAAACCCGTTATTGGTATTTTAGGAGAATATGATGCCCTTCCTGGCCTTTCACAAAAAGTATCCGGGGGAAAGGATCCAGTTGAAAAAGGCGGTAATGGACATGGGTGCGGGCACAACATCTTCGGTGTCGCTGGTGTAGGCGCCGCTTTAGCTGCTAAAAAAGCCATGGAAGTTGATGGTATAAAAGGCAAAATTAAATTTTTTGGTTGTCCTGCGGAAGAAATCTTAGTTGGCAAGGTGTACATGGTTCGTGCAGGTATATTTAAAGATGCAGATTTATGTTTAACCTGGCATCCCGGTACATTAAATACTCTTTGGAGCAGCAGTTCTTTAGCCATGAATTCTGTAAAGTTTACTTTTCACGGAAAAGCTTCACATGCAGCTACTAATCCTGAGTCTGGAAGAAGTGCTTTGAAAGCTGTTCAGTTGATGGATACGGGCGTGCAGTTTCTAAGGGAACATCTTATTGATGGCGCAAGAATTCACTCTACCATTACACAAGGTGGTTATGAACCTAATGTTGTACCTGACAGAGCACAAATTTGGTATTACATCCGCGCACCATATAGGCAGGATGTGGATGATATGTATGATCGTATTGTAAATATTGCTAAGGGTGCTGCTCTAATGACGGAAACCGATTATGAGGTTCAGTTCCTAACTGGCTGTTATAACATGCTTCCTAATAAAGTATTAGGTCAAGTTTTACTGCAAAGTATGAAAAAAGTCGGTCCCCCGCCATTTGATGAAAAAGATAGGGCTTTAGCTAAGGAGTTGACCCTTTCCTCTGCACCAGGAACAAAGGAGACTGTTGTAAGAGTATCCGGTGCACCTCTTGAGTTAGTAGAGTTTAACTTAAATGACACGATAGTTGAACCTTACGATGAAGGTGATATTTAGCCGGTTCAACAGATGTGGCGGATGTTTCATGGAATGTTCCGACTGCTCAATTCAATACAGCTTGTGCGCCTATTGGTACGCCATTCCATTCTTGGCAATTTACCGCTTCGGTAGGTTCTGGAATCGGACAAAAAGGAATGCTAATGGCTTCTAAAATATTAGGATTAAGCGTCATCGATTTAATGAAAAATGAGAATCTATTGGAAGTGGCAAAAGAAGAATTTGAAAAAGAAATAGAAGCCAAAGGTAATTACAGAACCCCTCTTCCAGAAGGAACAAACCCTCCACTGCATTAGTAATAAATCTATCCATATAAATTACAGTATGATAAAAGGGGGAAAGAAAATGTTTGTAAAGAAAAATCTTTTCATTTCGATAGTCATGTTGATTTGTACTCTTGCGCTTGTTGGATGCAGTTCGAAGTCAGATAGTTCTAGCAATATTGATTCTTCATCATCCAAACCAGGTGGTTCACTAAAAGTGGCCTATCCAGCCCAGCCGACATCACTGGATCCACACCTGACAACAGCAAATGCAACACGCGACCCAGCAAGGCATATATTTGAGACACTAGTCACTTTAAATTCTAAATTTGAAGTAACTCCAATGCTTGCTGAATCCTATGAGGTTAGTAAAGATAGAAAAAAAGTTACTTTTGTTTTGAGAAAAGGCGTCAAATTCCATAATGGAAAAGAAATGAAGGCGGAGGATGTCATTGCTTCCATGACAAAATGGCAAGAAGGTGCCGTTGCAAAGGCAAACCTGGGAAATTCTAAGTGGGAAGCTAAAGATGAATATACAGTTATCCTGCATGTCGAAACACCCTCTATCGTTCTATTACCAGTACTGGCAGAAGTGGGACAATTCGCAGCCATCATGCCCAAAGAGGTGATAGAATCGGCTGATAAGAGTGGAATCAAAGAATATATCGGAACAGGTCCTTTTGAGTTTGTAGAGTGGAAACAAAATCAATACGTTCATTTAAAGAAATTTGATGATTATCAGGCTTCATCCCAACCTGCAGACGGTTTAGCTGGTAAAAAGGAAGCTCTTGTAGATGACATATATTTTCACTTCGTCACTGATAACTCGACCCGAGTAGCAGGGATGATTAGTGGAGAATATGACTTGAGCGTAATGATGCCATGGGACGCAGCACCACAATTTAAAAATGTACCAAGTCTCGAAACCATACAAGCGCCTTTGGGAATTCACACTCTAATTTTTAATAAACAAAATGGATTCCTGAAAAATGTTAAAGCACGCCAAGCTGTGAATTTAGCAATTGATAAAAAAGACGTCTTAACAGCTGCCGTTACTGATGGCTATTTTAGACTGGATCCTGGATATATGCTAAAAGAGCAAGGCTTATGGTACACGGACACGGGGAAAGAAATTTATGAAACTAAAGATACTGAAAAGGCCAAACAATTGCTAAAGGAAGCTGGGTATAATGGGGAAGAATTAAGAATCCTGACCAGCCGTGACTATTCACAACATTATAATTCGGCCGTGGCAGTTCAGCAACAACTTCAGAAAATCGGTATGAACGTAAAGCTAGACGTGGTGGATTGGTCTACTCTATTAGATCGCAGAAATAAACCTGACCAATGGGAAATGTTTTTTACTAGCTGGCCTGTTAGTGCAACCCCTCTCCAATATCCATTCCTGGATTCCAGAGCAAAGTTTGCAGGCTGGACGAATAACCCTGAAATAGACAAACTATTGGATCAAATTAAAGCTCAGCCTTCCCAGGATAAAGCTAAAGAAACCTTTAATGAATTGCAAAGAGTGATTTGGGAAGATATGCCTGTTGTTAATATTGGTGTTTATGATTCCATATCCGTAAAAGCGGATAAAGTCAAAGGATATCAAGAATTCCTTGGACCTGTTTTATGGAATACGACCGCTAAAGAATAAAATTAATTGTTTAGATTCCCCTTCATACGTTTTACATTGTGAGGGGGTTAATTGTAGAAAGGAGATACTTGATGAAAGCCTATATTCTACAGCGAGTCTTATCACTCATTCCGGTTCTATTAACTGTAGCTATTGTAGTCTTTTTCATTATGCATTTAATACCAGGAGATCCGGCATCAGTAATGCTTGGGGCAGATGCAACTGAAGATGACATTGAAAGATTACGAGAAGAACTCGGTTTAAATCTACCTATGTACGAACAATTTTTCAATTGGGTCTTTGGCCTTCTGCAAGGCGATTTGGGAATGTCTATTTATATGAAGGAACCAGTATTACAGGTATTTATGAATCACTTAGGTCCCACACTTTCGTTAGCGATATTGGCACAGGGGATTTCTATACTTATAGCTATTCCTATGGGAATTATTGCGGCAAAAAAACGGGGAACGAGCACAGACCAAATTTTCATGGTGGGTTCTTTGTTGGGAATTTCCTTGCCAAGCTTTCTCCTTGCATTATTATTATCTTTATTTTTCGCAGTGAAACTCCAATGGTTTCCGGTAGCTGGATATAAACCACTTGATGATGGGCTATTGGCTCACCTAGAATATCTAATATTGCCTGCCTTGTCTCTTGGGGCCATACAAGCGGCTTTGATTGCGCGGATGACAAGGGCCTCTATGTTAGAGGTACTCAGCATGAATTACATTAAAACCGCAAAATCAAAAGGTGTAAAAGAAAAATTAATCATTTATAAACATGCATTGAGAAATGCTTTTATCCCTATATTGACTGTCGTTGGACAAACCTTTGGGACATTGGTAGCGGGAGCTGTAATTACAGAAACGGTTTTTAATATACCTGGACTCGGTCAACTTATAATGAACTCGATAGTGCAGCGAGATTACGAGGTACTCCAAGGAACTGTTCTGCTCGTTTCCGCCGCTTATGTATTCATTAATTTAATAGTAGATTTACTGTACGGTGTGGTTGATCCAAGGGTACGGTTAAGTCGGAAATAAAGAAATGAATTGAAGGGGAAATGATTTATGGAAGCAAAAACAATTATACAAAAAACAGACCCATTATATTCAAAAAATCATATGAAGAAAGAACGTCAATCATTACTTCTGCGCAGGTATTTTTCAAATCGGCTTGTAGTTACAGGAAGTGTGATTATCTTAATTCTCAGTGTAATCTCTATTTTTGCACCTTTGATCACCGTATATACACCTTATGACATGATAGTAACCGCTCGTCTTAGCCCACCGAGTGCTGAACATTTCTTTGGAACAGATAACTTTGGCAGGGATATATTTAGCCGGGTAGTTTATGGCACTCGGGTATCCATGACCGTTGGACTTACGGTAGCAGCGATAACACTGGTAATTGGAGCAATAATTGGTTTGTACTCAGCTTATTATAGGACCTTGGATCATATCCTGATGAGGATATGTGATGGATTAATGGCATTTCCTGCAATTCTATTGGCCATTGCGCTCATGGCAGCATTAGGGCCAAATATAATTAATGTCATTCTTTCGTTATCTATTGTAAATACACCTACTGTCGCGCGTGTCGTTCGTTCTGCTGCCATTGTAGTCAGAGAACAAACCTTTATAGAAGCTTTGAGATCACAAGGGGCCAGTTCATGGCGAATTATATGGCTTCATATTGCTCCAAACACTATGTCTCCTCTGATTGTTCAAATCACCTACGTATTTGGAGTGTCTGTCATAATTGAAGCATCGCTCAGCTTTTTGGGAGCAGGTATTCCTGCGCCAGAACCAAGCCTAGGAAACATTTTATTTGATGGTAAAATCGTAATTTTTAATGCTTGGTGGATGACAGTTTTTCCAGGTGCATTCATTATTTTATCCGTTTTGGGTTTGAATCTCTTCGGTGATGGGCTACGTGATTTACTCGATCCGCACACCAATAAGGTAAAGAAATAATAATAACACGGTATTAATGAGGAGGACGTTTATGGGTAAAGAATGTTTATTAGAGGTCAAAAACCTGAAAACGACGTTCATGACAGAACAGGGACCTGTTACCGCAGTTAATGGGGTTTCGTTCGAGATATATTCAGGAGAGACCCTAGGGATTGTTGGAGAGTCGGGATGCGGAAAAAGTGTAACCTCGGAATCTATTTTACGATTGTTAAATGAAAACACGACTAAATATGAAGGAGAGCTCATCTATAAGGGCAGAAACTTACTATCCTTAAGGGAAGATCAAATGAGACACATCCGTGGAAACGAAATATCTATGATATTTCAAGATCCGATGACTTCTCTTAATCCTGTATATACAATTGGCTATCAAATTGCAGAGTCTTACATCATTCATCAAAATCTTGGAAAAGAAGAAGCTTATACCCGAGCTATAAAAATGCTTAAATTAACAGGAATTCCTTCTCCAGAAAAAAGGGTGAATGAGTATCCGCATGAATTATCAGGAGGAATGAGACAGAGAGTAATGATTGCTATGGCATTGGCCTGTAACCCTAATCTACTAATCGCTGATGAGCCCACCACCGCTTTAGACGTCACTATACAAGCACAAATATTGGACTTGATTCAAGGTTTGAAGAAGGAACTAAACATGGGAGTCATGTTGATAACACACGACTTGGGAGTAGTTGCTGAGGTCTGTACACGTGTAGTCGTAATGTATCTAGGCCAAATAATCGAAGAAGCTGAAGTAGGATCTTTATTTTCGGAACCCTTACATCCATACACCAAAGGATTGCTAAAATCCATTCCACGTTTAGATGGGGACCGTTCTAAAAATATGCATGTGATTGAAGGGATGGTCCCGTCTCTTAATGATATTCCCAAAGGGTGCCGCTTTGCTCCAAGATGTTCGTATTCTACAAGTGTGTGTGAAGAAAAACCACCTGAATTAAAAGGGATTGAAGACGGACATAAAGTGCGCTGTTGGCATTATGAAACAGTATTACAAGAGGGGAGGCGAAAAGGTATTGCAGACGCTGTCAGATGAAAGAACTCCGATTTTACAGGTCAAGAACTTAAGGAAATATTTCCCTATCCATACACCTCTTGGCCGAGTGAAAGGGCATGTTAAAGCTGTAAATAATGTAGAGTTTACCTTAAATGAACGAGAAACGCTTGGGCTTGTAGGTGAATCGGGTTGTGGGAAAAGTACAACAGGAAGAACTATCATGCGTTTAACGGAACCTACAGAGGGTCAAGCCATATTTAAGGAAAGAGACCTATTTAAGTTAAAAGGGAAGGAAATCGAGCAAATTAGGCAAGAAATACAAATGGTGTTTCAAGATCCTCATTCTTCTTTAGATCCAAAGCAAACCATAGGGAATGCAATTGAAGAGCCTATGAAGATACATAAAATGGGGTCAAAGAAAGAGCGTATGGAAAGAACCTTGGACTTACTTCATAAAGTCGGACTTAGAGAAGACCAATATTACCGTTACCCCCATGAATTTTCAGGAGGGCAAAGACAAAGGATTGGGATTGCTAGAGCACTAGCGGTAAACCCTAAAATTGTAATATGCGATGAACCAGTGTCCGCTCTAGATGTATCCATTCAGTCGCAGGTCATAAACTTGTTGCAGGAATTGCAAGATAACTTAAATCTTTCTTACCTTTTTATTGCCCATGATTTAAGTGTCGTTCGACATATAGCTGACATCATAGGAGTTATGTATTTAGGACATATGGTAGAACGGGCTGCAACAGATGAACTATTTTCACATCCATTGCATCCGTATACTCAAGCATTATTGTCCGCGGTTCCAATTCCCGATCCTAAATTAAAAAAGGAACGGATTATTTTAAAAGGGGATGTACCGTCTCCTTTTAATCCCCCATCGGGATGCATTTTTCATACGAGATGTCCTCATGTAATGGATTGTTGCAAAGTTCTATCACCGGCACTCACAAAAAAAGGGTCCAATCACTTTGTAGCCTGTCATCTATATCAATAATTTATTTTGATCATTTTAATTAAATACCATTATCCCAAACTAACTTTTATACACTGGTGATTCAGAAAATTCAGTTATATCGTATTTTAGCCAGGAGGAACTTAACCGGATTCTCGGAGAGGCTCATGAAAAAGGATTTCAGATCACAGCTCATGCTTAAGGAGACCGGGCTATTGAAATGATGCTTAACTGTATTGAAGAGGCATTGAAAAAACATCCAAGAAAGAATCACCGCCATCGGATCGAACATGCAGGAATTACAAGGCCTGATTTAGTTGAACGGATAAGGCAACTGGAAGTTATTCCTATTCCCAATCCTGCTTTCTTCCTTGAATATGGTGATGGCTACATGAAAAGTTACGGAGAACGAGTCAATCATATGTATCCAGTACGTGATTTCCTTGATAAGGGGATAATAGCGGCTGGAGGTTCCGACAGTCCGGTCGCACTGTTTAATCCGCTTCTAGGAATTTATGGTGCAGTTAATAGGAAGAGTTCTACAGGTCAGGTTGTAGGAGGAAACCAGCCATCTACCTACCGATCAAAATAAAGATATGAATTATTGGCGGTAAAGCGGTATTCCAAAAAGAAAGTAATGATATATTGTCCAAATCCTAACTAAATGAATAACGGGTTGTCACATTAAAATCAGTACAGCATTTCCGAGCTGGTTTAAGCACATTGTTAAAAGACATTCTCAGTAGATTCACGATTAAGTACGAGTAAGGTAGCTAGCTTTAATTATCAAAGAATTATTAGACCGATCTATCCGTTAGATTGTAATCAATGAGCCAAGTGTAACCAACATTCAATTAAAAAGGGAAAGCAATCGAAGGACTTTTTAACAGTTTCTTTTTGAAAATTACGAGTATACGAACGTTTCTCAATTGAAGGTGAATCACCGCTAATCATGAAAAAATTTCTAATAGAAAGGGAGTATTTACGAATGAGTGTACAGCAAATGCAGGCTAGGAGAATAAGAGATAAAGAGGAAGTAATCCGACTTACTCAGTCTCTTGTCAAAATTGAAAGTGTCTATCGCCCCGGAGTTGAAGGCGGAAACGAAGAAAAAGTCGCGAACTATGTAGCAAACTATCTAAGAGATATAGGGATTGAAGTATATATTGAAGAAGTAGAGGCTGGCCGTCCAAATGTTATCGGCGTTGTTGATTCTGGCAGACCCGGAAAAACGTTACTTTTCGAAGGACATACAGATGTGGTAACGGAAGGAGAACGGGAAGCTTGGAAGTACGATCCTTTTGGAGCGGAAATTGTAAATGGAAAAATGTATGGCCGAGGGACAAATGATACAAAAGGAAATCTGTCGTGTATGATTACTGCTATCCATTCCTTATTAAGAGATAAGGAATACTGGTCTGGGAAAATTATTTTATGCATTCCTTGTGATGAAGAGGGAATGATGATTGGCATTAAGCATTTTATCAAACAGGGATGGGCAAAAGATGTAACAGGAGCTATCATTTGTGAGCCCGAAGAAAATGAAGTCTGTATTACACAAAAGGGGGCCATGCGGATTGCCATTAATGTTTACGGAAAAATGGCTCATGGAGCTATGCCTTTAAGCGGAATCAATCCGAATACACGTATGGCTAAAATAATCTGCGAAATTGATAAGTTAGAAACTCTTGAGAAAGAACGTCTTGGAAAGCATGATATGTTGGGGTGGCCCTCCATAACACCTACAATCTTAATGGGACCTGTTCACGGGGAAGCACAAATTAATGTCGTTCCAGATCAATGCATGACCACATTGGATATTCGAACTATACCTGGACAAGAACATAAGGTTATAAAATCTCAATTGCAAAACATAATAGACAAATTTGCTAAAGATGATCCTGATTTTAAAGCAGAAATGGAAGTGATTGAGGAACGTCCATGGACCATCACCGATCGTGAAAACCCAGTAGTCAAAGCTGTTGCAAAAGCTGCTCAAATCGTTACGGGAAAAGAAGCGGTGTATAACGGTGTCCCAGGAGCAACAGATGGGACATTCCTTCATATGGCTGGTATTCCTATTGTCACGATTGGAGCGGGGGAAAGGGAAGTACCACACCAAATAAATGAATATGTAGATGTTGAAGAACTTGCGGAGACAACAGAAATCTATCGGACTGCCGCCCTTATTTATTTAAATGAAGAATCATCATTTTAATGAAGGGATATAAAATTACTGTTGAAATTAGGTCATATATCAGATTAATGCAATTCAGTAAACGACATTAACAGTTACTGTTACGATCTGACATAATAACCTAAAAAAACAGTACATCACTACAGGTCATTCTGGCTCCAAGTAATTTGATGGATATGTTAATTAATACCTAAGTAGCATCATCTGTCATTTTGATATTTTTTTGAACTTTATTTAATACTTATTTTTGCATGTAAGATCATACATATTAGTCCTTACTATTATGTATGATCTTTTATTATCTTTTAAACTTAATAAGGAAAGTACTGCTTTTTTTCTCTATTAAAAAAATTAGAAATAAAATCCTTTATTGATCAATGATGGACTTAAAAGTTGCTTTTATTGTGTTGAAGCTTTTTTCGATATGGGAATGCATTTCCTGTTCGGCTTGTACCGGATCTTTATTCTGAATGGCTAGAAGGATCCGTTCATGATCATCTACAAAATCGGAAAAGTTTTTAAAATGCACTTTTAAAATACTAGTTCTTATATATAGTATTTTCGTCTTGATAACATCGCATAATTGGATTAATTGGTGGTTGTGGGAAGCAAGATCAATGATATCGTGAAATTCCTGATTTAGTTGTGTAAGCTTTTTTGTATCATTCATATTCACGGCTATTTTAGAGTCATTTATAACTTCGACCAATTTGCTTAATTCCTCATCTGTGATATTCTGAGTTGCTAATTTAACAGCTAAGGATTCAAGGCTAATTCGGCATTGATATACATCAATAATGTCTTGTACGCTAGGGTTATAAACAGATATGACCTTACCATTACGAACGAGTAGGTAATCTTTCAATAACATCTGGAAGGCTTCTCTAATTGTACCCCGGCTAACCCCGATTCTTTCAGCAACCCTGGTTTCGACCAAACGCTCTCCAGGTTGATATTCACCGTCTATTATCATACCTTTCAGGATGTGATATACCTGATTATGAAGCAGTTCAGTTTTTTGTATTTCTTTCATAATATTGCCCCCCTATGTAACAAATTTATATCTATATATATAATAGTCAATTTATTTGGATTTTACAGTTCATAGATATATTTCAATAATAATAGCTTAAATCCTACTTTAATAGCTCAAATTATAACATAAAAAAATGTTGACGGTTAACCGTTGACATTATAATAATTGTCAATTATTATAGAATTATCAAAAAATTAGGAAAGTTTTCGTTTTAACGGAATTGATTTTTATAGAAAGCAAGCGTTTACAACGTAATTTATCTAGGTAGAAAAAATAAAAAGAGGTGAATGTACATGGGTGAAGATATAAAACAGGGTGCCTTGGATGGATTAAAGGTATTGGAATTAGGTAGTTTGATAGCTGGTCCTTTTGCCGGAAGATTAATGGCTGACTTTGGGGCCGAGGTAATAAAAGTAGAACCTCCTGGAAAGGGGGACCCTATCAGAAATTGGAGATTGCTATATGAGGGCACATCCTTATGGTGGTTTGTTCAATCCAGGAACAAAAAAAGTATTTCATTGGACTTACGCAAAATGGAAGCCCAAGAGATCATTCGGGAATTAGCAAAAGAAGTGGATATAATTATTGAAAACTTCAAACCCGGGACTATGGAGAAGTGGGGGCTTGGCTATGATGATTTAAAAAAAATTAATCCTAAGATCATTATGGTCAGGGTATCAGGATATGGCCAAGACGGACCGTACCGAAATAAGCCAGGGTTTGGAAGCATTGGAGAAGCAATGGGGGGTATCCGCTATTTAACAGGTTATCCTGATAGGCCACCAACAAGGGTCGGGGTTAGCTTGGGAGATTCTGTAACTGCATTATATGCTGTTATGGGGGCATTAATGGCTGTATATCATAGAGACCAACCTGGTGGAGAAGGACAATGTGTTGACGTTGCTCTATATGAATCAATCTTCAGTTTAATGGAAAGTGCAGTTCCAGAGTACGACCATTACGGAGTGGTTCGTGAAAGAACCGGAAGCACCCTACCAGGAATTGCACCTTCGAATACATATCCTTGCAGGGATGGTAAATACATTGTAATCGGGGCAAATGGAGATGGCATTTTCAAGAGGCTTATGGAGGTTATCGAAAGACCAGATTTAAGGGATGACCTTAAATTCTCATCTAATGACGGACGTGTACAGAATGCTGAGTATCTAGATGAAGTAATTGGTGGGTGGACGATACAACATAATTTAGCTGATGCCTTGGTATTACTTGATGATTCAGACATACCCGCAGGATCAATTTATAGTGTTGAGGACATGGTGCATGATCCACATTTCCTTGCTAGGGAAATGATCCATAATATGGATGTTGAAGGACTGGGAAAACTTAAAGTTCCAGGCATTGTACCCAAGTTGAGTAAAACTCCCGGAAGTATTAATTGGGCTGGTCCAAAACTAGGAGAGCACACAGAACAGGTGTTAAAGGGGGATTTGGAACTAGCGGAGGATAAATATGATGAGTGGCTCGCTTCCGGGGTAATTTCAGATCATGAAACTATTAAGCTGAAAAAATAGCAGTACAAAATGAGGAGATGAAATAAAAATGAACTTTCCAAAACGTGTTGATATTATAGAATCTGGACCAAGGGACGGAATTCAAAATGAAAAAATCTTTATTCCAACTGATTCGAAATTGCAATTGATACATGCGCTGAGTGAGACGGGAATTAAAAGAATGGAGGCTACTTCATTCGTTTCACCTAAACATGTACCACAAATGGCGGATGGAGCCGAAGTTTTTAGAAATATCAACAAACGAGAAGATGTGCAATACATGACCTTGATTCCAAATAAGAGGGGATTTGATTTGGCTAAAGATGTAGGGGCAACCAGTCTGTCCTTGTTTGTTGCGGCAAGTGAGACGTTTAATAAAAAAAATGTAAGGATGTCCATTGAAGAGTCCTTATTCCAGTTATCCTCTGTTGTAGAGGAGGCTAAAAATGAAAATATGTTTATACGGTTCCATATCTCAACTGCTTTTTATTGCCCATATGAAGGTCCCGTTCAGGAGGAGACAACCCTTGGTCTTGTTCATACGTTAGAAAAATTGAAGGTGGACGAAATTGTGCTTTGCGATACAATAGGCCGGGCTAATCCTAAGCAAGTATATCAATTGTTCGGTAAAACCTTGGACCTATCACCCTCAGCGAAAATAACAGCCCATTTCCATGATACTTATGGTTTATCAAAAGCGAACTCATTAGCAGCATTGCAAGCGGGTATCACTTCTTTTGATACTTCCATAGGAGGATTAGGTGGTTGTCCCTTTGCGCCGGGTGCAGCAGGAAACGATGCAACTGAAGACTTTGTATTCATGCTTCATGAAATGGGAATAGAGACTGGTATTGATTTTGATAAACTAATACAATGTGTAACTCTGATAAAGAAAATGACGAATCGTACATTGACTGGCCACCTCCATAAGATAGCAAATCCATACTCCCCAGATAATAACACCAAAATAAAATTGTAAAACAGAACTCTTAAGCGTTTTTTCATAAATATATATCACTCCCTCCATAGAGCAACTTGTAATTTCTCTTCATGACAAGGAATGTAACCGTTTTCTCAGAGAGTTTGAAAGGATTTTTAGGTATTTTCTTCAAATCCTTTCGTTTGAAATGGATATAAGGGCTACAAATAAATCATTTACAAGGGGATATGTGAATGGCTATTTTAGGGTTTCTGATGATTGGTACATTTCTTTATTTAGTAATGTCAAAACGTGTTTCTGTTTTAATCGCTTTTGCACTTGTGCCGATTATATTTGCACTTATCGGCGGATTTGGTTTGGAAATAGGGAAAATGATGTTGGATGGAATTGCAAAAGTTACACCGACAGGGATTATGATTGGTTTCTCCATTTTGTACTTTGGTTTGATGATCGATAGGGGCTTATTTGACCCAATGATATCCCGCCTAATTCGATTTGCAAAAGGAGATCCTCTCAAAATAGTTATGGCCACGGCTATCATAACTTTAGTAGTTGCTTTGGATGGGGACGGATCAGCAACTTTTATGATAACAGTCACGGCTTTGTTGCCAATTTATAAAAGGCTCGGCATGAGCTCACTTACTTTAGCTGGAGTAGTAGCGTTGGGTGCGGGTGTCATGAATATCATTCCATGGGGAGGGCCGCTGGCTAGGGCAATGGTTTCCCTTGGGGCGGAATCCACTGAATTGTTTAATCCCATTATTCCAGCCATGTTAGCTGGGGCTGTATGGGTAGTATTTGTATCGTATATATTTGGTATGAGCGAACGTAAAAGAATAGGCATAATTAAGGTTAACAAAGGCGATTCAATGGAATCGGGAGAAATCGCGGCAACACTAGAAATGTCTTCCAGTCTACCGAAACTCTATTGGTTCAACTTAATCTTAACTATTTCTTTGATTGTTGCTTTAATAATGGAAATAATTCCAGTGCCCGTCTTATTCATTGTTGCGTTCGCCATTGCTTTGTTAGTGAACTTTCCCGACGTGAAAAAACAGCAAGAACAAATTGCTTCTCATGCCCAAAGCATGGTTATGGTATGTACTACAATATTCGCGGCTGGTATTTTCACAGGAATACTTTCTGGAACTAAGATGATTGACGCAATGGCTGTTTCTATGGTTTCAGCTATACCGGATTGGCTGGGAGGACATCTACCAATCCTAGTAGCAGTGGTCAGTATGCCTTTAAGTTTAATATTTTCTCCTGATGCCTTTTATTATGGGCTACTTCCGGTCCTAAGTGAGGCCGGGGCAGCCTTTGGAGTTGACCCAATAGAAATAGGCAGGGCTGCTTTATTAGGGAACGGGACAACGGGTTTTCCCTTGAGTCCATTAAATCCGTCTGTATTTGTCCTCATTGGATTATGTAAGGTCGATTTAGGAGATCTTCAGAAAAAGATTTTTTTCTGGGCTTTTGGTAGTACTATCGTGATGACAATCGTGGCATTGCTTACAGGGGCAATACCTCTTTAAATAAGACAGGTTGAAAAATTAAATTAGGGAGTGGTTCAATGTTACCTCTTGAGGGAATTACAGTTGTATCATTAGAACAGGCGGTGGCAGCTCCCTTTGCTTCTCGCCAATTGGCAGACTTGGGAGCGCGTGTGATAAAGGTAGAGAGGCCTGGATCTGGAGACTTTGCACGAAACTATGATTCAACCGTTCACGGAATGTCGAGCCACTTTGTCTGGCTCAATCGATCGAAAGAATCCTTGGCGCTTGATCTAAAACAGGATGGAGCAAAGCTGGTTTTGGATAAACTGCTTTCGGAGGCGGACGTATTCATTCAAAACCTGGCACCCGGTGCTGTTGATCGACTTGGTTTTAGTTCCACTGTCCTCAAAGAAAAATATCCTCAACTTGTGATTTGCGGAATTTCAGGTTACGGTACGTTTGGTCCTTATATGGATAAAAAGGCATACGATTTACTCATTCAATGTGAGGCGGGAGTCGTTTCCATTACTGGAACAGAAGACACTCCATCGAAAACAGGCATATCGATTGCGGATATTGCAGCAGGTATGTATGCGTACTCTGGTATATTAACTGCACTTATTTCCCGTTTTAGGACAGGTAAGGGAAAGGTGATGGAGGTTTCAATGCTGGAGGCGTTGGGAGAATGGATGGGATATCCACTTTACTATTCTGGGTATGGTGGGATGGATCCGAAGCGAACTGGGGCAAATCACGCAACGATTTATCCTTATGGTCCGTTCCTTGCAGGGGATGGAAAATTAGTATTCTTTGGTATTCAGAATGAGCGGGAGTGGGAAAGCTTTTGTACACATGTGTTAGAAAAATCTGAATTAACTACTGATAGAAAGTTTCAGCGTAATGCATTACGAGTTTCTAATAGCAGTATTCTCAAGGAAATGATTGACGCTGTTTTTCAAAAAATGAACTCGAGTGGGATAATTGAAAAACTTGAAAAAGCAAAAATTGCGAATGCCCATTTAAATACGGTAGAGGAATTCATCAACCATCCACAATTGAAGATCCGGAAACGTTGGCGAGAAGTCGATTCACCTGCCGGAAAAATAAATGCACTCATCCCCCCTGTTACTTTCGAAGATGTGGAGCCAGTTATGAATCCTATACCGGATGTTGGCGAGCATACAGAGTCTATACTAAAGGAGTTTGGATTTGAAAACCAAATCATCGGAAAAATATAAGGCATTAACTTCCTAATGATGGAAAAATGGAAAGGGGTGAAGTTATGATTCCTCGGACATGGATGTTCATTCCTGGATCTGATGAAAAGAAATTAAAGAAAGTGCAGCAATTATGTGCCGATGTATTCATTTATGATTTAGAAGATGCTGTTTCTCCAGAAGGAAAAAAAGATGCAAGAGATTTAGTAAGGAAATTTATCAAAGCGAATCAGGAAAAGGAAAATTTCATCAGAATAAATGGATTCCACACACCATATTTTTACGATGATTTACTTGATTTAATCGATTCCGGCTTGACAGGAATTGTATTACCGAAAGCTGAGACAAAAGAAGAAATTATGTCTTTAGATCATATATTAGTTGAAGGGGAATCTAAAAAGAATCTAAATAAAGGCCAAATAAAAATTGTACCTTTAATAGAGTCTGCTTTAGGATTATATAATTCTTTTGAAATCGCATCTGCTAGTCAGAGAGTTCAGCAGCTTGCATTCGGTTCCATGGACTATGCATTCGATATAAATGCAATAATAACGAAGAATGCCCAAGAATTGCTCTATGCAAGATCCCAATTGGTTGTTACTTCCAGGGCTGCGGGAGTTGGACCTCCTATTGACACGGTTTTTGTTGATATTAAAGATCATAAAGGCTTTCTAGCCGAAACCCAGCTTGTTAAGGAGCTTGGATTTCAAGGGAAATTAATCATTCACCCTGATCAGGTCGATCTTGTAAACCAGGTCTTCGCCCCTAGCCCTGAAGAAATCGAGGAAGCAGAAGGAATTGTAAGAGCGTTCGAACAGGCATTAGCCAAAGGGGAAGGCGTTTTGCAGCTTGAAGGGAAAATGATTGACCTTCCAATTGTAGAACGTGCTAAGCGTACCCTTCAATCAGTTAATTTATATCAATCGTGACGATCAAGTATTGCTCCAATTCCTACTGGAGCTTGAAGGGAGGACTTTATTATGAAGAAGATTAGAATTGGTTCGGGTGCAGGATACGCAGGCGATCGAATTGAGCCAGCGATGGAATTAATTCAAAAAGGAGATTTGGATTATATCATCTTTGAATGCTTAGCAGAGAGAACAATTGCCCTTGCACAGCAGGAGAAAATGAAAAATTCAGATAAGGGGTACAACCATTTATTGAAGTATCGTATGGATAAGGTCTTATCTCTGTGTGTCGAGAATAATGTTACATTAATCACCAATATGGGAGCAGCAAACCCTCTCGCAGCCGCTAAGGTTGTTAAGAATATAGCAGAGGAAAAAGGCATCAGTAATTTAAAAATAGCAGCTGTAAGTGGGGATGATGTATATCCGAGCATTGGGAAGTACATGGATTGTACAATTATTGAAACCGGAGTCCCATTGAAAGAGTTGAAGTCTTCCATAATTTCTGCAAATGCCTATATCGGAATTTCTGGAATTGTTACCGCTTTGCGGGAAGGGGCAGACATTGTAATTACGGGCCGGGTATCAGATCCTTCATTAGTAGTTGCACCACTCAAGCATGAATTTGGTTGGCTGGATACAGACTATGAGCTTCTTGGTAGGGGTACAGCCGCTGGTCATTTACTCGAGTGTGCAGCTCAAGTGACCGGTGGTTATTTCGCAGATCCGGGGTATAAGGATGTTCCGGACTTATGGAATGTCGGTTATCCGATCGCCGAAGTACAGGAAAATGGGGATTTTTTTTTAACCAAGCTTAAGGATTCGGGAGGCATGGTTACGACTGCTACCGTAAAGGAACAGGTTGTATATGAAATTCACGACCCAACCCGATATCTTACCCCTGATGTTATCGCTGATTTTTCTCAAATAGAAGTGATAGAAAAAGAAACAAACCAAGTGCATATTAAGGGAGTGTCTGGAAAAAAGAAGAGCGGTTACTATAAAACGAGCATCGGCTATTTGGACGGATACATAGTTGAAGCAGAAATTAGTTACGGAGGTTCGGGTTGTTTGGGAAGGTCAAGACTGGCAGAAGAAGTAGTGAGACATCGATTGATTCAGGCTAATATTGAAATTCAAGAAATGAGAATCGATCATATTGGTTCTAATTCTTTATATGGATCCTCTATTTCGGCACCTTTGTATGACGGAGAAAGACTATCGGAGGTACGATTAAGGGTGGCAGCCAGGACTGCTGATAAAAGAGCCGCTAATTTAATTGGCCAAGAGGTGGAAGCACTATATACTAATGGGCCTGCTGGAGGCGGTGGTGTGCGGGTTAGTGTCCAAGAGGTTGTGTCAATTGCCTCAATTCTTATTCCTAGCGAAGATATTACAATCAACGTAACGTACGAGGAGGTCGACAAGATTGAAACTCAAGCAAGTCACGCACTCTAGATCAGGGGATAAAGGAAATATTTCAAATGTTTCCGTCATCGTCTATCGTATGGAAGATTATGAAAAAGTAAAAAAACAGGTAACAGCAGAAAAGGTTAAGGAATACTTTCATGAAATAGTGAAGGGTGAAGTGGTTAGGTATGAACTGCCAAAAATTGGAGCATTGAATTTTGTCATGCAAAACGCACTAGGCGGAGGCGTTACAAAATCACTTACATTGGATCGGCATGGAAAAAGCTTGAGCTCAGCTCTAATGGATATGGAAATCGATATGGAAGCCGATGTAAATGACTCAAATTATTAATTTTCTTACGAAGGCGAGCCAATTATTCAGGGGCTCGTTTTTTGTATCCGAATTTTTTGGGACTATATAAGTCTATATAAAAGTTCTTGGAGATATTCTTTTGAAATCCGATCTAATATAAGCTGTAATAAACTTTGATATACATCATTTGAATTAAACATTTGGAACGCTACGTTAAGATTTATTTCGGTAAGGTATGACTAGTGAGGAAGCATTCAATAGCTGCTTGGTTAGAATAAGTTGATGAGCAAACAGGGTGCAGGGCACCTTTCTCTTTTCGCTTAAGAATGATAATCATTTAATATAAATTTGCTGACCTTTTTTTCATTTTTTGTTCATATGTATATCCTTAAAGGAATAAAAAATCATGAGTGCAATCGATACTTTAAATTATGGGGGAGAGCGAATGAACGAGTTTTTGGAAAAAACAGCAAGATTCGAGCATCGGTTTTGGCTGCAAATCTTAGGAGACCATGGCAGGTTCATCCATGAGTCTTTAGCTCCGGTTGAAGTGGAAAACATTGAAATTGCCTCAGAATTCATTCGGATTTTTGATACTCTCCTTGGTAAAGCCAATTCAGAAGAGATTTCGCAACTAACTGCCATGGCAGAAGAAGAGGCATTAAGGTTTCGAGAGTTTAAGCTATGCCTACTTAAAGAACATCTAGTAGGTAAAATAAAAATACATCTTTCACCTTCATTCATTAATCATATGGTGAACGAATTAGAAGAATATTTAAGATTATTGAAATACTTCAATTCAAATCAAATGCCGCCGGTTTTTCATGAACTACATCACCATTTGCTTTGGCTGTTGGATGCAGCAGGGCATGCAGGTGCAATATCATCCAATATGGATGATGTTGAAAAAAGATTAAAAGAGAAAAGTGACCAATATAAAAAACATTTTAATGATTTTTATTTAAAAGCTGTTGAAATGGCTGGATTTTTACGAACCAATCTGTCAACATTTCCAGCATTGGAAAAAATGAATTCGGACGTCACATTGGAAATTAAATTCTTTCAGCACTTTCTGCATGAATTGGAGGAGCTTGACCTCAGTGCGCAGGCTCTTGGAACATTTTCGCCATTAATGGCAGATCATATGTGGCGTGAAGAATGTTATTATTTAACGAAACTTGCTGAATCGACAGACACAGAAAAGCCAAACTGCGATCCAGCGAAACCTAGGCTTGTGGATTAAAAATGTACACATGGAGCCCTTTCTATAAAAGGGGCTCTATATCTGTTGAATTTAATTCCAAAATCAGAAGCATTAGTATAATTCCTCGCGTTTTTGAGCTTTTTCCACAACGGTTAATACTCTTTTTCTTAGTTGGTTACCATTATGGTATGTATTTTACAAAGGAAGTTAATTCCTATCCTTATGTTATACTAAAAGAACCACAATTAATTATAGAAGTATAGGAGTGCTGAAAGATGTTTGGAAATACTTCCAATTTGACAGATGGCATTTATTTTGGGGAATCGTTACCACAACAAATCGCTAAACACATTTTAAAAAAAATCATTGAAGGGGAAATAGAAGCTGGAGAGAAAATTGTCGAAGAAGACATTTCCAAAGAATTGAATACGAGCCGTGCACCTGTACGCGAAGCGCTTTATCTATTGCAGGTTGACGGTATTGTTGAGAGAATACCGAGGCGGGGAACGATCGTCAAGCCATTTTCACAAAAGGAAATCATTGAATATAATGATGTTACGATCGGGCTGATCCAGATGGGCTTTGAATTTTCACAAGGGAATTGGCACGCAGAAAATAAGCAATCATTACGAAAGCATTTGGAAAGTGCAACCGATGAGTGTGAAAAAGGTAATGTAATCGAGTATCAAAAAAGGGCAACACAGATATTTCGATATATTTTATCAATTGCTAAAAACAAGGCTTTATCAAGATTTTTTGAAGAGGCCAGTCATATCCTCATGGTTTTTGCCCAAAGTCAATGGAATACAGAAACGATGGAAAATTTCCATTTCAGATTAAAAATGTCTATTGAGGCCATTCTCGAAGGTGATTTCGTTAAAGCAAAAAATGAAATTCAGGAAGCCCTGAATCGCGGAGTGATGTAGAGTCTTTGACTCTAAAACCAAATTGTCGACAATCGACAAAAGTAATGTTATGATGTAATCGTATTCAAATAAGAATATCTTCACCAAGATCAAAGGGAGAAAGGGAGAATATTATGCAAGCATTTGATTTTACAGAAAAAGTAGCAATTGTTACCGGTGGCGGCGGGGGTATCGGCCGGGCAGCGTCTATTACACTTTCAGAAAATGGAGCCAAAGTGGTTGTTGTTGACCTTTCTGAAGAGGCTGGCATGTTAACGGTAAATGAAGTCAAAGAAAAAGGCGGCGAAGCGAAGTTCATTAAAGCCGATGTTACAAATGAAGACGATATAAAAAATTATGTTCAAAAAACGATAGATTCTTATGGGAAAATCGATATTTTCCTGAATAATGCTGGGTGGGAAGGCAAAATCATGCCACTTGTCGATTATCCTACTGAAGTTTTCGATCAATTAATGTCAATAAATGTACGCGGCGTTTTCTTGGGTTTGAAACATGTATTGCCCTATATGATTGAACAGAAAAGCGGGGCGGTCGTGAATACAGCTTCTGGAGCTGGTTTACTCGCAACGCCAAACATGGTGGCGTATGGTGCAAGTAAACATGCGGTTCTTGGAATGACGAAAACTGCTGGTGTCGAAGTTGCTCCCCACGGTGTACGGGTGAATGCAGTCTGCCCAGGTGTCGTCAACACGGCTATGATGCGGTCGATTGAAAGCGGATTTGGTCAAGGTGATTCCGCGGCAGCTGAAGCGGCTAGAAAACAGTTGGAAGCAACGACTCCGGATGGTCGGTATGCTGAGCCGCAGGAAATTGCAAATCTAATGATGTACTTAGTATCAGATCTTTCCAGCCACATTACGGGTCAAGAACTTGTAATCGACGGCGGGGCCATTTTAATCTGATAAGCAATAAACTTTAGTATAGGGGGACGAATACATGAGTTTAAAAGGAAAAGTCATAGTAATTACAGGAGCAGGCAGCGGAATTGGAAAGGAAACTGCATTTAAATTAGCTGAACAGGGGGCTATTGTCGTAGCGGCTGATTACAATGATGTTGCTGCTAAAGAAACGGCTGAATCTATTCAACAAAAGGGAGGTACGGCTTCTTTTGTGAAAGTGGATGTAGCTAAAGCGGAAGAAGTGGAAGCGATGGTAGAAGCTGCAGTTGCCAGTCATGGCACCATCGACGGAATTTTCAACAACGCTGGAATTGGACTAGTAAAACCATTTTTAGAGATGGATCCAGAGTCTTACCACAGAGTCGTTGATGTTGACCAACACGGCGTTTATTATGGCATGTATTATGCAGCACGGAAGATGGTGGAGCTTGGGGTAACAGGCGCAACGATTGTTAATACAGCTTCAATATATGGGACGATGGTTTCAATTGGCAGCTTTAATTACCATGCTGCAAAAGCTGCAGTCATCGCCATGACTAAATCAGGAGCAATTGAACTTGCGCAATATGGGATTCGTGTTGTCGGTGTTGCACCAGGTTTTATCGAAACGCCGATCATTGGTGATGATCAAGAGTTCCTGGACAGTTTGGCACAACTTCATATGAGAAAAAAATTGATTCAGCCAGAAAAAGTTGCTGAAGTTGTAACGTTCTTGTTCTCTGAAAAAGCGGATGCCATTAATGGACAAGTCATTCCTGTTGATGATGGATTCTTAAGCTTTAAGGGATAATCATTATAATCAAATAGATTTTCCAGATAACTTAAAAAGGAGTTTTGACATATGAGCAAACGATTCGATGGCAAAGTAGTAATCATTACAGGTGCAGGATCAGGTTTAGGCCAAGCAGCCGCATTGGAAATGGCTAAAGAAGGAGCCAAACTTTCATTAGTTGATTTAAACGATGCATCTTTGGAAGCAACAAAAAAATTAATCTTTGAAATTGCACCAAATTCAGACGTGCTTCTGATCACTGCAGATGTATCAGATGAAGAAGCGGTAAAGAACTATGTAGACCAAACAGTCAGCAAATATGGTAGAGTCGATGGTTTTTATAATAATGCGGGTATCGAAGGTAAACAGGCACCAACGGCTGAATACGATAGCAACGTTTTCAACAAAGTAACGGACATCAATATTAATGGTGTATTTTATGGCATGAAATACATCCTGCCAATCATGAAAGAACAAGGATCAGGGGCAGTGGTGAACGTTGCTTCTGTAGGCGGAATTCGTGCAGTGCTCAACCAAGCTGCGTACGTTGCAAGTAAACATGCTGTAGCAGGATTAACAAAAACAGCTGCCATAGAATATGGTCAATACGGAATCAGCATAAATGCCATTGCACCAGGAGTAATCTTAACAGCGATGGTAGAAGGTTCATTCAGGCAAATAGGCGGGGAGAATTGGAAAGAAGCAATGGCGGATTTCGTCAGTGTGAATCCTAAGAAACGCTTTGGTAAACCTGAAGAAGTCGGCCGTTTAGTCGCTTTCTTATTATCAGGGGAATCAGAGTTCATTAACGGGGTAGTCATTCCGATTGATGGCGGACAATCATCACAATACTAATTAAGTAAAGGGAGTGCCAGTATTAGGTCACTCCCTTTTTAATCGTATCCTTTATGAGAGACCAAAACTTTTTTTGATTTGATAAAAACGAAGACTTTCTGGGTTTTCGTTTTTTTTGCTTATGTAAAAAATCAGTTTATAGCCTAAATGCGAACCTTTAGAATAGATTCAAGAAGCTCAAAACAGATGAACTCATTAAAAAAACGCCATACAAGGCGCTTAACAAAATTCCAAGAAACCATTCGTTATTTTTCTTTATCATGAAGCTTATCTTCATATTCAGTTTCCAACATACCATACAGACCATTCATTTCTTGTTCATCAGGATCTGCCCCAAACTCAGTTCTATTTTTTTTCTTTTTATCATCAAGGACTTCTTCTTTATCATTCTTCCTATCCATACCTATCACCTCCACATAATAGGGTGTCTCATTATCCGAAAAAACATACGCTGAGTGACCAGGTATTTTTAAGTTTTCTTGCGGGTTAAGTTAAGAGTTAAAGATAAAATACTAATTCAATGCTAGTAATCTCATTTTCAAGAACATTTAATTGGTATTCTAAATAGTTATTACTCTTACTATTTGTTAAGATATAAATATATAACTTAGAGATAACGGAGAGAGATTGTGAAGAAGAAACGTAAGAAATCAAAGAATGTTTTAGTCATTTTTATCCTCATCTTTGCATTTTTGCTAATAAAGGAGATCATGCGAACCCCAAATTCCGAAAATGTTTCCACATCAGTAAATACGCTTGATTCTTTTACGAACGTGAAAAAGTATAGTTCACTTCTCAGAGACGAGTTGGCTAAATACGGGCTTGAGGAGCATACTTCGACATTGATTGCTTTGATGCAGCAGGAAAGCCGAGGACGGGGCGGTGACCCAATGCAGGCATCTGAGTCAGCGGGTCTTGATCCAAATACAATCACAGAACCAACGGAAAGCATTAAGTATGGAGTGAAACATTTTAAGAGAATCAATGAATATGGCAATGAAAAGGACGTGGATTTTGCCACGATCATTCAAGCATATAACATGGGAATTGGTTATATTGATTTCGTTGCGAATAAAGGGGGCAAGCATACTGAGGAGCTTGCGAAGAAGTTTTCCATGCTTCAGGTCGAAAAAAACCCTACCCTTTATGATTGCGGCGGAGACAAAGAGAATTTTCGATACCCATATTGCTACGGTGATTATTCATACAGTGCGAAGGTATCTAAGAACATTGAGGAGCTTGCCGACAGTATATCGGCTCAAGCTGATGGTGAGTGAGGGAGAACAAAAAAAGCCTACTGAATGAAGTAGGCTTTTTGTTCATGCTAAAGGTTTCACTGTTGTGGAATTCAAAGTATCAAAACCAATGTCATTTGTTGTTCAACCATGGAAGGAGGTCTTTATGTTTATAGAGTTTCACGGATTCTGAAATGGTTTGTGAAAGAAGAATATCAATGGAATCAAGTAAAGAGTTTAGGGCTTGTTTAACAGAACCACTCTCATAGTGCTCTAATGGCACAGGTAACTCTTCCTCGTCTAAAATAAAATGTGCCCCACCCGGAAGCACCAAGATATCAATGATCAAATCCTCAAAGGAAACCAGCTTATCCTCCATATATGTATTCCTTACAATATTAAAATAGGATCCTAAATAATTCCCTTGGCTATCTCTCCAAATGTATAAATTATAAGGACGGTCTTTCCAATAATGAGCAATTGTATAACTGCCTATAGGAATGGTTAGTTTTATAGGACCCGCTTTCATCGTGAACGAATCCATGATTTCATGAAAAAGCACGACATGTTGATTTTGTGCTTTTAACAGCAAACAATTATATTCCACAACTAAGGAGTCATAGCGGATTTTTCTTTCTATTATTTTATCGCCACGCTGTAGTGCTGGAGTAAATATATTGTCCATCGTTTCTATTTCTCCCTTAAAAACTATCTAGATCATTTATTTCATTATACTTAATAAGGTTTTTCTTTTCTAATAGGGGGATCGCCAGGGGAATGGGGATTAACAGCTTTAAGGAAATTCAAATATCAAAACCTAATTTCACACCTACAATAACGAGAAACTAGGTTTTAGTTACTTCAAAATCGTATACTTTACTAGAATAAACAGATCTTACAAGATAGTTGTTTCTTGGATCCTATCCCTTATACACTTGCTTTAAAGTTTTTATGTCAATTTTCTTCATTTGAAGCAACGCTTTCATAACCATTTCTGATTTTTCAGGATTGGCGTCGTTTACCATCTCGGTTAGTTCCGCAGGGACAATTTGCCATGACACACCAAATCGATCTTTCAGCCAACCGCACACTTGCGCTTTTTCGTCTCCGCCTTCGGAAAGTTTTTCCCAATAATAATCCACATCTTCTTGATCCTCGCAATTGATGATAAATGATATTGCCTCTGTGAATTTGAATTGAGGACCGCCATTCAATGCTACGAATGCTTGTCCTTCCAATTCAAATTCCACTGTCATCACTGACCCTTCTTGCTTCCCGTGGATTTGATTTCTTCCATAGCGAGTAATTCTACCGATCTTAGAATTTTCGAAGATGGATGTGTAGAACTTTGCCGCCTCTTCAGCTTGATTATCAAACCACAAGTTGGTTGTGATTTTTTGAATTTTGTTTTTCATAATTTCTCCTTTTCGGTTACATATTAGCAAGTCTTTTATAACTAAACCCTTCAGTTATTGGGGTTATAAAAGAAATTAGTTTTTTCGATTATTGAAATACCCTATTACTATACACCATTTATCAGGAACCTAAAAAATTATGTAATGGTTAGGGTGAAATTAAAAGCGTTTGAGAATTCAATTTTTACTAGCCAATCATTTAACTAATAACCTTTATATAGCATCCTCTAAGGGTTAACGAAAAATTATATCCTTATGCTAGTTACAGTATCTTTGCCCCTGGTGATGGAAATAAAATAGGATATAGAACTTTTCACCAGTGAAAAGACCTATATCCAAATTGGAGATTAATCAATAAAGGGTCATGTTCATTTCTCAGCTCTCGAAGTTGAATTGCCATTTGATTCCGAATTTATCGGTTAACTGACCGTAAATTTTACTCCAGAATGTTTCTTGGAGCTCTAGACCAACCGTGCCGCCTACACTTAGTTTGTTAAAGATCGATTTTATTTCATCCAAATCATTACCGACATATGCCAGGCTGATATTGTTGCCTTCAACAAAGGGCATACCAGGAAAAGTATCGGAAAACATGACATTGCTTCCATTAATATTTAGCCTTGTATGCATGACTAAATCTTTCGCTTCTTCTGGAAGGGCAAATTCCGGATTAGGTGGTGTTTCACCAAAGGTCATGATATTTGGTTGTTCCGTTACAAAAACCTCTGCGTAAAACTCTACTGCTTCTCGACAATTCCCATTAAAATTAAGATATGCATCAACTGACATCTATCTCACTCCAATTTTTTTAATTTTTATTCGTTGCTACAAGTTTATTGACATTATGTTTCATTATTACCTGACAAAAAACTCCGGTGGTTCAATTCCGAGTGTTCTAAGATAGATATAACCTTGTCCCCTATGATGGATCTCATTTTCCAAGGCATATTGAAGTCTGTCAAAGTGGCTTTGTGAGGGACCGAAAAAGGGATCCTTTTCCACCATTGCAAGCGTTTCCTCGGTCATTTCCTCCCACAGTTTCCTAGTATCATCCCTTACTGCTTCGCATGCTGAAACTAGTTCCTCTTTGGTGGAAATTCCAGCAAACGAATCTGGATACTCCCAAACACTAAGTGCAATACCACGCATATATCCAATCTCAATGTTCATGATTTCTTTAACCATCTCTGCGAAAGGGCGAAGCTTCCCGGCCGGGGTATAGTGAAATAATACCTCTTCAGGGAAGGCTTCAACCACCCGCATTGTTAATCTCCTGTTGCCTTCCAATATATTTAACAAACCCTCTTTCGATATAACCACCATTTCACTCTCCTTTAAGAAATACTCTGTATAGAAGTTCTGGGGAAAATTGAAAAGTCCTGCAACTCCTGTGAATTTCTGTATGTAAAGTTTATAAGGCTTTTTTTAACTACCATGGGAAGCTTCCTAAAAATATCATTTTTCTTTTACACTTGATGAATTGAATAGGAGCATTAAAACATAGACGGTTTTTTACTCCAAGAGAGTTAGAGTTAAAGTACCATTAACTGTGGTATCGCAATATCTGGAAGGGAATTCGCACATACAGATTATTTGGATTATGCAGAAGAAATAATTAAGCAAAATACGAAAGAAATTGACTTCCCAGTCGGTAAATGGAATCTTGGTGAATATTGATTAAATCTTGTATTTATTATACGATTCAATTGGTTATATAATTCCAACCAACAATATGCTTATAAGTAATGGATATCATTAATAACGGAGCTAGCAGAAAGGGAGAGAAGCAAATGATTAATAAAGTCGGTCAAATCATGTTATATGTAAATAACCAAGACGAGTCATTGAAATTTTGGACGGAAAAATTCGGTTTTAGTGTAATTTCTGAAGAAAATAACGGCCAAGGGCTAAGATGGATTGAAATAGCCCCAACAAAGGAAGCACAAACGAGTATCATCCTGCATAATAAGGAATTCATTGCTAAAATGCAGCCGGAATTAAATCTTAATACACCTTCTTTAATGTTTTACTCGGATAATCTTGATGAATTATATAAAGACTTTTCGGAGAAGAATATCAAAGTGGGCGAACTTGTGAATATGCCATCTGGAAGAGTCTTCAATTTTGCTGATAATGAAGATAATTACTTTGCGGTCATGGAAAAGAAGTAAATCATTTAGCAAAAGATAAAAGAACATCAAAACGACTAGAAAAACTATTTTTAGTCATTTTGATGTTTTTTGATACTACTATTTAGTCTGCAGGCCTTGGCCCGGCAGGAAGTCCAGAGTTCTCAATTGTCTTGATCGGGCGAACGGTTATGTCTCCATTCACGTAAATTTGACAAGATAAACGCAAATGATCTTCCATTCCTTTTTCTTCAAAGACCTTTTTTTCTTCATGTGTGACCTCCAAAAAATCACCTGCCAATATTTCCACTCTGCAAGTTGTACATTTAGCCTTCCCGCCGCATCGGTGAAGAATATTAATACCATTATCCTCCAATGCTAATACTAACTTTTTTCCATTTTCAACTTCAAACGTTCCTTGGTCAAATACTGTTACGTAAGGCATCTAATACCACCTCTTATTATAAGATATCTTTCAACAGGTCATTAACATATCTATTCTCTTACCTTGTCCATATGACATAAAAAAATGTGAATTCATTACTGATTGATAGTTAAGATGAATAATTAATTATCTTGAAGACAAACTTTAAGTACATTCATAATTATAAATTTAACAAGGCATAAACAGAGCTAGGGAAAATAAGAATGTTCTTTATAGAGAGCCAATTAAGATTTATTGAAAAAAAGAGAGTGAAATAATAAAAGGGAGGTGCATGCCTGTGACTAATGGCAATTGTGATTTTTCACCAATGAAACAAATGTTAAAAGAGGAAATTCGTCAAGTAATATCGGCATTACAGGATAATTTAGAAGCAATGGGTGATGAAAATTATTGTCTTCTTGGAAATTTCGAGAAAATAAAGAATAAATTCGTATACATCGATATGAAAGCAGCAACATTTTATTTGAACTGTTATTTGTCACCATTTACGGACAAATATCCCGAATTATCAATTTGCGTACAAAATTTGTCGAACTTGAGACATGGAGGGTTGATTGTTATTCAACGGGGAGATTCTCTTGATTCTTTAATCCAACCAGGTATTTCAATAGGAGCGGAGTTAACCCATTCTTTATTGGAATCAATTTTTTTTCCTGGAAATCCACTACATGATGGTGCCGTATTGGTTAGTCAAAATCAGATTGTTTCCGCAGCAAATGTCCTTCCGCTTTCAGACAGACCAACAGGGGGAAAAAAACTTGGAACACGACATCGCTCTGCTTTAGGTTTATCTGAACGAAGTGATGCCCTTGTATTGGTAGTATCAGAGGAAACAGGTAGAGTTTCATTCGCATTAAATGGGAATCTGTATCCAATTAATGCGAATGGGCCTATATAGAATTTTTGAGACAATTAAGTCCCATAGTGATTATAATGTTGTAGGTAATTCACCCCCGGAAAAATAATCATAGAGCAATTGGGTAAAGGAAAACGTGTTTTTATCACTTTTGTAATTCAAAAGCTTATTTTTCTCGGAATTACAGGTACAGAAAAGGTCAAGAATTAATTAACCCGGTGATTTTTACCGGGTTTTTGGTTGCTTTTTATATAAAAAAAGGCATATGATAAATAAGGAGTCTCAATCAGAAAAGTTATAAAACGAAAGAGGATTTTAAATGATAACCATTAAAAGTGAACGAGAAATAAATTTGATGCATGAAGCGGGCAAACTTCTTGCTGCTACGCATAGAGAAATTGCAAAAATGATAAAACCGGGCATCACGACTTGGGAAATCGAAGAATTTGTCGATAAGTACTTGGAGGAGCATGGTGCTACTCCTGAACAAAAGGGCTATAACGGCTACAAATATGCAACGTGTGCATCAGTGAATGATGTAATCTGCCACGGCTTTCCGCAAAAGAAGGCCTTAAAAGAGGGAGACATCGTTACGATTGATATGGTAGTGAACCTTAACGGAGGGTTGGCGGATTCAGCTTGGACATATGCAGTCGGAGAAGTTTCCGATGAAGCTCAGCGTTTAATGGATGTAACCAAGAATGCTTTATATAGGGGCATCGAAGTTGCACGGGCAGGAAACCGTCTTGGGGACATCGGGCATGCAATCCAGTCATATGCAGAAGGTGAAAAGTTTTCTGTTGTTCGCGATTTTACAGGGCACGGAATCGGTAAAACCATGCACGAGGACCCAACAGTCCTACATTATGGTAAGCCAGGTAAAGGTGCCCGTTTAAAAGAGGGGATGGTCATCACGATCGAGCCAATGTTGAATGCAGGAACATGGCATATGAAAATGGACCAAGACGGCTGGACGGCAAGAACGGCAGATGGAAAACTCTCCGCCCAATATGAACATACCCTCGTCATTACAAAAGAAGATCCGATCATTTTAACGGAACAGTAAACAAAAAGAAGAAACGGCACAAGATAAGGCCGTTTCTTCTTTTTGTTTTATTTAAATATTTTAAAATAAACCTCGACAGAATATTCTTAATTTCTTCATCCCACAATAGATCGAATTCGAAAAATTAGTACTAGGCAGTTAGGCAGTAAAAACTTTACTATTATGTGGGAGCACAGGATAATAAGGGGAAGGAAGAAATAATTAATAAATATGTTATATAAACAGTATATAAAGGGGGTTTTGACAGTGAAGAAAGGGGAGAAACTGTCTGCAACGGTTGAAACGGTTGGGTTGAGCCAGCGGGAATTTTTA
Organism: Bacillus sp. ISL-4; assembly: GCF_018613275.1. Classification (NCBI taxonomy): domain Bacteria; kingdom Bacillati; phylum Bacillota; class Bacilli; order Caryophanales; family Bacillaceae; genus Bacillus; species Bacillus sp. ISL-4. Next base: position 99,473 of record NZ_JAGGQN010000038.1, read on the forward strand.
ACGATTTTTTTACTACACTCTTTGAGAATAAAAGCGAATTATCCAAGGGCAATTCATCAGGACCTAAAAAATACGTTCACTGGAAAAGTACATAGCTATGACTATCTATGTAAAATATCCAATACGCTAGTCGAATCCAACCATTTATCATTATATACGAATAAGGGAAGAAATTATTATCAAATTACTGAAAAAGGCAAAGAGCTTTACATATGGTACCAAGAAAATTTCCTGGAACGGTTTTCCGAAGTGAAAAAGGTCATTGATCGCTTCATGTTTGATTTAAGGGGTTCTGGTGAAAACCCACCGGTTATTAATGAACTTCCAGAAGAATACAGGTCGTATTTCTCAAAAATAATATCGGTAAAAGACCTTGTCCGTTATGTAACTTTAAAAGCCGCTTTCACTAAGAAGCCCATTTACATGGGGGAAATTGGCGATCTGCTTAAAAATCAGTTCGGTTGGATCGCTTCAAACGGCTATTTATACGATTTATCTCATGAAATGGAAGAGAACGGCCTTCTTGTCGGCAGATGGGAAAGTGAAAAACGAACTAAACGGTATTTACGAATCACAGATGAAGGACAGCATCATTACAAACAGATTGCGGATTCTGCAGCCTTTCAAGTCCAGGAAATCCAAAAATACATGGCCAGTGTCGTTATGTTCTTAAAAGAAAAGAGTTAAATGAATATAAGAAATGGAGCCCCTAATTTTGCAAGGAGATTGAAGTTACATGCTTAAATTGAATCGTTCAAGGGTAAATGTTACTTAAAAAACTTCTTAACAAGGGGGAATGACTGATGGTGGAAAAACACGAAGAAATGGGAAGCATATTCAGTTTCATTAAAGGCCAGGTAGATAAGCTGCCCATTTCACAATCGAAAAAGAACAAAATGCTCGACCAGCTCCTAAAGCTTAAAACGATGACAGTTGATGCAAGGGAACCGCGAATTGCTCTTGTCGGAAGGCGAGGGTCCGGAAAATCATCACTGATCAATGCGATGTTTGGACAGGAACGGCAATATGTCAGTTCCGTTAAATCTGGAACGGGTAAGGGAAAATGGCTTTGGTACCCGAGTGATGCCGAGCCCAAAATCCGTTTGCTGGACTCCCGGGGACTGGGTGAGAGTGAAGCTCCTACGGAAGAGTTCGAAGAAGAAACACCAATGGATGAATTGATAAAAGCGGTAACCGAAGAACAGCCTGATGTGTTTCTTTTCTTGATTAAAGCAAAAGAAACAGATTCAAGGGTTGAAGAAGATTTAAATGAGTTGAATAAGCTGCGCAAAATTGTTAAAGAGAATCACCATTATGATGTACCCGTAATCTGTGTGGTCACCCAAGTGGATGAATTAGATCCGCCACATTATAAACAAGCACCTTTTGATGCCAATCCTAAGAAAAAACAGAATATTGATGAAGCCGTCGCTTTGATGTCAAAACGATTTAAAGAGTGTGAAATACCACTATTGAACATCATTCCTATTTGTTCGTATATTGATTTTGATGAAGAAGGAAATATTGAATATGATATGCGTTGGAACATAGATTTGCTTTCTGATTACTTGATCGAGGCCTTACCCAGTGAAGCGAAGCTGAAGACCGCCAAAGCGATGCAGAGCCAATTCGTTAAGAAGAAATTCGCGCGGACGATAGTGGGAACATTTACGGCAATAGCCGGTTTAATAGGTGCAGAGCCAATACCTTTCGCTGATTTTCCCATTTTAACCGGCATTCAAGGTTTGATGATTGTGGTGATTGGTTTTATCGCGGATAAGGAAATCAATACAAAAACTGCAAGTGAATTCATTGCGGCATTAGGGATCAATGTTGGAATCGGTCTCCTTGTCAGGGAAGGTGTCAGGGCTGCAGTCCGATTCATCCCAGGAGCTGGTCTAGCGGTTTCCGGTGCGGTAGCTGGCGCGGTCACATATGGAATCGGGCAAGCAGCGATAGCTTACTTTCTCGAAAACAAAGATATTGATCAGGCGAAGGAAGCTTACAAGAATGCGAACAAAGAATATAAAAATGAAGATATTGACTCTTAATGGGCAGATTCAAATCATAAACTACACTAAGGTGATATGATAAAGTGGCGTTCGCAGTTCTGTTTCTGCTGCTAAATGGTTCAGGATTTTGTTTACTACAGGAGGATGATCTTCATGTCGTTTTTTCATTCACAGAAGCAAAAAGAATATATTCAAAAATTAGAGGAAGCGATTCAGTCCTTTTCCGGCCGATCTGAAGCGCTTGATGATTCAAAGGGATTTCCTTTTGAAAACATTCAGGTGTTAAAGGAATTCGGATATCCCCAATTAACTTTAGCAAAAGAAGATGGAGGATATGGAGGTTCCTTATATGATTTTCTCCTATGCCAAGAAAAAATAGCCCAATATTGCGGCCCGACAGCCTTAGGAATAGGGTGGCATGTCGGAACGGTCCTATCCTTAACGGAGAAGAGACCATGGGAAAAAGGAGTCATGAATGAATTGTTTGATGAAGTGTCGAAAGGCGCTCTCATCAACACGGCAGCATCCGAGGCTGGAACGGGAAGCCCGACGCGCGGAGGCCGACCGGAAACGATCGCTATCAAAAAGGGTCATCAATGGAATTTGAATGGCAGAAAGACTTTCACTACACTCTCACCCGTCCTTGATATTTTTCTAGTAACGGCATGGGTTCCCGAGGATGAGCAGCTAGGCACATTTTTAATTCATCGTGATGTAATGGGGGTAAGTATAGAAGAAACTTGGGATATGATTTCCATGCAGGGGACAGGAAGTCACGATTTGGTATTAAATGATGTCAGTCTGCCTGAAAAGTATTATGTGATGAAAAGCAATCCTGGTGAAAAAAGAAAACCTGAAGCGTGGCTATTACATATACCGGCATGCTACTTGGGTATCGCAGTGGCTGCCAGAAATTACGCAGTCGAATTTGCGAAAACCTATTCTCCCAATAGCTTACCAGGACCAATCAGGGACCTTCCGAATGTTCAACGGACAATCGGGGAGATGGAACTGGAATTGGGCGAAGCACACCATTTCCTCTACTCTGTCGCAGAAAAATGGGTGCGGCACCCTGAAGATCATGATGAATTATCGAAGCAATTGGGTGCTGTTAAGTTATCGGTCGTCAACAAATCGATTTCCATCGTCGATAAAGCGATGAGAGTCGTTGGGGCCAAAAGCTTACAACGAAATAATCCCCTGCAACGTTACTATAGGGATGTACGCGCAGGACTTCATAATCCTCCGATGGATGATGCGACAATTACCATGCTCGCAAAGTCAGCTCTTTATTAAGTTCGTATTCGGATCTTTTTTTGATGGCACTGAAATGACTTCGTCGTTTCAGTGTTTTTTTCTAGCCCTGAATCATCCGCTTTCTTTGTTGGTCCCTCTAGCTGCATCTTTTTTTAGACCAGCATGGAAATTCCACTAGCTTATCATTCTCTATCTTGTTATGATTGATACACCTGTCTAAATCTTCGAAAAATATCGAAAGTTCGGTGTAAAAATGAATCTTATGACAAAAGATTTACTGATTAACTTTTTAATTATCCTTTTTCCGATCTTTTTATTGCAAATGAGCTATCTAGTGAAGTACGTATATCGTTTAGATGCATTAAAAGGATCCTTCCTATCGATTTTCCCTATTCTTTCACTTGTTCTATGCATGCTATTTCCCGTTGTTATAGAAGAGGATTTCGTTTGGGATCTTAGATGGATCCCTTTTCTTTTAGGCGGTTTATATGGAGGCTATCGGTTAGGAATCATATTGATAGTCATCACTCTTCTAATTCGCTATTTATCAGGGGGGGAAAATGGATTTTACATTTCATGCATCACCTTTCCACTCATTGGAGTTTCCTTGTTTTTTATATCTAAATACTATCTGAAAATGTCTGTCATTAAAAAAATTCTCATCGGTATATCATTAATCTTCATTGTGCAAATTCTCACACAGTTTATTTCAATAGAAGTATTTGAACTTACTATCGGAATAAGTCTATGGAAACAATACTTCACGATCCAAGTCATAGGAATCGTTGTTGTAATCTTACTTTGGGAAGTCATCCTCACTAATTTTCAGGTTCTCGAAAAATTAGTGAAGGCGGAAAAATTGCAAATCGTTAGTCATCTGGCTGCAAGCATATCTCATGAAGTCAGAAATCCCCTTACTGTTACCAGGGGCTATATTCAAATGTTAAGCGAAGACGTGCCTTCCCATACAAAGGTCAATTATGCAAATATTGCACTGAAGGAATTAGATCGGGCCACGGAAGTCATTAATGATTATTTGACATTTGCTGCCATAAGCCCTGAAAACACAGAGCGATTAAGGGTATCCGAGGAAATTCAGCATGTCGTGAACAACATAAAACCATTGGCTAACAATAATCGAACAGAATTGAAGCTATCCCTAATTGAAGATGGAGCTTATTATATCATGGGGGAAAGGAAGAAATTCCAGCAATGCTTGTTCAATATCTTAAAGAATGGCGTAGAATCGATGCAACATGATGGTGTAATATACATACAGTTAATTCGTGCTGCCACCACCATCCAAATTAAGATTCAAGATCAGGGAATTGGGATGACACAGGAACAAATATACCGTTTAGGTGAGCCTTACTTCACGACAAAAAATAAAGGGACGGGATTAGGCATGATGGTTTCATATAGCGTTATCAAAAGCATGGATGGAACGGTACATGTGTCAAGTGTACAAGGGAAAGGGACATGTTTCTCTATTAACCTGCCAATACATAAAAACGAGTCTATTTAAGTTTAATGTAAATTGACGGTTTTAAACTCATAGATTACAATTTAAGTAAACTACCAATATTATGAAATGATTCAATGACGCATTTGATGCCTAAGGGAGATGATGAAATGAAATCGCTTACAGATGGACAAATCATTTGGGAACCGACAAAGGAACAAATCGTGCAAACGGTAATGACTAAATACGTGAAATGGTTAAAAGAAAAGAAAGGTTTAACATTTCATGATTATCATGAATTATGGAAATGGTCGGTAGATGAACTGGAGGAATTTTGGGCTTCAATTTGGGATTATTGTGATGTAAAAGCAGCCAGGAAATATGACAGGGTTTTAGCGGAGCAATCAATGCCAGGAGCGAAATGGTTCGAGGGGGCAAGGCTTAATTATGCTGAAAATGCATTATTGAATGATCAAGAAGAAAAAACGGCGATTTTTTTTCGTTCCGAACATATCAGGCAGCAAGAGGTTAGCTGGAAAGAGCTGAAAGAAAAAGTAGCTTCTGTCGCCCATTCATTAAGGAAACTTGGTGTGAAATCCGGTGACCGTGTTGTTGCCTATATGCCAAATATTCCTGAAGCGGTCATAGCTTTCTTGGCAACAGCAAGCATAGGTGCCATCTGGTCCAGTTGCTCACCTGACTTTGGGGCAAGAAGTGTCATAGATCGTTTCAAACAGGTTGAACCGGTTGTATTACTGGCGGTTGATGGGTATCAGTATAATGGAAATGTATATGATAAAACATCAGTCGTCTCACAGCTTATACAGGAATTGGTCACTCTCAAGCATACCGTGTTAGTTCCTTACATAGAAAAAACGGTTTTGGAAGTGAATCTGGCAGATGTGATTCCTTGGGATGACCTTTTAAAAGAAAAGACAGAATTATCTTTTGAAAGTGTTCCGTTCGATCATCCGCTGTGGATTCTTTATTCATCAGGTACAACCGGGATGCCAAAACCAATTGTACAAGGGCATGGCGGTATATTATTAGAGCATTTTAAATCAACAAGAATCCATCAAGGCATGACTTCCGAGGATACTGTATTCTGGTTTACGACGACAGGCTGGATGATGTGGAATCTCCTTATGGGCGGTCTACTTAATGAAGGGACCATCGTCCTTTATGACGGCAGTCCTTCTTTTCCGAATATGGATGCCCTTTGGGAATTGGCGGAAGATACAGGCATGACTTTCTTTGGAACAAGTGCACCTTTCCTTACTAATTCCATGAAGTTAGGAAACAAACCCATGGGAAAATATGATTTATCCAAATTGAAGGCTCTTTTTTCCACTGGAGCCCCATTGTCTGGCGACGGTTATAAATGGGTGTATGAGAATGTCAAGAAGGATATCTGGCTAAGTTCATCCAGTGGCGGAACCGATGTTTGTGCCGGTTTTGTTGGAGGTGTCCCAACATTGCCCGTGAGAATCGGAGAAATACAAGGAAGGGCATTAGGGGTTTGTGCGGAAGCCTTTGATGAGCATGGTCAAACATTGATTAATGAAGTCGGTGAATTGGTCATTACCAAACCGATGCCGTCCATGCCGCTATACTTTTGGAATGATCAAGACGGGTCAAGATACTACGAGAGTTATTTCAATACGTATCCTGGCATATGGAAACATGGTGATTGGATAAAAATCGACGACAAGGGCAGCTGTATCATTTATGGACGTTCCGACTCGACCATCAACCGTTCTGGTGTACGGATGGGAACTAGCGATATCTACCGGGTAGTCGAAGCGATAGACGAGGTGATGGAAAGCCTTGTCATTGATAGGGAAGTGCTTGGCCGGGGTTCCTCACTGTTGCTGTTCGTTGTTCTTAAGCCCGGTAAAGCCCTGGATCCTGCATTGACGGCAAAAATCAAGGAACAAATCAGAGGGCATGTGTCCCCTCGCTTTATTCCTGACCAAATCCATGTAGTTGAACAAATTCCAAAAACATTGAACGGAAAGAAAATGGAAGTCCCGATTCGTAAAGTGTTATTAGGGTTCGAGTTTGATAAGGTAGTGAATGCAGACTCCATGGGAAATCCAGAATCGCTACAGTTCTTTAAAGAATTAGCTCTCGAGTTGAATGAGAAAAAAATATTCTAGCATTAAGGCGGAGCAAAAAGCTCCGTCTTTTTTTGTTACTGGAGGTGATAAATTTGTAAAATTTACTAGGGATTTGACTCCCTAGTTTTTTTTCATAAAGAATAATGACAGTTAGCACTGACGAACCTTTTATAAAACGAATTACCGATTTTTAACGAATTTAGATAAGTAATTTAAATGACAGGAGATAATGAATATGGAATCAAGTAATACAATAGTATGAATTGATGTATTTACAGCTAAACCAGGAAAACTAGATGAATTGGTTGCTATCCAAGCTGAAGAGCTACTCAATTTTTAGAAGGGATCTCAAGGTGTTCCTGGTTGGATTAGTAGCCGTTGGCATCGTTCTGTTAATAATAATAAGGCAATTATGGAAACTACCTTTGAGAGTATTGATTTATAAATATCGGCTAGAAAAAAGTGAATTTTGAGAACATTTTATCAAAATACAACATCTCATTAAAGATACAGAAGGTGGGTACTATACGTTAGTGGAAGACATTGAAAATTTGTAAACTTTAATTTTCTTTTTGGTGCCAAAAAATGCCGTAAAACATCTAATGCTTCTAAAAAAACACTGGCTGGTAGCAACAGGAACCCTATTATAGAATAATTAATAGATGGAAATGTAAAACGGCTCCTTTAGTGGCATTTTGAAAAATAATGAAAGGGTGAAGAGATTATGATAAGTGAATTAATGGATATGCTAGAATCGCGTAAAGTTGAAATGATTGAAATTCGTAGGCACCTACACGAAAATCCTGAGCTATCTTTTAAAGAAGAAAAGACAGCTCAATATATAATAGATTTTTATAAAGAAAAGGACGCAGAAGTTCAATCTAATGTAGGTAATGGACACGGAATTATCGTGACCATTAAAGGTGGAAAGCCTGGAAAAAACATCGGTCTTCGAGCTGATTTTGATGCACTTCCAATCGTTGAAGAAACGGATATACCCTTTAAATCAAAAAATGAAGGCGTTATGCATGCGTGTGGTCATGATGGCCATACAGCCTACTTGTTAGTCTTAGCTGATTGCCTCATTCAATTAAAAGATGAAATTCCCGGTACAATCAAAATTATTCATCAACATGCGGAAGAAGTTCCGCCAGGCGGGGCAAAGAGTATTGTAGAATCCGGGGTACTTGACGATTTAGATAATATATTTGGCATCCATCTGCTGCCAATGGACGAAGCAGGAGTGGTTGGTTATCATGCTGGATATTCCTTTAACGGCAGGGCTTATTTGAAATTAAAAGTTCAAGGTAGAGGTGGACATGGTTCTTCACCACATCTAGCAAATGATGCCATTGTAGCTGGTGCTCATTTTGTTACAGCTGCTCAAACGATTATTAGCCGTCGATTAAGTCCTTTTGATATTGGTGTGATAACAATTGGTTCTTTTGATGGAAAAGGAACATTTAATATAATTAAAGACAGCGTAGAGCTTGAAGGCGATATTCGTTATATGACTGTTGAAACAAAAGAAAAAATTGAAATAGAAGTTAAACGTCTTGTCAAAGGACTTGAAGAGGAATTTGGTGTAACATGTGAACTAACATATACGAATGACTATCCACCTTTATATAATGATCCTGAATTAACAGGAAAGGTTGCTGAGTCACTTAAGAATGCAAATGATAAAGATATTAAAGAGGTAAAGGAATTTCCAGCAATGCCCCCATCTGAAGACTTTGCTTATTATGCTGAAAAAATTCCTTCCTGCTTCTTTTACATTGCTTGTACACCTAAAGGAGTAGACAAACCTTATTTTAATCATAATCCTAAATTTGATATCGATGAAGATGCCCTTCTCGTGGCAGCAAAGGCAGTAGGATATGTTGTTTGTGGTTATTATGAGTTAGATTAGGAAAAAGAATAGAATATTTGTAAGGTGTGGTACAGATGTTGACATGCTTTGCTGTATTAGATAATTCTATTGATAAAAAGCAAAACGATTACCGAGATAGGCTAATAAAGATTGGTTGTAGCTGATAGACGGAGCTCCGTGTGGAGGGAAACTTTCATGCACGGTGCGAGGTAGGAGCTGATTGATTCTTAAATAAAAAATTTAACCAACATATTCCTATGGAAAAGGCAACGATAACAACGAATTTTCACCTATCTTTAAATAGGAAATACAAATAAATCAATCCTTTTTATAAAATAATGATTCGATTGAATTTCTAAAAGAGCGTGTTTTGATCAATCTAAACACGCTCTTATAATATGTTATTTTATCAAGGTAAGGTATAAAATTGATCATACTTTATAAACATGTTTTAAAAGATGCTGCTAACCAAATTAAAGTCCCAGTTTGACGCTGGTAAAATGAAATAGAATAATTATTTACCTTGTGGCTTTTTTAATCGAAAAGACAACAAGATGTGGTTCAATTCCAAAGTTATAGTTTCAGGACATAACTACTTTGTCTTTTCTGTTAATATGGACAAAACTATAAACCTTACTACGTAGGAGTATTCATCAACTTCCACTCATCCGAAATTCCACAATAAAAGGGTTCGTAAATCCACCTTTTTTATATTTAGTTCGAATACATATTGTTTTAACAAAGAAAGTGAAAAATGAATACGAGATGACAAATTTAAACCTTATTGATCTAAATTATGTTATTCTATTTCTGTTTACAACAGTCCGACTGAAAAACTGTAAAGGGGGGTATGAGGTAAAATGGATAAGGAAAAGAAAATCAAGCTAAAGAGACCAAAGAAGTCGTGGGTATGGGTTCTAGCAATTATCATCATTGCTAATATAGCAGGTGGTGGGGACAAGGAGGAAGTTGCTAAAGAAAAGAAAGCTTCTGAAACAACTGCTGAACTTAGGGAGGAAGCTCCAAAGCAATCTATCCTGCTGCAAGCATTCTCGCGAGTCTCGAATTTTCTCTTTTTCCATACATCAATTATTTTGAAACTATAGACATTATGTCCTTTCCCATCTTTAAAATTTAGCCGTATTGTCAATCGGAAAAATGTAAAAATGTTTCGCTTATACATAAGCTTGTTTGGATTCCTTGCGACATAGAAAAGCAGCTAAATCTTCTAAATTATACACTGTTCATAAAGATCAAAATTGTCTATATTCAAATTTCAGAAAATAAAGTTTTTTCAGATAATCATTGAAATATCCATTAAAACCCGATAATATACAACTATAAAAACAACTTTATATCAGCGGATGATGATTGTTGGAGAGACTAAACATTGTTTAGCACCGAAGGAGCAAACCCTAAAAAAGCAGGGGACTAATCTCTCAGGTAAAAGGACTACAATTGGACGCGTCTCTGAAGAGAGCCATAGGCCACCGAAGGAGCTAAACTCTCAGGTAAAAGGACAGAGGAAGTTAGGAAAATCCCTATCTTTCCTCTGTCTTTTTTGTACTAGGAAAGATAAAAAGAGAGGAGTGTGCATGGTGATCTGTAGATAAATGAGTCTATCTTTTGATTTGTTCAATTAACACTATATTTTCAAATAGGTTGGTAGATTTCAAAAGAACCTATATCTAGTACCAACTAAAGAAAACGCTTACATCTATAGTGCAATATTCCAGTACGCTAATATTTCACAGTCGAAGGACCGACCCTTTATAAGGGGGAATTTCCAGCTAGCCTATAAAAGTAGAAAGTGGGAAATCATATGCAGGAACAAAAGTTGGATAGAGGGCTAAAAAACAGGCACGTACAACTCATCGCTATTGGTGGGGCAATCGGAACTGGTTTATTTCTTGGAGCAGGAAAATCTATTCATTTAGCCGGACCATCAATTTTAATTGCTTACATGATTACAGGCGTCATTTGTTTTTTAATCATGCGCGCACTTGGAGAACTACTCTTATCTAATTTGCACTATCATTCCTTTGTTGACTTTGTAAGGGACTATTTGGGTAATATGGCAGCATTTATAACCGGATGGACCTACTGGTTTTGCTGGATTTCAATCGCAATGGCCGACTTAACAGCAGTTGGTCTTTATACTCAGTATTGGTTTCCCTCTGTACCACAGTGGATGCCAGGGTTAATTGCACTTGTCATTCTGCTATTTATGAATCTTGCAACCGTAAAACTTTTTGGCGAAATGGAATTCTGGTTCGCATTAATTAAAGTCATAGCTATTCTAGCACTAATTGTTATCGGTATTTTCATGATTATTAAAGGCTTTTCCACTGATTCAGGCGCAGCAAGCTTCACGAATCTATGGAGTCATGAAGGTATGTTCCCAAATGGAATAAATGGTTTTATCCTCTCATTCCAGATGGTAGTGTTTGCGTTTGTTGGCATTGAACTTGTAGGACTAACAGCAGGTGAAACAAAAGATCCAGAAAAAGTTATCCCCAAAGCGATCAATAATATTCCTATTCGGATTATAATTTTCTACATTGGCGCACTTATTGTCATTATGAGTGTTTATCCGTGGAACGCAATCATCCCAACGGAAAGCCCATTTGTCCAAGTATTTGTGGCTGTAGGTATCGCTGGAGCTGCTGGTATCGTCAATTTTGTCGTCCTTACATCGGCTGCTTCTGCATGTAACAGCGCAATCTTCAGTACAAGCCGGATGGTATTCTCACTTGCCAAAGATAAAAATGCACCTTTGCCGTTTGCAAAACTTAATGACCGTAAAGTGCCTTCCAATGCATTGCTCTTTTCAACTGTTGTCATTTTAATTTCCGTTGTTTTGAACTATTTAATGCCTGAAGGAGTATTTACCTTAATTACAAGTATTTCTACAGTATGTTTCATTTATATTTGGGGAATTACAGTCATCAGTCATATGAAATATCGTAAAACAAGACCAGATCTAGTGAAAAAGAACAAATTTAAATTACCACTTTATCCGTTTTCCAATTACTTGATCCTTGCTTTCCTAGCATTCGTCCTTGTTGTTCTTGCACTTGCGAACGATACTCGTGTAGCCTTATTCGTAACTCCTGTTTGGTTTATTATGCTGATTGCGATCTATAAGGTGCGCAAAACGAAGGTAGAACAGGCGAATCAGAGAGAGGTAGCGGGGAATTAAAAGGCAAGAAACCCTTTGATTCTATTAACGGTGTTTGTCCAGATTGCTGACGCTCCATATTTTCCAACTCGGTGAGTAAAAAAATCTGTCCGTTATAAAAAGCCTTAAGATATCTGGATGAACAAATTATAATTTGAAAAAATATTTTAGAATAGTTTTGTTAGCGCTTTCAAAAATACTTGACATAATTATTATCAACAACTATTCTAAATGTACCAAATTGAATAAGCGGATGACAGTTGTGGGAGAGTGCAAAGCGACAAGCCACCGAAGGAGCAAGTTCCAAAAAGACCCTTGGAACAAATCTCTCAGGTAGATGGAACCACAAATGGACGCACCTCTGGAGAGCGCGTATAAACATATACGCCACCAAAGGGGAAAGGCTCTATTAAAAAATGGAGCTAAACTCTCAGGTAAAAGGACAGAGAAGGGTAGAGAACGCTACGACCCTTTTCTGTCCTTTTTTGCGTGCAAAAAAGGTTGTAAAGCATACTGTTATTAACAGTTTTCATAGAAAAGTAGGCCTGTAGCGGGAAAGAAACTTTAGTGTCTAGTACCATATGTAAATCCAGAATTGAGTAAAAATTCAGTAATAACGTTTAGGAGGAAAATAAAATGAGTTTACAACAAAATGATTCAACCATTTTTGAAGCGATTGAGAAGGAAGGGAAACGTCAACATCAAACACTGGAATTGATTGCATCAGAAAACTTTGTTAGCCCTGATGTATTAGAAGCCATGGGAAGCGTGATGACAAATAAATATGCAGAAGGTTATCCAGGAAAGCGCTATTATGGTGGATGTGAATTTGTCGATGTGGCAGAACAAGCAGCTATTGAGCGCTTAACAAATCTTTTTGGTGCCAAATATGCAAATGTTCAGCCTCACTCAGGTGCACAAGCCAATTTCGCAGTTTTTTTCGCACTGCTTCAGCCTGGTGATAAGGTGATGGGAATGAACCTTTCACATGGTGGCCACTTAACCCATGGAAGTCCAGTCAGCGTTTCAGGAAAATGGTTTGAAGTTGTGTCTTATGGAGTTAGAAAAGATACTCAGTTAATTGATTATGATGAGTTGGAAGCTATCGCAAAGAAAGAACAACCTAAATTGATTATTGCAGGGACAAGTGCCTATCCAAGAACGATTAATTTTGCACGATTTAGAGAAATAGCCGATCAAGTTGGTGCAAAACTTATGGTGGATATGGCTCATATAGCCGGACTGGTGGCTACCGGTCTTCACCCATCCCCAATCCCATATGCAGATGTTGTGACAAGTACAACTCATAAAACATTAAGAGGACCGCGGGGGGGCATCATTTTAACGAATGATGAGGTAATTATTAAAGCGATTAATAAATCCGTATTCCCAGGAACTCAAGGCGGTCCACTAATGCATATCATTGCAGCAAAAGCAGTTGCTTTCAACGAGGCTTTACAACCAAGCTTTAAGGATTATGCGCAACAAATCATTGAAAATGCTGCAGCACTTGGAGAAACATTAAAAAATGAAGGTGCAGCCCTTGTTTCTGGTGGAACAGATAATCATATTGTCCTTTTAGATTTGCGTCCGTGGAATTTAACAGGAAAAGAAGCGGAGAAATTATTAGAAGACGCGGGCATTACTGTTAACAAAAATACGATTCCCTATGATCCAGAAAAGCCCTTTGTTACGAGCGGTATCCGAATGGGGACAGCAGCTTTAACAACTCGAGGCATGAAAAGGGAAGAAATGGTGAAAATTGGTGAAGTGATTGCAACCGTTCTAAAGAGTAACGGTAATAAAGACGTTCTTCAGAAAGCAAGAGAAACAACCAAAGAGATTTGTGATGTTTATCCGTTATTTCAACAGCCAACTACTGTGTAAAGAAAGGGGCAGCTTAATGGAATTATGTCTTTGCTTAAACCTAAGCAACGGCCATGGCAGCTGGGACAATCGTTGAGTTGCGGAACTCCAAAGAAAGCCGTGAAGCGAAAGTCATTGCATTGCATTGAATTTCACGATTGATTTGTGATTCAGTTGCAGTACATGTTGAAGTTCCTTTCATCAATCGGAATGTGATTGGAACCTCCTTTACATCTTCAGTAGCCGACATGTCCCTTACAGGGATTGAGAGCCGCATTGTAATGAGATTATTCAAGCTTTGTATAAAAGATTTGCCAAGGACCCTTCGAGATAAGTCTTATGGAATCCTGGCAATGAAAGAAACTGGTAACAAGTGAAAGAACATCTATTTTGCAGAAAATCATAATTGGGGGTAGAACATGGGTATTGAAACAGCATTAAAGCAAACACCGCTTTTTGAAGTATATAAAAAATACGGAGCAAAAGTTATAAATTTTGGTGGCTGGGCTCTGCCGGTTCAATTTACCAGCATTTTAGAAGAGCATGAAGCTGTTCGAACTGAAGCAGGACTTTTTGATGTTTCTCATATGGGAGAAGTACTTGTGAAAGGGAAAGATGCCGAGAGTTATATTAACTACCTTGTTACAAACGATTTAACAAAGCTTGGCATCAATCAAGCACAGTATACCGCAATGTGTTATCCAGACGGTGGAACGGTCGATGATTTATTAGTTTATAAATTAGGGAATGAAAAATATTTACTTGTCATTAATGCTGCAAACATTGAGAAAGATTTCGAATGGATGAAGCAGCATGTAAGAGGAGAGATGGAGCTCCAAAATATTTCGGAAGACATCGCTCAGCTTGCCATCCAAGGACCAAAGGCAGAAAGCATTTTGCAAAAGTTAACGGAAATTGATTTATCAGAAATTGGTTCATTTAAATTCGCCCAACACGTCAACATCTCGGGGATTTCCGACGTACTTGTATCCCGTACAGGTTACACAGGAGAAAATGGATATGAGCTTTATTTATCTGCAGACAAAGCGGTAGCACTTTGGGAAAAGATCTTAGAAACAGGAGCCGCGAGTGGATTAAAACCATGCGGACTTGGTGCACGGGACACGCTTCGGCTGGAAGCACGTCTTGCACTCTATGGCCAAGAACTAAGTAACGATATTAGCCCGCTTGAAGCAGGAATCGGCTTTGTCGTAAAGACGAACAAAGAAAGTGACTTTATCGGAAAATCTGCTCTTACAGAACAAAAAGAAACTGGATTAAAACGAAAATTAGTAGGGATTGAAGTAACAGGTCGGGGGATTCCGCGTCATGGTTATAAGGTAATTTCTAAAGATGGAGAGGAAATAGGTATTGTTACCTCAGGAACACAATCACCATCTTTGAAGAAAAGCTTAGGTCTTGCCTTGGTATCAGCCGATCAAGCTGAAGTGGGGACGCCGATAAAAGTGGAAATCCGAAATAAACAGATTGAAGCCGTTATTGTTAATGCACCATTCTATAAAAGGTAAGCGGAAATATTTTAATAGAGTTATCGTGTAGTTTTCATGAGTCGATATCCGTTACCTTGCATGCAGCCTAATATCGACTACCTAAGAGTAAAATCACCTAAAATATATTCTGAATTATGGGAATAGTAAAAAAACAAAAAGAAAAGAAATGGGGAAAATACAATGACGAAATTATTATCAAGTTTTCGATATAGCAAAGAACATGAGTGGGTGCAACAATTAGAAGGAAACCGTGTTCGTATTGGAATCTCTGATTATGCACAAAAAGCGTTAGGTGATATCGTCTTTGTTGAAAATCCAGCGATTGATGATGAAGTAACTGTCAATGAATCGATGGGAACGATTGAGTCTGTTAAAGCAGTTTCCGAACTTTACTCACCTGTTTCAGGTACCGTAGTTACTGTAAACGAAGAGTTAGAAGGCGCTCCAGAGACGATTAATGAGCATCCATTTGAAGCAGGGTGGTTAGTCGAAGTAGAAATGTCCAATCCAGAAGAATTAGACTCCCTTCTAAACGAAGATGAGTATCAAGCATTTACTAATGAAGGAGAGGAATAATATGACAGCCACTTATAGATACCTTCCTGATACGAAACAAGACCAAGAAGAGATGCTCACATTTTTAAATATTTCTTCTATAGATGAGTTATTTGAAGATATTCCAGCTGAAATCAGCCTGCAGGGGGAGCTAAACATCCCAAAGGCGGTTCCTGAACCGCTGCTTGTGAAAAAAATGAACCAGCTTGCTACAAAAAACAAAAATGCGAATCATTACCCGACTTTCCTAGGCGCAGGGACATATGATCATTACATTCCAAGTGTGGTAAACCATATGATTTCACGATCCGAATTTTACACAGCCTATACACCTTACCAACCGGAAATCAGTCAAGGTGAATTACAAGCAATTTTTGAATTTCAAACGATGGTCTGTGAGTTGACAGGAATGGATGTGGCTAACTCTTCCATGTACGATGGTTTTACATCGCTAGCAGAAGCTGCATCACTTGCTGTTGTGGCTACGAGACGTTCGAAAGTTCTTGTTTCCAAAGCCGTACATCCTGAATCCCGTGCTATTTTACATACAGTAGCAGGTGGTCCGGGATACACAGCTGAGGAAGTAGACCTAGCTGATGAGATTACAGATTTAGGGAATCTGCAAGAACGAATAGATAAGGACACTGCTGCCGTAATTGTTCAATATCCAAATTTCTTCGGTTCCATTGAGGATATAAAAGCAATTAAGAAAATTGCGGAAGAAAAAGGTGCCCTTTTAATCGTAAGCGCCAATCCTCTTGCACTAGCACTCTTGCAGGCTCCTGGGAAACTTGGGGCAGATATTGTGATTGGTGATATGCAGCCATTAGGAATCCCGATGTCCTTTGGCGGTCCACACTGCGGCTATTTTGCGGTAAATAAAAAACTCATGCGCAAAATCCCAGGACGAATTGTAGGCCAAACAGCAGATGAAAAAGGACAGCGTGGATTTGTGTTAACACTTCAAGCACGTGAACAGCATATTCGCCGTGATAAAGCCTCATCGAATATTTGTTCCAACCAGGCATTAAATGCACTTGCCTCTTCTATTTGTATGACATCCCTTGGTAAGCAAGGGATTCGTCAAATGGCACAGCTAAACATTGAGAAAGCTGATTATATGGCGAAAACTCTAGAACAGAAGGGCTATACCATAATCAATGAGGCACCATTCTTCAATGAGTTTGTTGTCGGACTTCCTCGTTCGGTAAAGGAAGTCAATGCAAAACTTCTTAAGGCGGGTATTATCGGTGGATTTGATTTAGAAAGTGATTACGGTTTTGAAAACAAAATGCTGCTAGCTGTGACTGAGCAGAGAACAAAAGAAGAAATTGACCAATTTGTTGATGCTTTGGAGGCGATTGTAAATGGTTGAATATAATGAGTTGATTTTTGAAATTAGTCGTCCAGGACGGGTAGGTTCAAGTATTCCGGATAGTGACGTTGACTATGTTGATATAAATGAAAAATTTCCAAAGCATTTAATTCGTGACGAACCTGCGGAGCTGCCAGAAGTATCAGAGTTGCAGCTTGTCCGCCATTACACAGCGCTCTCTAATAAAAACCATGGAATCGATAATGGATTCTATCCACTGGGTTCTTGTACGATGAAGTACAATCCGAAAATAAATGAAGATGTGGCACGGTTGGAAGGCTTTAGCCGCATTCATCCCTATCAGCCCGTTGAAACAGTACAAGGTGCATTAGAAGTTTTATATGAATTACAGGAAGAGCTAGCCGTCATTACAGGAATGGATGCTGTAACATTACAGCCATCCGCAGGGGCTCAAGGGGAATGGACAGGTTTAATGATGGTTAAGGCGTATCATGCTGAAAAAGGTGGAACCAGAACGAAAGTACTTGTTCCAGACTCAGCGCACGGTACAAATCCTGCAAGTGCAAGTGTTGCTGGTTTTCAAACGATCACGATTCCATCCGATAAAAATGGATTAGTTGACCTAGAAGAATTAAAGAAACATGTGGGATCTGATACAGCTGCGCTAATGTTGACGAATCCGAATACCCTTGGACTTTTTGAAAAAGAAATTGTGGAAATCGCTCAGGTTGTTCATAAAGCAGGGGGGCTATTATATTATGACGGAGCGAATGCCAATGCCATTTTAGGAAAAACAACACCAGGTCAAATGGGCTTTGACATCGTGCACTTAAATCTTCACAAAACATTTACGACTCCTCATGGAGGTGGCGGTCCAGGGGCAGGTCCTGTCGGTGTGAAAGAGAAACTTACTCCATACTTGCCAGTTCCGCGCATAGAAAAAGAAGGTGATAAATATGTGCTGAACGCTAATTATTCGTACTCAATCGGAAGGGTAAAAGGGTATTATGGAAACTTCGGAATTCTCCTGCGCGCGTATACTTATATTCGCACGATGGGACCAGAAGGGCTTCGCCAAGTATCAGAAAGTGCTGTGCTTCATGCTAATTACCTTCGTAAAAGATTGGAGCCATACTTTGAAGCGCCATATTTACAAATTTGCAAGCATGAATTCGTCCTATCCGGATCCAGACAGAAAAAGCTGGGTGTAAGAACACTTGATATAGCAAAACGCCTGCTAGATTTCGGCTACCATCCGCCGACCATCTATTTCCCGTTAAATGTTGAGGAATGTTTGATGATTGAACCGACAGAAACAGAGTCGAAAGAAACACTCGATGCATTTGCGGAGGTAATGATTACAATTGCCAAAGAAGTGGAAGAAAACCCAGGGGTTGTTTTAGAAGCACCACATACTACAGTGATTGGGCGATTGGATGAGGTCCAAGCAGCTAGACAACCTATCTTGCGTTATTCCAAAGAAGAAGTAGTAGTAGAGGAAACAACGGTAACGTCATAAAAGAACGTTTGAATGAACATGAACCACCAAGGATGAATATAAAGACAAGAATCTCAATATTTCATTCAAGGTGGTTTCATTTAAGCGTGTATATAAAGGATGAAAAAAGTGCCAAGTGGTGCAAGGAGAAAATAGTCTTGAGAACTAAAAAGTCAGAGCAACGGAGAAACTCTATCGGTCTTTTTTTTAGGCCTATGGAACAACCTCTTTAAAGCTAAAATTACATCTGCTCATAGGAGTGAGAAATAAAATGTCCATCACTGATCTTCGTAAACCAGAATGGCTTAAAATTAAATTAAATACGAATGAACAATATACAGGCTTAAAGAAAATGATGCGTGAAAAAAAACTTCATACTGTTTGTGAAGAAGCAAGATGTCCTAATATTCATGAATGCTGGGCGGTACGAAAAACGGCAACTTTCATGATTTTAGGAAGTGTTTGTACCCGAGCTTGCAGGTTCTGTGCAGTTCAAACAGGGCTACCATCAGAACTTGATTGGGAAGAGCCCGAACGTGTCGCAGAATCAGTAAAGCAAATGAACCTAAAACATGTGGTGATTACCGCTGTTGCTCGTGATGATTTAAAAGACGGCGGAGCAAAGGTATTTGCAGAAACTGTAAAGGCAGTGAGGCGGCAAAATCCATTTTGCAGCATTGAAGTTCTCCCCTCAGATCTGAATGGGGAATATGACAGCTTAAAAACATTAATGGATACAAGGCCAGACATTTTGAATCACAACATTGAAACAGTAAAACGCTTATCCCAAAAAGTTCGTGCACGTGCAACATACGAACGTTCATTAGAGTTTTTAAGGCGGGCAAAGCAAATGAATTCCACTATCCCTACAAAATCAAGCATTATGATTGGTCTAGGAGAAACAAAAGAAGAAATTATGGAAACAATGGATGATCTTCGTGCTAACGATGTAGACATCATGACTATTGGTCAATATTTGCAGCCTACTAAACGACATTTGAAGGTCGTAAAATATTGGAGTCCAGAAGAGTTTGAAGAACTGAAAAACATTGCCATGTCAAAAGGGTTTAGTCATTGCGAAGCCGGTCCGCTTGTTCGCTCCTCCTATCATGCTGATGAACAAGTTCGTGCAACTAAGGTTAATGCATAATCATTTTTTCAATAAACCATTAAGAAAGGGGAGAATCAGATGATAGTCAAAATAAAGATAACAGAGGCAGCTATGAATAAACTAAAGGAAATGACATGTAAGGGTGCGCAAGTTCCTCGCATTGACGCTGATATTGCCGGCGGCTGCGGGGTGTCGGTGAAGTTCTCCCTCTTATTGGACGAGCCCCGCAGAAACGATGTAATTATTGAATATGAGGGAATGCAGCTTAGATTAGATCATTTTACAAAACGCTATTTAGATGAAGAAACACAAATTGATTATATAGAAGATAGTGGCTTTATTGTTGGGGAAAGCTTTGCATCCAATGCATGTGCCATTGAAATAAATTAAAGTATCGTGATCGTTTACCTATTAATAGAATAGATCGTGTTTAATAAGTTAGTTGTTTTCTTAGACTATCCATATATCTCTATGGTTATGAAAACAAAAGGGGGAAGTATTAGGTGAATCAAAAATATGACGTTGTTATCATCGGTGGCGGCACCGGTGGATATGTTGCGGCCATTCGTGCGTCTCAATTAGGATTAAAAACGGCGGTGGTTGAAAAAGGTAAACTTGGTGGAACATGCCTTCATGCAGGTTGTATTCCTAGTAAAGCATTATTAAGAAGTGCAGAGGTATATTCGAATGCAAAAAATGCAGAAAAATTTGGTGTTATTGCACCGGAAGTTGGACTGGACTTCTCAAAAGTACAGGCTAGGAAAGAAGAAATTACTGAACGCTTATTTAAAGGTGTACAACATTTAATGAAAAAAGGGAAAATAGATGTGTTCGAAGGGAAAGGGAGTATTTTACAGTCGAGAGATGTTTTAGTGAGATTGAATAATGATGAACGGGAAACAATATTAAGCTCTCGAAATATTTTAATAGCTACAGGATCTCGTCCAAGGACATTACCCGGCCTAGAAGCAGATGGCGAATATGTTATGACATCGGATGAAGCGCTACAAATGAAAGAGCTCCCAAATTCCATCATTATTGTCGGCGGCGGTGTTATTGGAATAGAATGGGCTTCCATGCTTATTGACTTTGGATTAGAAGTGACTGTGATCGAGTATGCCGAGCGCATTTTACCGACGGAAGATAAAGATATTTCAAAGGAAGTACAGCGACTAATGAAGAAAAAAGGTGTAAAAATCGTAACAGGGGCAAAGGTACTTCCAGAATCGTTAGAAAAAGGTGACGGTGTCTCTATAAAGGCGGAATATAAAGGGAAAGACATGACATTTTCAGCAGAAAAATTATTAGTATCTGTCGGAAGATTAGCAAACATAGAAGGCATTCACCTTGAAAATACCAAAGTTGAAGTCGAACGTGTGATTCAAACAAATGAGTATTATCAAACGAATGAGCCTAGCATTTATGCAATTGGAGATGTGATTGGAGGATTACAGCTTGCCCATGTTGCTTCACATGAAGGAATCATCGCCATTGAACATATGGCAGGAGAAAACCCTGTGCCACTTGATCAATCTCTTGTTTCCAAATGCATATATAGTAACCCGGAGGTAGCTAGTGTTGGGTTAACAGAAGAGGATGCGAAGGAGAAAGGGTATCAAGTAAAAACAGGGAAGTTCTCCTTCCGTGCGATTGGAAAGGCTCTTGTTTTTGGTGAATCAGACGGTTTTGTCAAACTCGTTGTTGAAGAAGAGTCTAGTAAGTTGTTAGGAGCGCATATGGTTGGGCCACATGTAACCGATATGATTTCGGAAGCTGGTCTTGCACGAGTATTAAATGCAACAGCTATGGATATTGCGCATACGATACACCCTCACCCTACATTAGCGGAAGCAATTGGGGAAGCTGCCCTAGCTGTATTTGGTAAGGAAATACACTCATAGATATAAAGGATAGTAAAAGAAGAGTTGATTACTACTTCCTTCATAGAGGAAGGCGAACCATTTGATAGGTGGGAGAAGCAGGTATCAAGTAGTATCACTATAAAAACTGGTGATGTGAAATCATGGGAGGAAAGCGTCAGTCAGTAAAAAAATTTTAAGGTCCATCGCCCTCCCTCACCGTAGTTCAAGATTGCTAGAAATGAAATTGTTGTAACGGTATTGTTCGGACACCTATAGCGGTTGAGTTAGACATCATTCTGAATTCGAAAGTTTTACATATTTTTATTACAAATCTAAAGGATGGTGAGAGTCCATTGTATCAAGTAGTGAATGTTAATCGTGCTAAATTATTAATATCTTGTCCAGAGAAACCAGGTATTATCTCGGCCGTATCTAACCTTTTATTAGAAAACAGAGCAAATGTTGTTCATTTTGACCAACATACGACGGATCCACAAGCTGGTATGTTTTTTATGAGAATCGAATTTGATTTAAACGACTTTGATGCTTCCTATGCAAAACTTGAAGAGGACTTACATCTGCTGGCCCAGGCTTATGCGATGGAATGGAGCTTAAGCGGCAATAATAAAAGAAAACGAATGGCCATCTTTGTATCCAAAATGGATCACTGTCTTATGGAGCTTATATGGCGTTGGAAATCGAATGAACTTCCAGTGGAAATTCCGATGGTGATCAGTAATCATCCTGATTTAAAAAAAATAGTAGAAAGTTATGGCATACCTTATTATCATATTCCATTAGCTCATGAAACGAAGCAACAAGCAGAACAGAAAGCAATAGATCTATTGAAAGGGAAAGTAGATTTTATTGCCTTGGCTAGATATATGCAAATTCTTTCCCCTACCTTTGTATCGGAGTTCCCAAATCAAATTATTAACATTCATCATTCTTTCTTACCGGCGTTTGTCGGTGCAAATCCTTATGCGAGGGCCTATAACCGTGGTGTAAAGTTAATTGGGGCAACTGCTCATTATGTTACGAATGATCTTGATGAAGGACCCATTATTCAGCAAGATGTAAAGCGGGTTAATCATAGACATACAATCGAAGAATTAAAGGTTACCGGAAGTCATGTGGAAAGACAGGTTCTTGCCCAAGCTGTTTCTTGGCATATTGAAGATAGAGTTATTATTCATGGTAATAAAACAATCGTGTTTGAGTGAATTACAATATTATGATGCTTCAAAGATAGGAGATAAACTTTACACTATTTTTAGAGATTTTTCTCTACTAATTCTATTAGAGCAGACAAAATCCTCGACCTTGTGAATATTTTGTCATATCTCAAACGGGACATCATTACTATTTATAACTATTCCTATATTAATGCCACATTTCAATCTCTATTATAATTGAATATTTCCATAAAAGGTTTGCCTTCGTTTGCCTAAACGAATAACAGCTTGATTCATTTTGTGCATTTGTTGATTGAGGCGATTCACTGCTAATTCCGGAGGATTATAAATATACACAAGCATTGTAAGTTCGAAATGTACTTTACCTTTTTCGCATGTTCGATAACTGAAATTATTATTAGTTGAATAAACTCTTTTTTAAGCATTGACGCACTCAACGGCCGTTCTCGTCTTGTAAAGCTTTTTCCCTGCTTCTGACCCATAATGTAACTGGGAGGGCCACACCAATCGCAAGGTTTGGAGTTTTGTACGATTTCAATGATCCAGTAAACGTGACTTATCACAGCTGAGTTATGTGCAAGTTGTGGGAGATTCGGTAGGTTTCCTTGGCTTAATCGCGTTCAAAATTAAAAGATTAGGCCCTTTCACAAATAAGGGCGAAAGAAGAACAAAAAGCGGCATAATGAAGACGGTTAAACAAATCTTTCCCAGAAAAGGGGCATATCACGATGAAATTCAGATCTGCATTCGATATAATCGGTCCCGTCATGATTGGACCTTCAAGCTCACATACAGCAGGAGCTGCCAGAATTGGCAGAGTAGCACGGACATTATTCGGAAAGCAACCGAAGAAAGCCATCATTTCTTTATATGGCTCTTTTGCAAAAACATACAGGGGACACGGTACGGATGTCGCTGTCGTAGGCGGAATATTGGATTTCGATACGGATGATGAACGAATCCCTGCCTCTTTAACGATTGCGGAAGAAGCCGGCATGGACGTTTCCTTTACAATCGAGGATACTGTGATGGATCATCCTAATACAGTCAAGATCAGACTGTTCGACGAAGATAAAGAATTGGAACTTGTTGGGATCTCGATTGGCGGCGGAACGATAGAAATTACGGAATTGAATACGTTCAAGCTTAAATTGTCGGGTGAAAACCCAGCCATTTTAGTCGTGCATAACGATGTGTTTGGAATCATATCTTCCGTTTCGACAGTATTGGCGAATCATGAAATTAACATTGGACATATGGAAGTTTCCCGAAAAGAAAAAGGTCAAATGGCCCTCATGGTGATTGAAGTCGATCAGAAAATCAAGAGCGATATCATGAAGGAAATTGAAGGATTGGAAAACGTGTCGCAAGTCATAAGGATGGTTGAATGATAAGTACTGGCATAGATAGGGAGGTAAGAACATGTTCCGAAATGTAGCA
>NZ_JAGGQN010000003.1:0-210182 GCF_018613275.1 Bacillus sp. ISL-4
TTGCGAAGTACTCTAAAACTGCATTTGATTTTTCGTCTATCGAATATTTAGTCAAAAAAACTGCACCTCCAATTGTTAGATGTTGTCTAACAATTGGGGTGCAGTTCATTTTCCATGGCTCCTTTTTTATGTTTCAAGGGCCAGTCGAAGAATATTGTCTCTCTTTAAAATCTTGCTCGGTGTGATTGGCTTGCCCCTGATAAAAGCTGCACAACCAAACAAGGAAAAAAAATATATAACACTTCTTTTGACCACCTGGCACCCATTCATTCTATTTGATAATCCAGATATTCTTATCTAAAAACTCCCAATTCTGCGGGAATTCCAAACCAATCTGCCAATAAGTTGCACCTATCAGTTCATATGCATCAATCATTTCATATTTTGCGCTTATCGATCGAATATCTTCAAACCAAACTACATGGTTCGAATTCTCTCTTCGATAAGAATAGGTAGGGGAAGCCGCTGAAGTGTCAAAAGTTATTTCAGAGCCAGTTGCAATGGCAAGATTTTGGGCATTTTGAGCTGATAAAGCTTTAGTCTCGTGGCTTGGTACTATCCAATCGTATCCATACATAGGAAATGCCGACTGCAGTTTATACTCAGGTATAGTCGTCAAAGCATAACGAAGAACCTCGCCCATCCACCAAAGTGGGGAAATGGGTTCAGGCGGGCCAGTTGGATACCCATAGTCAATGGTCATCACGGCAACAAGGTCGGCTGCCTCTCCGATCCCCCGATAATCATGCCCCCCTACAATTCGATTATTAGGATTATCCGCTGTTTTTGCATGTACATTCACATGCAGGATCAGTTCGTTCAACCCCTCCTTTAATTCTTTTAAAAAAAGCACATAATCGGAACGCCTGGCAGGTGGGATGAATTCGATGTCCATACTGACACCCCCATAGCCTTTCTCCGTAACGAAATTCAGCATACTATTGATTAAATTCGCTCTATATACTGAACTAGCAAGGACATCACCAGCCAAATCAGCATCAAAATCACCACCTTGGAAGTTCCGGATCATCAGTAGCGGCTTCACCCCTGTCTGCTCGCATTTCGCAATAAGGGGGAGATCATCGCCATCAACGTATGCATTTCCTTCCCTTGTAAACGAATAAGCTACAATGGCTAAATAGGATAGTTTATCACCATTCTGCTCAAGTGTTTCAAACACTACTCCACCTGAAGTCGGGAAAGCAAAACCCAGCGTAATCAATTGATTTTTGTAAGGAGACGGAATTAAAATTTCCGTACCGATTTTTAGCGAGTTTGCAACGATTCCTGGATTGACCTCCATGATTTCCGCTGCACTCGTACCAAAACGACTGCCTATTCTAGTAAGGGTATCCTGACTTTTAATTAGATACCTCCGATTCACCGCTTTTTCATTAGGTATATACAATGCCAGGCCAGGGACCAAAGTTGTTGATTCCAATCCGTTTACTTCAATTATCCTCGATGGGTCAACTTTATTTTTCGTGGCAATTTCCCAAAGACTGTCACCTTTTTTTACAATAATGATCGTCATTTAAAGCCCTCCAAACTCCCTCCAAAAAAGTTTATGTCATTCAGGTAATTGGATAGAACGCATTATCACATTTCCTATTGATGATATCCTGGTTTTTTAGACTTTATTTTAAATGGGAATGAAGGATCACTAAAAAAGAGGCTGTCCTAAGGGACAACCCCACGCTATAAGCCATCAGTTGATTTTTCGTTTCACATACTCCCATACATCAAAGTAAATTCTTAATATCATAGAACTTCCCATTCTCCAAATCTTCCGCTTCAAGAAGCTGCAAAAGTTTATCTGCCACAAATTCGGTGCTTCTTAACATGCCATTCTCTTTATATTCATGGAATTTGACTCGATCAGAAAAGTCCCGTTCGTCTGCTGACCGGATTGTCCCTTGCATCTCCGTATCCATTACACCTGGTGAAAAAGAAATGAGAGACGTAGGGAAAGATGTTTTATCCTGTTCCAACCCTGCAACGCGTGTGAACATTTCTAGCCCCGCCTTAGTGCTGCAATAGGCTGACCAGCCATGATAAGGGTTTTTTGCTGCTCCTGAAGATATGTTGACCATTACCTTCTTTCTGTTCCAGTCCTTTGTCTGTTTAACGAATTCATCAGCCAATACGATGGGTGCCATGAAATTCACCCGCATGCTTGTTTCCAAATTTACTATACCAAGGTTTCCTACCGGCTTAATCGGTTCAATGACACCTGCATTGTTAATGAAATAAATGTCACTTGTTTCATCGACAGCAGCAAGAATCTCATTGACTAAGGAAGGTAACTTTTCAGTTTCATTCAAGTCCATCGAAATAAAAGTAAGTTTCGTCCCGGATCGGTCAGCCATCTGCTGCATTTCAGGATGGGCTGTACGGGAAACTAAGATGCAATGATCACTCGTCTGCAAACATCCTTTGGCGATTGCAGCCCCTAAACCTTTTGAAGCTCCTGTGATTATAAACGTTTTCACGACATTTCCCCCTTTTATGGATATAAACTATTGTACCAAAATGGAGTCCAAAATGGTCTCCTGCCGAATCCCTTTCACTATTTTTACCGAAGAGATGTTTACTATAATTTTAAAACAGTCTTGGTTATACTCCGTGATTTATTATTTGCGACACTCCTGCCGAAAATTTGCTAGCCGAGACCCCGGTGACGCTTGCTTTGATGAGGCTTGGCAGACAGTCGGCGGAAAGGAACGGATTTCTGAAATCATAGCTAGAACTTTTTTGAGTGTTTGTAAAATTTTGAACGTTGTTCAAAGAAAAAAACTGCAGGCAAACTCGCTTTTTACGAATTTGTCTACAGTCTGAGCGTCCCATATAGTAATGGTCCGCATCTTTAAAAATTATAATATGGGTGATACCAGCCTTGCAATGGACTCTTTAAAACGAATCCACTTTGAACGCTTTTCAAACTCTTCAATTGTAAGCTGCCTGCATACTTCGACATCCTTATAAAAAATCTTTGTCAGTGTTTCGGCCATTCCTTCATCATAAATGAAGGCATTTACTTCAAAGTTCAATTTAAAACTACGGACATCAATGTTAGCAGTCCCCACCGAGGAGACCTCTTCGTCCACCACGATCATCTTCGCATGAATAAAGCCGTTATCATAAATGTATATCTTAGCTCCCGCTCTTAATAACTGCCCTGCATTGAACGTTGTTGCCCAATAAACGAAAAGGTGATCAGGTTTATTCGGAATCATGATTTTTACATCTAACCCTGATAAGCTGGCAATCCTGAGTGCATCCAATAAACTTGCATCCGGTATGAAGTAAGGTGTTTGAATGAGAATCGATTTCTTTGCTGAAGATATTAATTTAATATAGCCATTTTTAATTTGTTCCCATTCAGAATCCGGCCCACTTGTCACTATTTGCAAATCTATATTGCCTTGAGGCTTTAAAACAGGGAAATAATGAGGCTGATAAGTTATATCATGGTGCTTTGATGCCTGATTCCAATCCAGGATAAAGCGGGTTTGAATGGCTTTGACAGCCGAACCCTTTATTCGAAGGTGTGTATCACGCCAAAAACCGAATTTTGGATTAAGCCCTAAATATTCATCACCAACATTAAAGCCTCCAACATACCCTACTTTTCCATCAATGATGACTAGCTTTCGATGGTTCCGGAAATTCAGACGTAAATTTATAAATTTTAATTTGGATGGAAAGAATGCCTCCACTCGCCCTCCTGCCTGCCTAAATTCCCTGAAGAAACTTTTAGTCATCCCCCTAGAACCCAGCTCGTCATAAAGAACCCGAACTTTGACGCCTTCATTCGCTTTTTTAGTCAAAGCTTCAATGAATCGTTT
Organism: Bacillus sp. ISL-4; assembly: GCF_018613275.1. Classification (NCBI taxonomy): domain Bacteria; kingdom Bacillati; phylum Bacillota; class Bacilli; order Caryophanales; family Bacillaceae; genus Bacillus; species Bacillus sp. ISL-4. Next base: position 3,849 of record NZ_JAGGQN010000003.1, read on the forward strand.
ACCAAGGCCATCCCTTTGAATGATGTAGTATTGTATGTGTATATGGTTTTCTGCCGCTTCGATATCTTTAAAAAGCTGGTCAAACTTATTTTTTCCTTCCGTAAAAATATCGACTTGATTATCTTCAGTAAGCACGGCATCATTGTTCCGGAGATGCATATAAATCAAATCACGGTAATTACTTGAAGAAGCATTTCGAAAAGGAAAATGATCCGTTGAAAGCTCTTCCATCTGTTTATCAAGGATTTCTTCAATCCCGATTTTCTTCTTGTCCTCCCATTGGAATAAGTGGGCGTGCCTTAAACTCGTACCAAAAAGGAGATATAAAATAAAACCAACTACAGGGAGAAAATATAACACCAATAACCAAGCCCAGGTGGTGCTCGCTTCCCTTCTTTCAAAAAATATGACAATCGTGGCAAATAAAATATTTAGAATGATGACGAGGCCGAGCAAAACCGATGTAACATGCGTAAATTCCATAGTATACCCTCACTCAATTTTTATCCCTTTAAGGATACCATGCAAATTCTTTATATCAAAGGATTTGCTTATCAGAAATGAAAACAGAGAATTCAAAAAAAGGCCTCTTCCTGTAGAGGCCCATTTTAAAAAAATCCATCCACCCTGGACACTAGAATTTCTCAGATTGGTCAAATTGTTTTCAAGCATTTTCCTAAAAATTCCAATTCAACAATAACCATAAATATAATTGCTTATCGGCTTCTCACTAATAAATTCACAGCTTCTTTTACTAGCTCTTCGGGATTCTTTTCTCCGGTTTCATTAGCCTCCCGGACGCATTCTACAAGATTTGAACTTACTATTACCCCGATTGTCCTATCGATTGCAGATCTAGTGGCAGATAACTGCGTTACTACATCTCGGCAATCTTTGTTTTCCTCCATCATTTTCAATATCCCACGAAGCTGTCCCTCAATTCGCTTCACTCTATTTTTAACCTGCTTATCATATTCCATGTGAGGCCTCCTACCATGCCTATTACTTATGAATCCTATCCAGACATCCATCACAAAACCTATACAGTTGAAATGAAGGATCGATAAAAATCTTACAATTTATAATACATACCACTTAGGTATAATTGTCAAGTGCCAATATTCAATAATGTTAGCTCCAATATGTAATTTCTATTTTTGTACTAGGAGACTTTGTGCAACTGCCTCAGAAAACTCGATCGTCATTTGGGGAACGTAGGTTTTTAACAAAGCATTGACGATAGGGGCTTTAGCTCCTTTTGCCGTAATCGCCAGGCATCCAGTCATTTTAGTCTGTCCAATTCCGCACTGTTCTGCTAAAAAATAGCCATGCCCATCAAATTTTTCATTTAATCCCTTAAGTTTAAATGTTACCTTTTCGGGTTCAATCCATTCCAATATATTCACTTCAAGTTTTATTTTCTTCTTCATTAATCCCAAATCGCTTTTAAACTCCCAAATGAGTGTCCTTTCATTCATCATCTCATGATTGATATATCCTGGGACAAGAGGTGCCCAGTGATCTATGACACTGACAAATCCCCATACCGTTTTTAATGAAACAGGTAAAATGATACTATGCACACCTTCTGACAAAGCAGTTCCCCCTTAATCATTCTATTTACATCTTTTTAATGTATGGCTGAATCATATTGAATAGAACGGTAAGCTCAGGTTTATAAACAAAATTCTTCCTGTGGTAAGAAACCATTTAAAGATACTAACAGTAAAGAACCACCCCTCGGTAATAAAGGGACGATCCTTTTTTGTCGTATTCCTTATCAATCTGACGCAAATTCAACCGTATACATATTCAATCTTGGATCTGGGTTAATCCAGGAGCTTTCAAATACGAAGACCACTTTATAATTTGCGTAATCGGTATAAGTGACATAGTACATCCCTTCTTGCTCCACCTCACTTACAGGTTCACCAATCAATCCCTTCAACATGGATAAATGGATGGTTTGCAATTGCGGATCAAAATCATCAATGGCGGTAATCGTTTTTCTTCGCTTTAATAGGACCTATTAAATAAAGAGCTGCTATTTTGGTATGAGTTTTTTATATGTATCATCATCAATACTTAACTTAATTAGGTTCAAAAATATTATATTAAGGAGGAATTGGATTCTTAATTTACGGACCTGAAATGTTAATAGGTCTACAAGCACTGTGGATTTAGTTCCTAAAAAAGTTGCTTTGCTGGCACTTTAGCAGACTGACTGGCTTATTTGGATATTTATGAGGATCTGTAGCACCCAATGCTATTAGATATATTCCATGGGGGATGGATTATGAATAGTTAAACACCCTCCATGATTAGATCGACGGTCAAAAAATAACTGAATATTCAGATTTTAATACCTGAAAGCAGGGTAACATTTCATAAAGGAATGTATATAATAAATGACTATGCCTTTATACCAACGGTCCTAAAGGCATAGTCATTACATCAAAAATCATATAGATTAATGTTTTCTACTAAAATACTGGTTATTGCCGATCAAAAAGAGAAGCTCCCGCTATACCGGGTTTTGTCATCTCATAAGGATTTAGAATGAGATCCAATTCTTCTTCTGTCAACACATCATATTGTAAACAAAGTTCGCGAACTGATTTGCCTTTTAGTATTGCTTCACGCGCAATACGTGAAACCACTTCGTACCCAAGGTGCGGATTGACTGCTGTAATCACTCCAACACTTTGTTCGACATAATCTTTTAAATGTTGCTCATTAGCTTCAATGCCTTCTAAACAATAATCTGTAAAGACATTGAAAGCATTGTTCATTATGCTAATTGATTGCAATAAGTTGAATACAAGCACTGGCTCCATTACATTCAATTCTAGTTGTCCTGCTTCTGATGCTAAGCAAATCGTATTATCGTTCCCAATTACTTGGAATGCGACTTGATTAATTAATTCTGGCATTACCGGATTTACTTTTCCTGGCATGATGGATGAACCTGGTTGACGTGCTGGAAGTGTGATTTCTCCTAATCCCGCTCTCGGTCCTGAAGCCATCAAACGTAAATCATTAGCAATTTTAGACATATTCATCATACATACTTTCAATGAAGCTGACACTTCAGTATATGCATCCGTATTTTGGGTTGCATCTACTAAATGTTCTGCTCCTACAAGCGGCAAGTTACTGATTTCAGCTAAATATTTAACAACATTTTCAATGTAACGAGGATCTGCGTTCAATCCCGTTCCCACTGCAGTTGCCCCCATATTCACTTCATATAAATGTTGACGTGATTGACTGATTCGTTTTATGTCCCGATCCAACACGCGACTGTATGCCTCAAATTCTTGACCGAGTCTAATTGGAACTGCGTCCTGAAGATGTGTGCGTCCCATTTTGATAACATGATCAAATTGTTTTGCTTTATTCTTTAAAACCGTACTCATCTTGGTCATTGTTTGTAACAATTGCTCTAAAAGCCGTAGTGTTGATAAATGAATGGCAGTAGGGAATACGTCATTGGTTGATTGCGACATGTTAACATGGCTATTTGGACTTAATTGTACATAATCCCCTTTATTGTGTCCCATGAGTTCTAACGCACGGTTGGCAACGATTTCATTAATGTTCATATTCATCGATGTACCTGCGCCGCCTTGAATTGGGTCAACGATGAAATATTCATGCCACTTTCCATCGATCACTTCATCAGAAGCCTTGACGATAGCGCTTCCAATACCATCATATAACCGTTTGGTATCCATATTTGCTAAAGCGGCTGCTTTTTTAATCATAGCTAGCGCACGAATCATTTCTTCATTGACTTTGTAACCGGTAATCGGAAAATTCTCTACAGCGCGTAGAGTTTGTATTCCATAATAAACATCTGCCGGAATTTCCTTTTCCCCAAGAAAGTCTTTCTCGATTCGGTATGTTTTCTCTTCTATCAACATTTCCTCTTACCCCTTTGTTTGTACTATAATGTAATGTCCTCTGCAATCGGTGTTTCCATCATTTCCTTCACTTTTTTGGGATCCTGTGTCTTGGCTAAAATCCACATCAACTTAGGAACGATGGCTTCTGTATTCATATTTCTGGAACGAATGATGACATTCTTATTCACTTTTCGTCCCACTTCGTAAATATCCATATCTTCCCCTTCTTCTAAACATTGGGTAGTAATGACTACGGATATTCCACACTGTACCAACTCATTCAATTTTTCTAATATATTTCTTCCTTGAAATGGAATACCACCGCTGCCATAACTTTCAATTACGATTCCCCGACATTGATTTTTCAGAGAATCAAAGAATTCAGGCTTAATACCGGGATGCAGCTTAACCAAAGCAACATCAGTACATAGGGAAGCATCTAACTTAGCTTCCTTTTTCTTTGGTGAATGAACTGGCTTTAGATACTCAATTTTATCTTTGAATATGGTAGCGATATATGGATAGTTAATACTTTCAAACGAATCATAGCTTTTAGTTCTCAATTTAATGGCCCTAGTACCCTGGATGACTCTACCATCAAAAACAACATATACTCCTCCAATATCTTCACAAGCAAACCGGATCGCATCAGAGATATTTCTTTTGGCATCTGTCTTTTTAAAGGCAATTGGGATTTGAGAACCTGTAATGACAATTGGCTTCCCTAAATCTTGTAACATATATGAGAGCGCAGCTGAAGTGTAAGCCATTGTATCTGTTCCATGGGTAATCACAAAGCCATCGTAATCATGGTAGTGCTCATGAATGGATTGTGCCATTTCTGTCCAATCTTCCGGCTGCATATTTGTACTATCAATATTCATCAAAGGCTTACTATCAATCTGATAAAGTAAATCCAATCCCGGCAGGTGTCCTAAAAATTCGTCAGCTTTCATCTCTGGAACCAGTCCATTTTTTCCTTCTAACGATGCAATTGTACCACCTGTAGTAATTAACATCAACTTCTTCATTTTTGACTTCAACTTCTCCAATATACTACCCCCTATAAAGCCTCCCTGTTTTACAATCATTCAATCATCTTAGAAAAGGATGTTTTCGCTGTAAATGTACATGTTACGCGTACACCACATGTTATTATAGTCATGTTCCAGAGTGAAATCAAGCTAAAATCATTCATTACGCGTACGCTTTTTCCAATATGATGTTATAATGGATTTATATAAAAGGAGAGTAATAAGAATGATTGTAAATAGATTAACTACATTAAGGAAGGCCAAAAGGTGGTCTTTGCAATATACCGCTGACAGACTCGGAATCGCCAAGAGTACCTATGCAGGTTATGAATCGGGCCATCGCCGCCCTTCATTAGAAACGATTAATTTATTAGCAGGCTTATATGATACATCCACCGATTACATTCTAGGTCGAGTGGATTATCCATCTAAAGATATTACCACAGAGTCACCTCGAGTCATGGAATTAACGGATTCACCAAATATGGAGCTGGCTGTAGATGGAATCTCTCTTTCTGAAGAGGAAACGATTCAATTCATCGCTTTTATTAGAGCTAAACGAGAAGTGGAAATAAATCGCGATAAACAAAATGAAACATAGCAGACATTCGTATATGGGGGAATGCACTGCCCTTCATCACCAGGTTCTTATAATATTCACGATGTAACTGGCATGATTTAATTAAAACTGTAAACTTCCATGGCTTTAACCAGTTAGGATAAGTCGGTTATGATTAATCGTTGAGTTTGCCCTTTTGGCGTTACATGTAATTAAACTTACTAACTGGGATTGGTGGTTTTTAGAATTCTAATAGTGCGCCGAGTTTAGAAAATTAAGTTTTATTATTTATATATAGAAGAAAGTCGACTAATTGAATGCTTCCATCATCATTATTCTGTTATCTTCTTAAACTTACTTCCTTTTCCATCAAGGGAAGATGAGTAAATTCCGCTGTTTTTTCTATCCACCATATATGCTTATTTAAGTTTAATCTCCGACTTTCCCTCTTGATTTATATGCAATGAAAGAAAAACCATAGCAAAGCTCATGGTTTTTCCTAAGTATATAAATGGAAATTGCTTTCTCATCTTTAAAGCTAAAAACGAAGCTGAATTTTGGAAGCCTCATGATGTGCTTCTATTTTCGGAAAGCAAAATTATAAAATCCTTAAAGGTATGGAAAATTGCCCCATATCTTGATTGTTTAAAAGTGTCTCATTCAATATACTGTTTCCCAATAAATCAAGGCATCTCGTCTTCTTTTTCCCGATTTTTGAAAGCTTCATGTGTGACAATATCCTCGATTTGTTCATATTGCCGGCTATGTTCCTTCTCTTCGCTAATTCTATTATTGGGTAGATTTCCTGGATGTCCTTTTTCTTTGTGATTAAAATTTTTACCACGACTCATACTCATTCTCTCCTTTCCAATCATTGTTTGTTTAGTTTCCCCAAGCACACAAAAAATATGATTTATTTTCTCTTTTTCCTGTTTTTGCAGCAGGTTTGGATTAACCTGTAATTTTCAGCCGAAATTCATTGTAAAAACACTGAAAAAATAAGAGATATGAGTCAATCCAGGATGTTCCTTCACCCGATCTAGTACAAAAAAAGAACAGGACCCGTCAAATTATGACGCTTCCTGTTCTTTTTATTTATCCACTATTTACATTCCTGATAACAGTAAAAGGGCTAGGAGGATACCACCACGGAAGGTCGCCACTTTCTTGAAATGTCTGCAATATGATGCGGTGCCGTTCTGCAACATCCTCCAATTAAACGTGCCCCTGCATGGTGCCATTCTTCAGATTTCAGGTCGAGCCTGTTACATGATTCTTGACCATGCCAGGTTTTAGTTTCCGGATTATATGTTTCACCAGAATTCGGATAAACTATAATTGGTTTATGCGTGTTTGAACGCATCACCTGTATGGCTTCCGTGATACCTGATACAGGCGCACAGTTGATGCCAATTGCTGCAATTTGCTCACTGTCCCCAAACAATCTGGTACACTCCTCAAGCAATGTACCGTCACTAATCGCTTTTTCATTTTTCAATGAAAAGGATAGCCAAGCATAGACTTCTGGGTAATCTTTCAATAATGAATGTAATACTTTTGCTTCTTGCAGGGAAGGAATCGTCTCAAATGCTAAAATGTCAGCACCGGCTTCAATCAAAGCAGATATTCGCGAGCGATGAAATGCAGTTAAAGTTTCATCTGAAACACCATAGTTTCCTACATACTCTGAACCATCTGCAAGGTAAGCCCCATAAGGTCCAACTGATGCAGCAACCAATGGCTTAGGTCTAATCGTTTGATATTCTTCTTCCTTCCAAAATTCATCTCTTGCTTCCCTTGCAAGTAAAACCGTTTTCCGGATTAGTTCCAAAGCCTCTTTCTCTTGTATTCCGCGGAGGGCGAAACCTTCAACTGTTGCTTGGTAGCTTGCCGTTATCGCACAGTCAGCACCAGCCCGAAAGTAGTCAGAGTGAACTTGATAAATCACTTCTGGATTTTCAAGTAATACACGTGCAGACCACAGAGGATCGTCCAAATCGCAACCATGCCTTTCAAGCTCTGTAGCTAGAGCTCCGTCCAAAATCATGACTGAATGATCTCGTAATATTGCGTCAATTGGGCTAATTTTATTCTTCATGTTCTACTCCTCTTTTTCTTTATAGTTTGTGTCAGATAATAACTTCCATAGCAAAGCAAAATAAAAGGAATGCCACAATATAGTGCAATTCTTTGTGTAGGATCAAATGCAATTCCTATGCAAGAAGCAAGACATAGAAAAAAAGATACGATTGGTATGAGTGGATATAATGGTGTATGATAAGCCAAATCATTTACTGAATTTCCTTTGTTTATAAATCGTCTGCGAAATAGAAACTGCGACGCGCTAATACTCATCCAAACTACTACCACGGCTAGTCCAGAAATGGATACAAGCACTATATATACAGTATCCGGTGCAATAATACTCGAGAAAAGGGCTAAACCACCTCCCAACATACTGAAAAGGACTGCATATATCGGAACACCCCGTTTTGTCAATTTTGCAAATATGGGTGATATAGTTTTCTTATCTGCAAGTGACCAAAGCATTCTGGATGATGCATATAATCCTGAATTTGCAGCAGACAAAATGGCAGTTAATATAACAAAGTTCATAATATCCGCTGCATACGGCACTCCAATTCGTTCGAGAACTGCAACAAAGGGGCTCTCTAGTACGCTTGCATCCGAAATAGGCAATAATGCGGATAATACAACAATGGTTCCTACAAAAAAGATAATCAATCTCCATAATGTCATACGGATTGCCTTTGGTATCGTTTTTTCTGGATTCACTGTTTCTCCAGCTGCAATTCCGATTAATTCAGTTCCAGAAAATGCGAAATTCACCGCGAGCATCGTCATTAGAATGGCAAAAGCACCATTCGGAAATAAACCTGCACTTGTAAAATTGGATAATAACGGAGCTGATTGTGAATTAATTATTGGAATAAAACCTACCATTGCTGCAGCTCCCAGAATAATAAATATCACAATAGCAAATACCTTTATAGACGCAAACCAGAATTCGGATTCAGCGAAAAACTTAACGGTCCACGCATTTAAAGCCAAGACCAATATGGCAAATAGAGCACTCCATATCCAGACATTGATTGATGGAAACCATCGCTGCATCAACAATCCTGCAGCCGTAAATTCCGAACCTAGTGCAACAGTCCAGGTTAGCCAATACAACCAGGCTACTGTATACCCTGTCCCTGGTCCGATGTATTTGGCTGCGTAGCTATGAAACGCGCCTGTCTCGGGCATATGTACTGCCAGTTCACCAAGACATAGCATGACTAGATAAACCACTAAAGCTCCAATCAGATACGAAAGGATGGTGCCGAATGGGCCAGCCTGTTGAAGCGTATAACCCGAACTTAAGAATAAACCAGTTCCAATCACCCCGCCAAGCGATAGCATTATTATATGCCGTGCCTGCATTTTCCTTTGAAAATCATGTTTCCTTTTGTTCTCCATTCTTACTCTCCTTAATCTTGGATCCAGAAAAAACGAAAACGCACTCTAAAAGAGTGCGTTACTGACAAATAAACACGTACGGTCTTATCTATCAAGGTTTCACCCCCTGGAATTAGCACAGTGTCTTTGTAGACCTGCTGCTGAGGTTTCATAGGGCCAGTCCCTCCACCTCTCTGGATAAGAAATTATTTTTTTATAACTTTATCAATCTATGAAAAATTTGTCAAGTTTTGTTTCAGATTGTAAAGACTTCCTTTAAAATTCTAACGATCATGGCGCCGGCGGCATAAATATGAAATGGTTGCTCGTTTTTGGAACAGTCGCTTACCACATTAAAATGGAAGATAAAGCTAACCGGGTTATTTTGATTTAAAAAAATGACGCCATCTTAAAAAGATGACGACATTTTTTCTTTCTTTTCACTTAAGGACGTTCTATTTCAAATAATTCCCCTAGTTTTGTATAAGTATGACCCGCTAATCTTGCTACAGGTTTTAGCCCATTCTGGTCAATTCGGCCATTATGGTAAATATCTTGCTCTATATGATAGCAGACTATTTTCCCTATCAATAAATCACAACCAGGTTTATTCTGGGAACCTGCCAATGGTATCGCATGCTCTAATGTACATTCAAAGCGTACCTTCGCTTCTTGCAATCCAGGTACGGATACCATATCACTAACAGCCGGCGTGAAATTGGTAAGACCCAATTCACTTTCGTCAGATGGGAGTTCCTTCGCCGTTCGATTTGCATCAGCTACATTATTCTCATCAGTGATATGAACAACGAATTCACCTGTTTGAATTGCATTTCGAGCCGTGTCCTTCGAAACCCCTTCTTTCCGTTGAACAGAAATGGAAATCATCGGAGGATTTGAACTGACTATGTTAAAAAAGCTGAACGGCGCTATATTGATTGTACCGGTTTCGGATTTTGTCGTAACCAAGGCTATAGGTCTCGGGATAATGCTTCCAGTCAAAAACTTATAATTATCCCGTTCAGTCAGACTTTCAGGATTAACAGAAATCATCTTCATTCCCTCTCATTCTTATAAAAAGTTCTTTTGAAACCATGAACCCGCTGCCTCAACCTCTGAACGTGTTAACTGATGACCGTAATTTTCCCACTGAACATCCACTGTAGCACCAGCTTGCAGTAAAAGTTGATTAAGTTCATCAGTTTCTGCTGCCGGGCAAATCGGATCGTTTTTACCTGCAGCAATAAATACAGGTATATCCGAAAGGGACGGCAATGCAATACCTCGTCTAGGCACCATTGGATGATGAAGAATCGCTCCTTGTAATCCCCCTTCAAAATGGAACAGCAAACTTGCCGCTATATTTGCACCATTGGAATAACCTAATGCTACCACTCTTTCACGGTCGAAGTCATATTTTTTGGACGCTGATTCCAAGAAGTCATAAAGCTCCTTCGTACGAAAGATCAAATCTTCTTCATCAAAAACCCCTTCGGATAACCGGCGGAAAAAACGAGGCATTCCGTTTTCAAGTACATTTCCCCGTACGCTTAATACGGATGATCCCGGTGAAACCATTTCCGCTAATGGCAAGAGATCTGTTTCCGTTCCTCCAGTGCCATGTAAAAGCAAAAGCAATGGCGCTTCTGGATTACTTCCTTTTTGAAAAATATGCTTCATCATTTATCCTCCTCCAGTACTCTCGGCACTGCCGGCAGTAACGTTTTCTCCATGATTCCCCTTTTTTCTTCCAGCCATGGCGGAAGCATTAATTTACTCCCCATCGTTTCCTTCGTTTCATCATGAGCGAAGCCAGGTGGATCTGTGGCAACTTCAAAAAGTATGCCTCCATCTTCCCTGAAATAAATGGCATCGAAGTATTGACGGTCTGTAAAGGGTGTCACACCATAGCCATGGTTGGCGATATGCTCCCTCCATTCTTTATGATCTTCATTATCGATTGCACGCCATGCAAGATGATGGACAGTTCCCACTCCGATTTTCCCATTGGGCAAAACCGTTTTTTTAACATCTATCAAATTACCGGTGTCGGATGTGGATTTGAAGCGGATGTAATCGCCCTCTTCCTCAATTTTTTGCAGGCCCATCACTTTCTCTAATAGTTCCATCGTTTTGATCGGTTTTGATGTCAATAATACGGCACCGCCGAATCCCTTGACCGCCTTGGCAGCTGGTACACCGCCGAATGACCACTCGCTATTTTTCCCTTCTTTACGCTCAACCAGTTCAAGTTGCAAACCGTGTGGGTCTTGAAATTCCAGATATTCCTCGCCGAAACGTGAAACCTTTTTATAGTCTATGTTAAATTTACCTAAACGTATTTCCCAGAAACCCAATGATCCTTCCGGAACGGCATAGGTTGTAACCCCCACTTGTCCTGAGCCAATTCTCCCTTTGTATGCCCCAGGCCAAGGAAAGAAAGTGATGATAGTTCCCGGAGAACCTGATTCATCTCCGAAATACAAATGATAGGTGCCTGGATCATCAAAATTAACGGTTTTCTTCACCATACGCAGTCCCAATACTCCAGCATAAAAATCCACGTTCTCTTGAGGATTGCCTACAATTGCGGTTATATGATGTATTCCTGCATTTTGCTTTTGCATGCCGATTACTTCCTTTCCCGTTGATTAATTTGTTGGTTTTGTATTCAGCGGTTTTAAATTCGCTTCAATATCTTTTCTTTTCGATTCTAAAAATGGTGGCAGGGCAAGGTTCTCACCTAAGTGCTGCTCTGCTTCATCCACTGCAAAACCCGGTCCATCAGTAGCTAATTCAAATAAGATGCCATTCGGCTCCCTAAAATAGAGTGAATGAAAATAAAAGCGGTCCACATAACCCGAGTTCACGAATTTCGATTCACTAATTTTCTCTATCCATTTTCTCAGTTCCCCTTCATTATCCACCCGGAAGGCAATATGGTGTACTTCACCCCTCCCCAACCTTTCCCGAGGTATGTCATTCCTTTCTTCAATATGGAGTTCCCCTCCAGTTCCTCCCTCACCTGTCTCGTAAACGACTATCGGAGTTTTCCCCCTTATTGAGGATGGGTATGTGCCTGATTTCCTGAACCCCAATACCTCGGTAAGAACGCGTTCTGTTTGTACAATATTAGGTACAGTAAGTTTTACTGGTCCTAATCCAAGAATGGAAAACTCTTGCGGCACCGGGCTTCCACCCCATGGTAATCCTCCTTGAACGCCGTTATTATCCTGATCGGAAACTAAAAGAAGCCTCTGCCCTTCAGGATCTTTAAAAGAAAGCACCTTCCTTTCAAAACGGCTTGATATTTCATCATGCTCAACATTGAATTCAACAAACCGTTTTTTCCAATATCCTAGTGCTTCATCATCTCTCACCCTTAAGGAAATTTCTGAAATACTATTGTTCCCCTCATGAGTGCGGGCAGCATTGGGAATCTCAAAAAACGTCAATTCCGTACCCGGTGAACCAATTTGATCTCCATAAAATAAGTGATACACACGTACATCATCTTGATTCACCGTTTTTTTAATTAATCGCATCCCTAAGACTTTTGTGTAAAATTCAAAGTTATTTCCCGCTTTAGCTGTAATCGCCGAAACATGATGCAATCCTTTTAATTCCATCCGTACCACTCCTATCTTTATAAATCTCCCCTTACGGAGATGAATTAATCCATATATAATATCTCGAATTCAAAGTATTTAACCTGCACAATACTTTTAATGCAAATATCTTGATTTAAAGATAAACGACAGTGATAAATTTGTCAACCATTTTCATTCAAATAATTTCACCCGTATTCACTTATCATAAAATATTAAAATCAGGTCAAAATAAATCGGTATAAAGAATGGAGGTGTGATATATGGTTAAAGATTTTTTTAGCGCAATTGAAGATAGACGCTCTTATTATTCCCTTAGCAAGGAACGTGTTGTTCCTAATAAAAGGATTAAAGAAGTTATCGATCATGCCGTTCAATATTCCCCTTCCGCTTTCAACTCCCAAAGTGCAAGAGTGATTGTTTTAACTGGTCAAAGCCACGACCAATTATGGGATATCACGAAAAAGACATTAAGAAAAGCAGTCGGTCACAAAGATTTTGAAAAAACTGAAGAAAAAATGAAGTCATTTATAAATGGGTATGGTACGGTTTTATTCTATGAAGATCAGGCCATTATAGATAGGCTTCAAGAAACATTCAAAACGTATGCCGAAAACTTTCAGATTTGGTCGAACCAATCGTCTGCCATTTTACAATTTGTCGTATGGACTTCCTTGGAAATTGAAGGGTTTGGGGCAAGTCTTCAGCATTATAATCCTTTAATCGATGACGAAGTGAGAAAGACATGGGATATATCGTGTGATTGGAAACTCATCGCTCAAATGCCCTTTGGAAAACCCACTGCAGAGCCTGGCGATAAAGACTTCTCACCACTTGAAGACCGTGTGAAATTTTATCAATGATACAATAGGACTGGTTCTAAATAACGAGCCAGCCCTTTCATTTATTTCACTTTAGTAATCCGGAAATGTTGCAAAGAATTTTGAAAATATCAATGATGCAAAACCTATATACTCTACAACCGGCATGATTTTGATATCCTCACTGGCGTTCAACATGTACATTTCACATCCCCCTAGTAACCTATTGAATTGGTGAAGAACGCCCTGGTAGCCATTCTTTCAAATAATATGGGAGTACACCGGTATATTGTTTAGCAGCATGTCCACTTTTTATTAGGCTAAATGTCTTATCCTTACATTTTAAATGCTTCATTACCGGATAAATCATTTCCTGCGGGACCAATCGATCATACTTACTCGCTATTACCAAAACACTAGCATCAATTTTCGATAGCTTAGCTTTTTTTCCCCTTACCTTAAATCCCCCATTAACCAAGCTATTTTTTATCAAAAGGTCTTTGGTTAATTGTTTTGCGGCTGCTCCGGATAATGGTACATGCCCATTAACCCAAGCATTGAAGCGGCGCCAATTTTGAACGTACTCATCATCATCCGCTTGATTCAATAAAGATAAATAGGGTGATATATAGATAGGAGATGTAATTAACCGGATTCCATATTTAACTGCACTGGCTGGGATCGTTTGATAAATATCAATCGTATCGTTAAAATCCGCGGTACCTTCCTTTAACGCTTCCTGCCATTGATCAAAAAATTCTGAGGCACTGAAATCTACCGGTGTAGCGGAGAGGATCAAATTCTTGATTGGCTCGTCTGCAATGGCAGCATATATTGCGGCTATTGTACCGCCGAGGCAAAATCCCATGATTGTAATTTCTGATGCTCCAGAGTGGCGTAATGCCCGCTGTACTCCTTTTTGAATATAATCGACGATATAATCTTCGATCGATATTTCACCATCTTCAAAGCCCGGACTTCCAAAATCAAGCAAATACACATCAAAACCTTCATCTACAAAAGATTCTATTAAACTATTCCCGGGGGACAAATCAAGAATCAAAGGAGTATTGATTAGTGAATATATAAGAAAAACCGGCACATCATATTTTTTTTGTGCTGATGGATAATACCAAAGCGTTGATTTGTTTTTTTTCCACACCGCTATCTTCGGCGTCAGTCCCATTTCAGGCATTGGCTGATTAGGAATATCCATAAAATGTTTCCATTTAGATATGGAATCAGATTGATTTTTCGGCACTTTCCGCTTAGACATTTGAATTACCCTGTCCAAGTGAATCGAACTCAGGTAACTGCGAGCTTAACAATAATGAGTTATTTATAAAATCCGATACTCTTTTTTTACGCCCTTCCATTTCATTTGATTCCCGACTTGACTTCTTTTTCTTACTGCGCGATGATAAAGCATTGCGTTTATTACTAACTGAAGAATTACCTCTGACGTTCCCGCCCCTATCCTCTACAAGTATTGAGACCAGCTCTTCTAAACTATCAATTTTTTCTTCGAGCTGGATGACTAATTTCGCTACACTCGCTACATCTTTTTTTGTTGGATAATTCATGATGATGGACATTCTTTCTGAGGCTTCCTGCATTCTATTTATTCTAGGAATCTGCAATCGGGCATTGTCGCTTACTGCTTCTATTAACTCACGATTATTTAGCAGATCCTGAATTTTACCATTAAGCTGTTGCTCTTTTTGTGTGCCTAGTAATTTAATCCCTTTATAAAAATTTGATTTTCCCGTCATATATTTCTTCCTTCCTTTCTCCTCCGTTTACACTAATGCCGATATTCCACCGTCAATGATCAAAACATGACCAACCATATAGTCAGAAGCCTGTGAGGCTAAAAATACGGCGGCACCCTTTAAATCATCTTCATCGCCAAACCTGCCAGCCGGAGTTTTACCTAATATGTCATAGTCAGACTTTTCAAGAATTTTCTTTGTGATTTTAGTCGGGAAAAATCCAGGTGCAATTGCATTGACTTGGATCCCGTATCTAGCAAGTTTAACTCCTAAATCCTTGGTCATTGTAATGATGGCACCCTTACTGGTATTATAAGCTATCGTATCCAATAGCTCAGGAAACGTCCCGCCAAGACCTGTCACCGATGCAATATTTATGATTTTTCCGGAATTTTGCTGCTTCATGACCTTCGCTACAGCCTGTGAAAACAGGAATGTACCTGTAACGTTAACATTCAATACTTTTTCCCACTTATCCTTGGGAAGATCCAAAAGCGGACCTGACCAGGACGTACCGCTATTATTGACAAGAATATCAATCGTGCCGAATTGAGCAACCGTTTCCTTGACGACATGGTCAATGGCACTCTCATCCGTGATATCACATTCAAAGGCAACGGCATTAACACCCATCGATTGCAAGTCTTCACATGCCTCTTTACATAGAGGTAGATTTCGTGAAGCAATGACTATATTTGCACCAGCCTCCCCCAACGCCATGGCGATTTGTTTGCCCAGTCCTCTGCCGCCGCCGGTGATGATAGCCGTTTTATTAGTCAAATCGAACATATTACTCAATGTAGTCAACTTTTCAGCCCTTCCTTAATGAAGAATTTTTTATATAAAACCGTCTATATCATTATAGAAAAGCCTATCCAATATTGTGCTTAAAATAGCCTAATGCCTCTGCCTTTTGTTTCATCAACATGTATCCTTTATATCAATGCTTCGGTCAGCTTGCGGAAATTCGGCCTACTGGAAACTTAATTCGTCCGATTACTGGATAATACGACTGAGTGAGCAAAATCGGATACTTAACCGGGTTAAATCGTTTACACTATAGAATAGTAAGGAGGTTAAAAAAATGACGATACATCACTTTCATTTAACCGCCGAATGGCCCGGCGGCAGAAATGATATCGGCACGATTCATTCAGGGAATCTTCAAACACAGATAAGTATTCCTACTGGAATGGAGGGACCAGGGATCGGCACTAATCCTGATGAAATGCTTCTTGGGGCGGCAGCGACCTGCTATATCATTACCTTTGCTGCCATGTTAGAGCGAGCCCATATAGAAAAGGCGAGCTTGTCCATGCAATCGGAAGCGTTAGTGGATGTTACGAATGGTGTATTCACCTATAAGAAAATCATTCATTGCCCTGCACTTGTATTAGTACCGGGCACTTCTGAAAAAGTGATTGAAAAAGCGAGGAAACTTGCTGAAAAAGCTGAAACTTCATGTATGATTTCTAAAGCGATAAAAGGTAATGTAGCGGTGGAATTGAATGCGGCAATTTCCATAGCACAGTAACCTTGAACTGAAAAAGTGCCTAACCCTATGTCGGTTTAGGCACTTTTTGAACTATTGAATCATGTTCACTTTATTTTCAACCTCGCGGCACACTTCATCAGCCGTTAAACCATTTGCCTCAATGATGGACGCTTTCAATGAAGTATCGCTTATACCCATCACATTACTTTCCAACCCTGTTACCACACAACAATCCACGTTTTTTGCGTCAGCTTCTTGTTTAATCTCCACAACATCAAAACCTTTTTCGCGAAGTGCTTCCTGAATATTCGTTAATGATTCTTCAACACCGATTTTTGACATCAACACACACCTCCTCTACCCTCTAACCTGTCCTTTTCACCTTCAATATATGTATAGGATCTAAAGGAAATAGGGAAAGTAATATCGAGGTGATAAACATGAATGGGAAAAACAAGAAAGATGCTTCACAAACTCGTTTAGGTTCTTCTCAGATAGAGGGGCAAGGTACCACTACGAAAGAAACCGGGGCCTTCACTCAACCTTCTTCACTTAAAAAGCAAAAACGTTCCTGATAAAAGAGAATCCTAAATAAACCATGGAACTCCGCCTTCATGATACGCAAAAAAACGCTTGGTTTAACAGCCAAGCGTTTTCCTCTGCATGACCCTGTCTCACTTTACATTAATCATGGTCTTATATATTTTGTTTTCTGATTTCCCTTTGAATTTTCAGATCATTCAATTGATCTCCATCAATTGTTTTTGAATCCATTTTTGCTTTATCGGCTTCACCTGTGTTTAAATCACTTGCCCTTAAATTATTATTGGGCGCTGCTTGCTCGTTCCATTTGGTCATCATGATCTCCTCCTCAGTCCTTTATCCTTCCCAAACCTAAGAATATTCATGAATACACCCCATCATTTATTGCAAAGATAGGAATGGAGGTGGTTTTATTGGAACCAAACAAACCCGGCAATAAGAATGTACCGGATTTTAAAGAGTTGAACGACCGAATGATCAGAGAAGCATCACAGAGTCCCCGTTTAGTAATTAAAACAAATTTGGATGCAAAGAATGTAAAGGATGAGAACCCTTATGCGGATCGGATTAACAGTGAAGGATTTTCTGATTTTTTTGAGGAATAAAACAAAACCGGCTTAATAAGCCGGTTAATTTTAAAAATATTTTTTCTTCCAAAAAATGAATGCCGTCGTCCCAGCCAATGTGATGGCAATTAATAATGTAAAAATGAAAGCAAACCGATTATGTTCAAATGGCAGTTCCACATTCATTCCGTAAAAACTTGCCACCATCGTCGGAAGTGTTAAAATAATGGTCACCGAGGTTAGAAACTTCATGGCATTATTGACATTATTGGAAATGATCGAAGCGAATGCATCCATCATACCGCTAAGAATGGATAGATACACTTCTGCCATTTCGATTGCCTGAGCATTTTCGATGATTACATCCTCAAGCAATTCTTTATCTTCTTCATACATTTTCAAATAATTAAAACGGAGGATCTTATCAAGTACTACGCGATTGGATTTCAATGATGTCGTAAAATAAACCAGGCTTTTTTCCAAAGCAAGGAAAGTGTATAATTCCTTATTTTTCATGGACTGATGCAATTCACGTTCCGCTTCATTAGTCATCTTGTTAATCTGTTTCAGGTATCGTAAATAATAGGATGAAATCTCAAATAATATTTGTAAAGCAAACCTTGTTTTCTTATTAGTGAAAAATCCTTTGATTTTATTGTTTTTGAAATTCGCCAATATCGGTGTTTCTTTCAAAGACACTGTAATGAAACAGTCTTTGGTAAAGATCATACCGATGGGGATCGTTTCAAAGATCGGTAAGTCTGCTTCGTCCCTGGTCAAATATGGGAAGTCGACAATAATTAAAACATTATCATCCTCTTTTTCGATTCGTGGCCTTTCTTCATCATCAAGTGGATCTTTCATGAAATTGATCGGTAATTGCAAAGTCGTGCATATATAATCTATTTCAGCTTCTGTGGGCGCAACAATGTTCACCCAGGAACCTTTTGTCATGTCCTCGATATTGTTTAGGTGACGGTTTTCATCCGTCTTGTAGATTTCAATCATTTCTTGACCTCCTCTTCTATAGAGAAAGCCTTATTTACCTTCTTCGAGCAGATACTCATGGAGAATAACAGTCTCGACTTCTAGCATCATATTGGCTTCCTCTTTCTTTCTGGGTTCAGGATCATAAGAACTGCTGCTCACTCGTATCCACTTCCTTTCGATTCTTTAATCTTAATCCTTATTCATTTAAAGCACAATAAAGAATTTAATACCATGAATCCCTATCCCGAATTCGCAATCATCTGATTTTTTTCATTTGAAAAATATAATGAAAAAAACGCTTGGGTATCCCCAAGCGAGTCTGATTGCATTATCCATGCTTCGCATTATTATAATAGTGAACACCATACATGGCGCCTTCATCTACCATTTTATTATCGTCATGATCATATGGATCAGGGTGACCTGCCTTTTCAATTACTGGATCCAGCTCGGAAGCCTTCCTATTCCAAAAGCCTACTGTTTTTGCTTTTGCATTGGACCATATGTCCTTCACTTTTCCTCTGTTCGTTTTATTCGATAAAAATGAGACTCCGGCAACTCCGACTCCTATTAATACTACGTTTTTTCCTAATGCCATCATTACCTTCCTCCTTATTTATTGACTTGCTATAACTATACCCTACGCCAGTTAATTTAAACCTTTATTTATATGGAGGAATTTGATAAAAGAAATTAGGTTTCATTATTTCATTGTTATATGGCTGATGAAAAACGTGTGTCGTCGCTGGAGACACCGGTGGAATTAACCAGGTCCAGTCCCCCGTTATTTTCCGGTTACAAGAGGTTTCTTTTTCTTCGAATTTCTTGAATTGTTTAGCTGCTGTATGATGATCTACAATGCTGACTCCGTGTTTTTTATACGAATGAAGGACTGCTTCATTCAGTTCGATCAGGGCTCTATCTTTCCATAAATTCGAATCACGCTTAATATCCAAGCCCATCCTCTCCCCGATTGCCGGCAGCATATTGTAGCGTTCTTCATCCGCAAGGTTCCTGGCACCGACTTCCGTTCCCATGTACCACCCATTAAATGGTGCAGCTGAATAAGTAATACCGCCAATTTCCAACCTCATACCGGAAATGATTGGAACCGCATACCATTTGATTTGAAGATCTTTGAACCATTTTAGCTTAGGGTGGATGATTTGAACTTCTTTAACGAGGCTTTCAGGTATATCATGAAAACTAGGGGTTTTTCCGTCCAATTGGACTACAAGGGGTAAAATATCGAAAGGTCCGATTTTCCCTTCCCATCCTAATGCCATACATTGCTTGGTGAATTCGATTGAACTTGAATCGCCGATTACGCCATGTTCCGTCTCATATCCTGCATATCGAATAAGCTGATGATTCCAAATATCCACTTTTCGATCATGATCTTTCTGTTTGAAAATTGTAATCACAGGTCTGATGCTCCCATTATTCGTAGCATATTCGATATGCTCAAAGAGAGCCGATACTATTCCCTCTTCGCTTTGAATCATCCTTTTATCAATTACCCTCAGCGATTCCCAAAAAAAGCGCCCAATGCAACGATTGCTATTACGCCAAGCTAATTTAGCACCATATACCAATTCTTCATATGTATGTTCATATCTGCCTGTTTCATTTATTTCCTTGATAATTTGTTCGATCCTGCCATTTATGTCCTCTTCCGTTTTCAATAATTCCGGATAACTTGTCCTGATAAAGGATACGGCCTCTTGCAGTAAATCATTCATCTTTCCCCACGGATCCTTCCATTTGCAAAACTTTTTACTTCAATATTAAAATAACATATTTTTCATGGTATCTCTAAAGAACACAATTTTTAAAAAGCACATTTTTTTAAAGTGTGGCAATTCTGAGACGGAAAACTTTTCATGATACTTAAAGTAAGCTCATAAATTTCTTATACTATAACATCTCTAGTAACTAAATAATTATCGGTAAAGTTGTTACATTTGAGGTAAATGGATTATAATATATTAATAATGAGGTGATATGATGAATAATACGACACTTTGTCCACGATTTGAAAAAGGAATGCAAATCTTGAGTAAACGCTGGACTGGATTGATTGTCAATCAATTACTTAAAGGCCCTCAACGGTTTTGTAATATTGAATCTGCATTCCCGATAAGCGGCAGGATTCTTTCTGAACGTTTAAAGGACTTGGAAATTGAAGGTATTGTTAAAAGGGACGTATATCCAGAGACACCGGTCAGGATTGAATATTCTTTAACTGAAAAAGGCAAGGCCCTTGCACCGGTAATGAACGAAATTCAAAATTGGGCACAAGAATGGCTTGAACCAATACAGAATCAATGATATAGGAATTAAAGAAAGGAGGAAGGTCTGCCAGCTGCGGACTTCCTCCTTTTTTGTTTATGCGCCAGCGACTAGTGGTATATTTTTTACAGATAGAATAACACTAGGTTTATTCCAAATTTATGGGCGGTGAATTCATGAAACAAGCAGATTGCATTATTATTGGTGGAGGTATAGCCGGTATTCAGGCAGCCATCCAGCTCGGAAGATATAAACATGATATTATCGTCATTGATTCTGCTCAAGGCCGATCTTCAATTGCCAAGGCTTACCATAACATTCTTGGATGGCCTGATGGGGTAAGCGGCAAACAATTAAGGACGCTTGGCAGACAGCACGCTGAAAAATTCGGTGTCGGATTCTTGGATGATACAGTGAAATCTCTTGAAAAAAAGCAGGACATGTTTTTTATCCAAACAAAGAATGACAGGGAATATCAAGCCAAAATGATTTTTCTTGGTACTGGCATTACCGATAACATTCCTCCAATCAAAAACATCTATCCAACTCTTGGGACATCCACATATATATGCCCTGATTGTGATGGGTATGAGATCATGGATAAGCAAACCGTTGTCATGGGGGGCGGAAATGCGGGCGCGGGCATGGCGCTTACTCTATTATATTGGTCAAAAGATATCATTTACGTAAATCATTTGAAAACAAAAATTGATGATGAGTATAGGGAAAAGTTAAAGGAAAATCAGATTCCCGTAATCGAAGAGGAAGTTTGTGAGGTTCATGTTGATGCCAAACAGCAGTTGACAGCCATACAATTAGTATCAGGTAAAATAATCGAAGCTGAAAAGGCATTCACGGCATTTAAAGGTAACAAACTTAATAATGAGCTAGCCTTACAATTAGGTGTGCAAGTAAATGAAAACAATCATGTGGTGATTCATCCACGGACTAAAGAAACAAATATAAAAGGAGTCTGGGCAGGCGGCGACCTCGTTGCCCATTCCGAACAAGTCACCATCTCGATGGGGGATGGTACCCAAGCAGCGATATGGATTCATAAGAGGCTGTTAGGCCAGCCACTTCCTTATGATTGACAACCTGATGGAAAATTAAAAGGCGACCTGTCCATCAGGCCGCCTTTACATCCACGTTAGCTTTCAATACACATCTATGTTCGATTCCTTCCCTTAAAAACTTTAACCAAAATGAGAATGACCGCGATGATAAGCAAGATATGTATAAATCCCGCAGCCACTTTAAAGACTAAACCAAGAACCCATAATAATATTATTACACCAATAATTGTCCAAATCATGATTATCCCCTTCTTCCCTTCTTTAAATGATTTATTATTAATAAGAAGCTACAACGAAATTTTCTGCTTACATTTAAATTACCCATATCTTTCTGTAACAAACCCTTACCCTGTTTTTTTACATAAAACTGTAAATGCTGTAAATGATAATAAAGAAATGAGGAATCTTCCATATTGAAAAAACATCGACCATTAGGAAGAGACTTTCAGGTTTTATAGGTTCAACAAAAATCAAATAGAAGGAGTCGTTCATTCATGAAAAAGTTTTTAGTCATCTGTTTAACAGCATGTTCCCTGTTCTTGGTTAACCTGAATCACCCGGCTGCACAGGAAAATAAAGCAAAACCGGAAAGTGTCCAATTCACTGAAGCTCAAAAATCAGAAATCGCTAAGATCCAAAAGCAGATACTCGCTGACAAAAAGATATTGATTCAAAAATATGTCGAGTATGGCGCACTTTCAAAAGAAGAAGCCGATAAAATGGTTTCACATTTTGAAGAACATTATAAAATGATGGAAGAACATAATTTCCAAATTCCGCCGCACCGCCCACATACTCGACACACGCATAAGTAATTGTATGTTTTTGCCTATATAGCCTGATAATCCGACCTGATGAATAGGCCGGATTATTTTCATTTCTTTCGTCCTTGATAAATAAACATTACGCGTTTACCATTTACTAAAGGATTTATATTTCTCTTTAGCGAAATACATAACTATGAGAATTGAAAGGGTGAAAAGGATGAACAAAATAGGTATAACAGCAAGAGACTTATTTCACTTGAAATCAGTAACCGATCCAAAGCTATCCCCGGATGGCAGCATGGCGATTTATGTCCAAACCAGAATAGATGAAAAAACGGAAAAATACATTTCCAATCTGTATATGTTCAGCCTGATCACGAATGAAACAAAGCAATGGACGTTTGGGGATAATCGTGATACGTCACCAGCCTGGTCCCCCGACGGCAAGCATATCGCCTTTATATCGGACAGATCTGGTAAAAAACAAGTCCACATTATTGGGAGCATTGGTGGGGAAGCTCGACAGCTGACACATTTCGTTAACGGCGTAACAAAACCTATTTGGTCTCCTTGTTCCACCAAGTTGCTGCTTTCAACCGGATTAAAGGTGGGTGAAAACCTTAACACGGATAAGGAAAATGATTTGTCCAAAGAAGTTCATAGGTATGATCGGATTAAATATAAATGGGATGGGAGAGGCTATTTTGATCAGTTATATCAGCAGCTGGTTATAGTGGAAATTTTTAAGGGAGATTCCACATTGCTAACGGAAAACAATATTGATCATCATCCGAATGCATGGTCCCCAGACGGACAGCATATTGCATTCATTAGCGGGGATGCAGAAAGAAGTGATGATGAACTTTTTTCCGATATTTTCATCATGGAACTAGAAACGAAAGCTTTAGAGAGGATAACGGATGGCAAAGGGTTCTTTAGAGATCCGAAATGGTCACCCAATGGCGAATATCTATCTTTCATTGGCCATAATAAAGAATTTGCCGGTGCCACCTTTTCAAATATCTGGTTATATTCCATTTTCGATCAAACGACTCAGTGTTTGACCGATGGTTGGGATGTCCAAATTGGAGATTCCGCAATTGGGGATTTCCAAATCGGAGCCGTCGACCCAGGTATCTTATGGACAAACGATAGCCAAGGCTTTTACTTTTTAATAAGTGATTACGGAAATACCGGAGTTTATTATGGTTCCATTGAAGGAGCCATGTATCCATCGATCCTTGACCCGCAGCATATTTACGGCCTGACTATAGATCCCGAAAGCCATCGTGCTGTCGTGGCTATCAGTACACCTGTTCATCCCGGCGATCTTTTTGCTTATAACCTTACCAATGGCGATAAGCAACAAATCAGTTTTGTTAATGATGATTTTTTGAAGGATAAACATTTATCCATGGCTGAACCCATTACATTTCCATCTGTTGATGGACTTACCATCCACGGCTGGATCATGAGGCCGACCGATTTTAATGGTAATCAAAAATATCCGCTCATTTTAGAAATCCACGGCGGTCCGCATATGATGTATGCCAATACCTATGTTCATGAATTCCAGACCTTGGCTAATGAAGGGTATACTGTATTGTTCACTAACCCGCGCGGGAGTGTAGGATATGGCCAAGACTTCGTAAATGCCTGCCGGGGCGATTATGGAGGCATGGATTATAAGGACTTAATGGCTGGAGTTGATCACGTTTTAGCTACGTATGATTTTATCGAGCATGAAGATTTAGGGGTATCCGGAGGAAGTTATGGAGGGTTCATGACAAATTGGATCATCGGACATACCAACCGCTTTAAGGCCGCTGTAACTCAGCGTTGCATAAGTAACTGGCTAAGTTTTTATGGGGTCAGCGACATTGGCTATTATTTTACAGAGTGGGAAGTAGGCGGCGATATCGTTAACTCTGCTGAAAAATTATGGCAGCACTCTCCTTTAAAATATGTTTCCAATGTGAATACCCCTTTACTTTTACTTCACGGTGAAAAGGATTTCCGCTGTCCCATTGAACAAAGCGAGCAATTTTTTGTCGCTTTAAAACGGCAAAAAAAAGAAGCAGTGCTTGTTTCATTCCCTGAAGAAACTCATGAAGTATCCCGAAGTGGATCTCCAAAAATGCGCCTGCAACATGTTGAGGAGATCAAAGGATGGTTCAATAAGTATCTTTAAAAAACAAAAACTCTGTTAGCAAAAGCTAACAGAGTTTTTGTTTTTAGTGTTGAATTTGGTCTCTGTCCTCGGAAATTGAACTTAAAGCATTTCCCGCCATTGAATTTGTCTGTTGGTGTACAGCAAGATCACCTAATGCCACGACTCCCACCAGCTTGTCATTCTCAATGATAGGGAGCCTTCTGATTTGTTCGGTAGCCATTAACTCTTCAGCTTCATCCACTGACATATCAGGCGTACCTGTTACAAGGTTCGTGGAAATGACATCAGTAATTCTAGTTGAATTCGGCTTTTTCTCGGCAACACAGCGAATGACGATATCCCTGTCTGTGATGACACCAATTAAATGGTTATTCTCCAATACAGGAATGACACCAACATCTTCATTCTTCATTTTGACTGCTGCTTCATATATATTATCTTCTGCAGTGCAACAATCCACGTCTGTTGTCATGATATCTCTTAATGTAGTCACGGATATCCCTCCATTTTCATAAGTTGCTTGTTTATTTTTGACTTTTGAAGAGAAATTATTCATGGAACACGTTCATGCTTCATTCCACATATTTCCCATGATCCGGTTTAGCTAATGAATCGAATTCCTTTGCAAGCTTTGATAAACCCATTTCCAGTTCTTGCCCTTCAACAGGATACCCGTGCCCCGTTATGGCAACAGCCGGCTTCATACTTTCCAATAACTTTACAGATTCTTTTGCAGCCTCCCAATCGGTTGTCAAATACCGCGGTGGGCCCGCTATTTCTTTTTCCTGAGTGATTACCTTGTATAGGGAATCTTGCCTGACATTCACAAAAGCATCTCCAGCAATCAAACTTCGGTCACTTTCACGAAAAAGTGAGATATGTCCTTTTGAATGGCCAGGGGTGTGAACCCATTTCCAATTACGAAGCCCGGGAACACTATGATCATCAGGCAATGGCTGAACTTTTTCATCAAGGTTGATTCCCTCATTCGGAAATATCCATGAAATTTTTGCGACCATCCCTCCTTCAACAGTAGGATCCGGATTGGGGTAATTTTCCTGTCCCGTTAAATAAGGCATTTCTTTTATATGGGCATAAACTGGAGCTTTCCAATACTCCATTAACTCAATCAGTGCACCAACATGATCGAAATGTCCATGGGTCAAAATAATGGCAGCTGGTGGATTTTGTGGTCCATATATTTCTTCAGCAGTTTTCTTTATTACCTCCGCTGAGCGTGGCATCCCTGCATCTATCAATACCCATTTATCATCTTTGGGTGACCCTACAAAAATTACATTAACGATTTGGACGGAAAGACAATATATATTCTCATTTATTATCTGTACATCACCACTGGATACTGAGGTCATTGGCATCAATTTTTCATTCAAATGATTATCATCCATTTATATTCCTCCTAATTTTGAACATACTTTTTTTAAAAGGATACCCTGTACAAGAAAATAAAAAACAACCTATTATTTATATAGGCTGTTTCAGACAGAAGACAAATTCGAAGAAAAAGCGAGTCTGCCTGCAGTTTTATATTTTTAAAAAAGTTGCAGATGATTTCAGAAATCCACTCCCTTTCCGCCGACTGTCTGCCAAGCCTCATCAAAGCATGCGTCTGTGGGGTCTCGGCTGACAGTTATTCGGCAGGAGTGTCGACAAATTCGAAGAAAGGCCAGTTTACCTGCAGTTTTTTTATTTTTTTAAAAAAGTTGCAGATAATTTCAGAAATCCGCTCCCTTTCTGCTTAGTCTCCTCGCCGCGAGCATCTAGCGGGGTCTCGGCTAGCCATTAAACCGAGTCTTCTTTTGAAATCCTGTCCGGGGCGCGACGCTTCCGGAAGCCCTTTTGTCAACAAACTGAAACAACTAATAATCTATAGGCTGTTTATCAGTATACATCCCTCCGGGTAAATACTGTAAAAGATACAATTAAAGCAAGAGCCCACCAAACGAGCAAGGTAATGACAGATGATAATAAAGTCATCCCTTCTATCGGTGGAGCCGTCCCGCTAATATAAGCGGTCAACTTCAAATTCACCATAAAGAAATATTTCGCTGATTCCCATGATGAAACCATATTGTTCAATATAGCCCCGGAAATTAATGCAGCCAGCATGATTCCCATGCCTGCAGGGGTGCTCCTCACTAAAACTGAAAGCATGAAAGAAAGGGTCCCTACAACAACCGCCACCAGCCAGACAAGTCCCAAATCCATCAATAGGAATTTCCATTGTTCAACTAACCTTACTTGACTGACATCCACATCAGCTCCATTCAATTCGAATCCGGTTATTACGGGGGCTCCCCATCCTTGATACCCGAAAACGATTCCTGATAAAAGGTAAGACAATAAGGCTGTCATCGCCACGATAATCGAAACCGATAATAATAATGTTACATATTTGCTCAATAAGATTTTCCAGCGCTCCACTGGCCTTGTCAGCAGAAGCTTGATCGTGCCTTGTCCATTTTCGGAAGAAACCAAATCACTGGCTACAATCATGACTAACAGCGGAATGAATAAATCAATTGCATTTTCCAAAAACATGCGTGTAAAAGTAGCTGCTCCTGGTTCTGAGGGATTGATATCATGATCGAGATAATATTGCTGCTGCTTCAGACTTACTTGCAGCTGTTCACGCCACTCATCCAGCATCCTATTCGAGCCCAACCGATTTTGAGTATCAATGATTTGCTGCTGAAGAGCTGCACGCCAATCATCAGTTCCCAACTTCTCCCGCTGCTCTTCCACTTGTTTGTATTGGGCATATGTAAACATCAATACTAAAATTCCAACGATGATACCGATTATGATCAGCCGCTTTTTTGCCAACATCTTCATCAATTCATTTTGGACCAAGTTATTCAATGCCTGCACCTCCGACACCGGTAACTTGCAAAAACAACTCTTCCAATCCCGGGAGCTTTCGATTCATTTCATGCACCCTCACCCCTGCTTGGTTAAGTGCAGCATTCCATTCGGGTGTATTAAGTTCATCATAAGCTGTAATGATATATTTTTGATCTAAGGTAATATCGGTGAAGCGGCTAAGAATTTCCACTCCCTTTTGAATAGGGTCCACCCGCCAAATTATCCGCTCCTGCGCGGATAATAAGCTTTCCACTGTATCCGTTTTAATAATTTCCCCGCCTTTAATAATTGCGACCCTGTCACAAAGTTGCTGTATTTCACCTAATAAGTGTGAAGAAACCAGAACACTCATACCTTCTTCTTCAGCCAACTTCCTGATGAATTGTCGCATTTCACGGATTCCGGCAGGATCTAGACCGTTAGTTGGTTCATCCAAAATTAACAGCTTAGGGCTGTTCAGCATTGCCTGCGCGATTCCTAAACGCTGCCTCATCCCTAACGAATAGGTCTTCACTTTATCGTGAATTCTCGCTTGCAGACCGACGAGTTCAACAACCTCGATCATTCTTGTTTCATCGACTTCAGGTAACATTCTTGCAAAGTGGAGCAAATTATCCCACCCACTCAAAAATGGATATAATTCTGGATTTTCAACGATGCAGCCCATTTGCTTCATAGCCTTCGTAAATTCCTGACGAACATCATACCCGCATATATGGATGGAACCCGAGGATGGCTTAATCAATCCGACCAACATGCGGATTGTCGTCGTCTTACCTGCTCCATTCGGTCCTAAAAAGCCGAAAACCTCACCTTCATGCAACTCAAAATCTATTCCTTTAATAATTTCCCGTTTGCCAATCTTTTTTCTCAAGTCCCTAACAGACAATGTCACCTGTTTCATCGTTCCACATCCTCCCATTTTATTAAAGGAGCAACTCTATCAGCAATTAAACGATACCCCTTCTTATTAGGGTGAAATTTGTCCGAATACAAATACTCATTTACCGACAATTGAAATAAATCGAATGTTGGAACGAAAATTGCATTTTCATAATGAGCCACGACTTCTGCCGTTTCATTATTCCAGTCCCGTACGATGCGGTTCGTATCAAAGTCTTTATCCAAATCTATAAATGGATTATACAGGCCAAGCAACAAAATAGTAGCGGAATCATTGACTTTATTTATATCTTTAAAAATTTCATGTAAATTTCCCAAGAAATTCTTTTGTGATACGGATGTAGCTTCACGATCATATTCAAGCAGGGTCTGCCCTTTTTGAAATAAATCGTTACCCCCGATTGTAACTAAAATAACATCAGCTGCCTGGATTTGGCGCTTAACTTCCGGTTGTTTCACTTGCTGTACCAGTTCTTTAGACACTTGTCCATTAATTCCAAGGTTATGAATGATTGGTTTTCTATTATATTGACTCTTCAAATCTTCAACAACAAGTCCAACATAGCCTTTGCCTGTTTCATCACCTGTGCCACGTGTTAATGAATCGCCTATCGCCACTACCGTAAAATCATCGGGAAGATCATTTTTAATGGGGTTTTCTTCAATTACTTCCATATCTGATGATCTTTTTCCATAATGGTCCATAATCGCCCATCCTAAGCAAAATACAAAAAACAGGCCGATAAGAGCTGATACGATGGTAGTAACCAACACCTTTGGTTTACTCAAAAACACTCACCCTTCCATTCATTCTCTATCTTCCATTAAATCATATTATTTCCAAAAACAAAAAAACGTTTACTTATGGTTAAAAATCCCAATAACTTAATTGTTAACAGCATTTCTTTAATAAACCGCACTCTTCCCCTCTTTTTTTAATAAAAAAAGGCAGAAATGGGACTCATTTAATCCCTTTCTGCCTTTTTTTGATTTACGTTTAATCGATTCCTGACCAACCACGGAATTCCCTTTGATTTTGTCTACTCTTTTTGACCCGGAAACATGATGCCACACACTAAAGATGTCACTCGTGACGGCCTCTAGTAAAGAGAAATGAACTGTCGTTAATGCAGCACCTAAACCTGAGTTTTGCATGCCCACTTCAATTGATTTTGATCTTCGTATGGAAGTTTTAACACTTTAGCAGTAAGAAAACTAATAATCCAAACGAATTATATAGGACCATCACTCCGAATAAAGCAGGCCCTGATTCAAGTATCTTCTCCTTATTAGAACTGACCACTCATCATTTTTCAATTATACCTATAGGTTTCCCCATTACTTTTAAATTCTTTTCTAACTTCATGAGCCAAATTGTAAGCAGCATCCCGATCAGTGTGAGTAAACCAAAAAATAAATAGACTGAATATATTCCTGATTTTTCCAATAGTATTCCGCCGCTGAAGGTACTGAACCAGTTCCCCAATCCGTTGCCAATGGCGGAATAAAGCGTTATTGCTGTTACTGTTATACGTGCAGGGACAACTTCCCTGATATATTGTAAAGCTGCTGGAATGAATAAGCCAAGTGAAAACCCTTGAATGATCGAAGTCACATATACGGTAGCCAAACTTGGTTCGGTGAAGTACAAACCCCAGCGGACCAATGAAGCCGCGCCAGCCAATAAGGTAATTGGCAGCAGGCCTATCTTATGAATCCAGGCACCTGCCAATCTCATAAAGGGGATTTCCGATAATACAGCTAATAGGAACGCAATGCCAATTCCTGTATATGTTCCGCCTCTTGCCTCGACAAATAAGCCATAGTATACATTATTTGCAAGATTAGGACCAAAAAGCAAGAACGTTATTGCAAGAAAGATAATAAATCGCTTCATGGTAATCAATTCTTTCATTCCACCGAAAAGTTTCACTTTTCCACCAGGTGGCTCTTCGGGCAAACGAAGAGCCAGACTAGCCGCTATCAACAGGCCGAAGAAAAAGGCATAAAATATAACGGAAGGACCCATAAAGGATTCAGATAACTTTCCCATTACAAAAACAGCCACACCGTAACCAAGTGATCCGAATAAACGGATTTTCCCATAATTCGATTTGATTTTTGTTGTATATTGAAGGGTGATGCTATCAGAAACTGGTATTATCGCACTTTGAAAGATGGCCAAAGCAATTGCGACGGATACTAAAAGGAAATAATGTTCGAACAGCAAGTAGCCCAAACCGAATACACCAGCAAGAAACGATGTCATTGCAAGTATTTTTGCTGGTCTCCCGCTCCAATCACAGACAATTCCCCAAAAAGGTTGAAAAACGATCATCACTATCGGTCCAACAGACATGATCGTCCCTATTTCAATACCGGATAAACCTGCCTCATTGGCCAAATAAATGCTTAATAGCGGTGTTAAACTTCCCACTGCAAAAAAAGAAAAAAGGTAAAATACCTTCAAGCTAATAATATTGACATGCTTTTGTTTTTCCAAATCCCGTTCCCCCACGCAGACATCTTCTAAAAAATTGATGATTTTTTTCATTGCTTCCTATTAGGCATTTTAAATAGGAATCACGATATTAAAGACTGTTCCTTTATTGACTTCGCTCTCGACAAAGACATTTCCCGAATGGCTTTCTATGATTTTAAAGCTAATCATGAGACCTAACCCATTACCAGATTTTTTCGTTGTGAAAAATGGTTCTCCGAGTCTCTTAAGCTGCTCTGGCGGCATCCCAATTCCTGTGTCGGTAATGGATATATGCACATTATCCTCTTTAAGTTCAGTAATGACTTTTATGACCCCACCGTCAGGCATAGCTTCCATACCATTTTTAATGAAGTTCAATATGACTTGTTTTAACCGATTCTCATCACAACGAACGAGGATTTCTTCGTCATTACAATCCGAAATCAGCGTGATGTTCTTCTTCCTAGCTTCAAACTCCGTCAAAGATAAAATGTTTTGAATGATCGACACAAGATTCTTCGTTTCCAATATCAAAGCCTGTGGTTTGGCCAATTGTAAGAACTCTTCAACTATCTCATTCACACGATTGATTTCATCCATGATTATTTCTAGATATTCTTGTTTATTTTCGTCCGTTTCATCCAATTGCAAAAATTCCGTATACCCTTTCATCGAGGTCAGCGGATTCCGTATTTCATGTGCCACCCCAGCAGCAAGCTGACCGACAGCGGCTAATTTATCCTGCCGATGGAGCATCTCTTCAGATTGTTTACGCTCAGTTATGTCATATCTAAGTGCCAAAAACTGAAATGGCTTTCCTTCTTCGCTGAAAAATGGAACAATTGTTGTATCGACCCAATAAAAACTGCCATCTTTCGCCTTGTTTCTAATTTCACCTTTCCAAACTTTCCGTTCATGGACGGTCTTCCACATTTG
Source organism: Bacillus sp. ISL-4 (assembly GCF_018613275.1). Lineage (NCBI taxonomy): Bacteria > Bacillati > Bacillota > Bacilli > Caryophanales > Bacillaceae > Bacillus > Bacillus sp. ISL-4. Next base: position 36,122 of record NZ_JAGGQN010000003.1, read on the forward strand.
TTCAAAGAATTCCTTTGAATGGTATCCGGAATTAACCATTTTATGGGTCTGGCCTATCAATTCACCTTTCCCATAACCTGAAACCTCCGAGAACTTTTCATTCACTTCAATAATGACTCCTTTATCATCGGTTATCGCCACAATCAAAGATTGGTTGATTGCATAATGCATATCTTCTAGTTCCTTGATTGACCCCTTTAAAGCATTTTCTGCTTTTTTACGACTGGAAATATCCGAACGGATGGAAATATATTGATATGGTTTCCCCTTTTTCATAAAAGGAACGATAGTTGTATCCACCCAATAAACATTACCATCTTTAGCCCGATTGCATATTTCACCATGCCATGTTCTCCCTTGGCTGATCGTTAGCCATAAGTCAGTGAAAAATTCTTTTGCATGATAACCAGAATTGATTATGGAATGATTTTTCCCTATTAGTTCATGTTTTTCATATTGTGATATTTCCAGGAATTTTTCATTAACATATGTAATAATTCCTTTTGCATCCGTGATGGCGACGATTGCCGATTGATCTAAAGCATAACGGATATCACTCACAGTATTATCGCTTTTTGCTAACCGACGGCCCACGATCGTACTTGAAGCTATCAAGCTTGCAAGTATGAATAATGAAACGAAGCATGTAAGATAAAGCATAAATGGAGTGAGTGGAACAAATTCACCCGTTTCATTTTTAACGTTCATCGGTAACACTCTCACAAAAAGATAATAGCCTTCAATGATTGCCCCACTCATCATAAGCGTACTGACTGGCTTTAGCGAAGATTGGCTTAATTTATTAAAATAAAATAATATTGCAAGCGCTGCTACAAATAATATAAAGATACTGAAAAGCGTACTGAGAACCGACAATGGGCTAAAATGCAAAGAGTGATTTAAAGATGATGTTCCCATTATATAATTGGATAAAATGGCCATCGTAAACATGAAACCGCAAAAAACAATTTGCAGGACTTGTGTTTTATACGAAATGGCCAATAACCCAGCCCCTGCGAGTGCTATCGCTAATGCTAACGAAAAAATTATTGTAGAAAAGTTGTATGCTGCCATTCCTGAATTATCGAGGGTGTATATGACCACAAAATTAAGCGTCCAGATAGCCACTCCCATAGAGCAGCTGCTCCCTATATATACCAGGCGTTTATATCTCTCTATCGTCAGTAATGTTGTCAGTAAATCTAAGGCCGTATAACACGCCATTATTATCAATAGTACTGCAATCATAAAGAGGACAGGATTTGATGCCACAATTGATTGTTCCATTTTTTTACTTGATCACCTCTACCGTTCTATTCTCCTATATTGTAATGTAAATTCATAGGACCTCAAAGGTTTTTTATTTCCTTACACCTGTATATTTTCACTCTGATTCTTTCGGCGCACCCCCTACCTCAAGAAAATGCAGGTTTTTTCATAAAATCAATAAAATGAGAAATACTATTGTTTTATATAGAGTAGAATATGAATACATGGTAATGACAAGCATTCACAACCCTGCTTCATCATTGCAGGGAATTATCAATAATACTAATAATTATTCAGGAATATAATAATTAGGAATGTTAATTTCTTTATTTAATTATACCTATAGGTTTATAATTAAATAGAACCTATATAGAGAGAAGGAGTGGGGGGCATGATTATGTCAGACCTGGCAGGTGCAAGCACAACAGAAATTATGCAAAAGAAGACCCAGCATAAAAAATTAACACTTAGACAAATTTTGCAGAGAGGTCTTTTAATTACAATCGGTGCGGTTTTAATGGCTGTCGGCCTCGAGATTTTTTTAGTGCCGAATAACGTAATCGACGGGGGCATAACGGGTATATCGATTATGTTATCTTACATCACTGGATGGAAGCTTGGAATCTTTCTTTTCATTTTGAATCTTCCTTTCTTTTTTATCGGTTATAAACAAATCGGAAAAACCTTCGCGTTATCTACCCTTTATGGAATTTTAGTCCTTTCCATTACCACTACATTGCTTCATCATGTACCAGCTTTCACTCAAGATATCCTCTTAGCGTCCGCTTTCGGCGGAATGATTCTTGGCATTGGTGTTGGAATGGTCATTCGATATGGCGGCTCATTGGATGGTACAGAAATACTTGCTATTCTCGCTAGCAAGAAGCTCCCTTTTTCCGTTGGGGAGATCGTCATGTTTTTTAATTTATTCATCCTTGGCAGTGCGGGCTTCGTATTCTCGTGGGATCGTGCCATGTATTCGATCATAGCTTACTTCGTGGCATATAAAACGATGGATATCGTCATCGCAGGTTTGGATGAATCCAAATTTGTTTGGATTATCAGTGATGAATTTAATGATATCGGCGAAGCGATAATGAATCGTCTTGGACGGGGCGTAACCTTTTTAGTTGGAGAAGGTGCTTATTCCGGTGATGATAAAAAAGTCATCTTTTGTGTAATAAACAGGCTTGAGGAAGCAAAACTTAAAGAGATAGTCAAAAGCTTCGATCCATCTGCATTTCTTGCCGTAGGGGATATCGCGGAAGTTCGAGGCGGTCGATTCAAGAAAAAAAATATCCACTAACCTCATCTGCTTTTTGCTTCATCCAATTGGCAAAAAGATAAAAAAAGCTGAAGGGAGAATCCCCTTCAGCTTTTTTTATCTAGCCTTAATAATTTCTTGGATTGTTGATTGCTTGAAGCATTCTGGTGCCGGGTTTCATCTCGCTACTACATAACGGACAAACATGTTCATCATTACTTGTAAAGTTATCGCGAATCCAACCTTTGCAATCTTCTGATGTACATTCCCACACCTTTGTTTCTTCAGGAATGATTTCTTCCGTATTATTTCTTCTATACATATATCTCACTCCTTAGAATTGAATTGACTCCGTCCTGCATAACAGATCACAAGCCATAAAGATAAAAGAAAGAATAGATGGCGTTTAATCTAAATTGTGAGTAAATAACCATTCGTAAATCTAAGTATGATTATTGTTCTTTCAAACAAACATTTGAATGGTAAGAACTTGAGATTACGACATGAATTTTTCATATCTCATTAACCATTATATCATATATATGCTTTATATATTTGAAGAAAGATTCTAAAAAAGAAATGATTCCCCAAAATGAAACACAGTCCCTGACTTACCCTTCAAGATAATCGAGACTGCGCTGTTTAAGAATCCATTTCATATGGTTCTTCCTGCTCGTTCAATGAACATTTCAAAGTGTATCGAGCATGAGAGTAATTTTTAATGCCAAAACCTAAAACAATGAAAGCCCTGCCTCTCTCCCATCCATACGGTTCCTAGACCGTGCCTGCGAGAATCAGATAAAAGCTTGTAAGTACATGTTTATTAATTAAAACCGTCCGTAATTCCAATTGGGTAGATTAAATTCCAAAAGACAAATGGTACATAGAAGTAAGTTAATGAAGAACAGAAATGGATCGAGGAAAATAATTACATGTAGTTCTTTTTTCTAGATGTATTTAACTTGTTCTACTTCATCATGAAAATGATGAAAAATTATTTTATTAATAAAAATGTTACTTTAAATTACCCTCCAGTGCTTTCTTTTCATAACACTGAAACTTAATAATACCATAAATATTTTTATATGTAAAGCGTTAATCAAAATGAAATCACTCGTCATACTTCTTCTTAAAATAAAAAATAAAGAGGCTATGATTCACCTCTTTTATTTAAACGCATTATACTCATTTTCAATTTTTGGAAGTTCTCTGACTTCCTCAACTAATTGACTTCCGCACATTGGGCAATCATAGTTTTCCGAGGCAAAATCTTTTCTCATCCAACCATTGCAATCTGCTGATCCACATGCATATACTATCGTATCTTCCATAACGATTTCTGGTTCCTCTGAATTCTTTTTACCAAAATACATGAGCAACCTCCTCTTTTTTATATAAAGACTCTGATTAAAGGCGCAAAATTTCTCCTTTTTATCATTTCTAGTATACGCAATAAACTAAATTCTTATTTATTCAATGAAGAAATTATCAAAAAAACCTTAACACCTTTCGTTTTCCAACCCTGCTTTAACCAAGATCGCTTTAATCATGAAGTAGGAAATATGCTCAGGCAGGGCTTCTTTTAGTGGTTTCAATTTTTCAGAAACCAATTGTTTCGCTGTTTCCAAAACAAGATCAAACTCTTTATCCGAGAAAATATCATCCCATTTGATATCCAAGTGTTCTTCTGCACACTTTAATAAATGATTTTCAATTGAAACGGAAGACAGCCCTCTCAATGTTCCTATTTCCTTGATTGATTTGCCTTCCCGATATAAGCGATAGCTTTCTAAATGAGATGGTTTAGTAGCTCGCTTTACCGTTTCCTTTGTAACCATAGTATTCGTTTCTAAATCAGGATGTGCCTGTACATATTGGGAAATCCCTTGTAAGAACACAGATCCGAAGCGTTCAAATTTCTGCATCCCTACGCCCTTAACTTCAAGGAATTCCTCTTCCGTCCTCGGCAGTTTGACGGCCATATCTTTCAAAGATGCATCGGAAAAAATAATGAATGGAGGTACATTTTCCTTACTTGCCAATTCTTTTCTTAACTGTCTTAACTCTTCGAACAACCCATGATCCGCACTGATGCTGCTTACTTTTTTTATTTCCTTACGCAGGACTTTTTTCTGTCCCATTAACACTTCCCTGCCAGCATTGGTAACCTTGAGGACCGGAAACTGGCCCCCCGTCATTTCGATGTACTGTTTTGCTGTCAGGAAATCAATGAAATCACCTACATCCTTCGCAGATTGATCTTTGATGATGCCATAGGTTGAAAGCTTCTGGAATCCGAACTCTTCAATTTTCTTATTGCGTGATCCCGTAAGCACTTGGGAAATCATCGTTTTACCGAACCGCTCACCCATTCGCAACATGCATGAAAGGACCATCTGTGCCTGTGTAGTTACTTCAACAGAGTCACGTTTATCTGTACAATTTTCGCAATGACCGCAATCTTCCGGGTTTTCTTCTCCAAAGTATCGAAGGATGAAGGCTTGCAAGCACCCTTCTGTAAAACAATAATCCTTCATCCTGTTCAATTTCTTCAATTCCTGGGATTGCCACTCCTGCGAGGGATTTGATTGATCAATCAAGAAACGCTGTATCTGCATATCCTGAGGTGAATATAAGAGGATACATTCACTATCCAAACCATCCCTCCCTGCACGGCCCGCTTCCTGATAATAACTCTCCATGTTCTTTGGAGTTTGGAAATGGATGACGTATCTAACATTCGACTTATCGATTCCCATCCCAAAGGCGGATGTTGCCACCATCAAGGGAACGTCATCACGAATGAATTGGTCTTGCTGTTCCGACCGGTCTTGTTCATTCATGCCAGCATGGTATCGACCTGTTTTGAATCCGGCTTTAATAAGCTTGGCATACAAGGTATCGACTTCTTTCCTAGTGGCTGCATATATGATACCCGATTCACTTTTGTTTTTCTCTAAATAGCGCATTAAAAACCGTCCGCGATTTTCTTCTTTCACAACGGAAAAGAACAGGTTATCTCTGGAAAATCCCGTTGATACTGTATGCTGCACGGATATTCCCAGTGACTGACATATATCATCGGTCACATGCGGTGTGGCTGTTGCCGTTAATGCCAGTACAGTCGGAGCTGATGGCATGTTTTTCAATAAGGTTTTGATTTTTAAATAACTTGGTCTAAAGTCATGTCCCCATTGAGATATGCAGTGAGCCTCATCAATGGCAACCAATGAAATTTCCACACTAAATAGATCCTGTTGAAATGCAGGATTTTCCAACCGTTCAGGTGCAACATAAACCAGCTTATATCTACCGTGCTTAATATCGTTCATTCTATTGGATGATTCTAACCCAGAAATGGAGCTATTAAGAAATGTGGCATCAATCCCATTTTGTTCGAGGCCATCTACTTGGTCCTTCATCAAGGAAATAAGTGGGGATATCACGAGTGTTACACCTGGTAACAGAAGGGCTGGGATTTGGTAACATATTGATTTACCTCCGCCAGTAGGCATGATTCCCGCTGTGTTTATCCCTCCCAAAACCTGTTCGATAATCTGTTCCTGACCTTTTCGGAATGACTCATAACCAAAGTATTCTTGTAAATATTCACGTGCTTTTTCCATCAATTCACTACTCCTCCAATTTACCTTGTTAGGATTTATAAGGATCTATTTCTTTCATTGTACCTGCTTTTCCCGTGAACCAAAAGGACAAAAAAAGCAGACACATTATGTCTGTGTCTACTTTTTTCAATATATAAACATGTTTTGTATGGTTTAATTAATTCAGGATTTGAACTTTGACGTTTTTAACGCCCCAATTATTAGCATCTTGTTCATTAGGAATAAAGATGTCCACTCTATTTCCTTTGATGGCACTGCCAGTATCTGCAGCCGTCGCGTAGCCGTAACCTTCGACATAGACTTTTGATCCAAGTGGAATGACTGATGGGTCTACGGAAATCACTTTTGCATTCGGGTTGGCTTTCAAGTCAACTCCTGTAGCTGTTGTACCGCTACATCCTTGACAGCTAGCCGTATAAGCAGTTGCTCTAACAGTGATTTCTTTTTCGATTCCTGCTTGATTGCTGGATTCATTGTTTGTGTCTGCTTTCTCTGATGATTCTGCTGGTTCCGATTGTTCAACCGGCTTTGTTTGTTCTGCTGGTTTCGATTGTTCCACTGGCTTTGATTGTTCTGCTGGTTCCGGTTGTTCTGCCGGGGCAGCTTGCTCTGATTCCTGCGCAGGCCCTACACTCGCAGCTTCGACTTTGTTAGCCGCCGGTTTAATGACCAGTTTCTGGCCAGGACGAATTGTATCTGAATTTAAACCGTTCCAAGATTTAATATCCTTTACTGCTACATCATATTTGTCTGCAATTTCCGATAAGGTATCCCCAGACTTGACTTTATGGTGCTCCTCTTGAGAAATATGTATGTTTTCCCCTGCATAAATCGTGTCTGAAGATAAATCGTTCCAAGACTTAATATCTTCTATTGATACTTTATACGTTTGAGATATCCCCCATAATGTGTCTCCATCTTTCACTTTGACATCTTCTGCTTGTACCGGAATTGTAAATGCACCGGATATTGCAGCCGCTGCCGCTAACGATAAGATTGATTTTTTCATATGTTGTTACCTCCTTGTGAGCTGCTTTATAAGCTACGAGTTAAATCTTAACATAGTTTTTTTCTATTCAAAGAACAAACAGATAAAGAATAGATGACAAACATCACAGTAAGATAACGAGACTATAACAAGATTTTATAATATTCTGAAAAAACATCATTTTCCAGATAATTTCCTTTCCTGACCAAGGGAGTCATATTATGCTTTACCAAGCATAAAAATTAAAAGGCTATATCTTTACAAAGGAGGTATTTTTGTGACTCGGGAAAAGACTTTTACCTTAGTTAAGTCATATAAACCTTTCCATAGTAAATTCGATCCTTGCCCGCCAATTGGGAGAAAGTACTACAGGACACCTCCTAATTTGTATATTAATTTTCAACCGCCGAATTTGGAGCAGTTCACACCAGAAGAAGCTTTGAAATACGGGACACTTTGGAAATTCTTTTATGATTTTTATGATAATCCATACCGGGAAAGGGAGACGTAAATGAAAAATAAACTGGATGATGAATATTATCAGTTGCTTGAGCAAATCCAGGCTGCCGATTTCGTACTGGTCGAGTTGACTCATTATCTGGATACACATCCTAACGACCAGCAGGCTTTACAGCAATTCAATCAATTCCATGAATATTCCAAACAATTGAAATCGGTTTTTGAGCCTAAATATGGTCCATTATTGGGATTCGGAAACAGTTCAGGCGGTGAAAATAAATGGGAATGGGGCCAAGGCCCATGGCCCTGGCAGGTATAAGGAGAGATTTCTATGTGGGTTTATGAAAAGAAGCTGCAATATCCAGTTAAAGTCAGAGACTGTAATCCTCGATTGGCTAAATATTTGATAGAGCAATATGGGGGTGCTGATGGTGAATTAGCTGCAGCGCTCCGATACCTAAATCAACGATATACAATTCCCGATAAAGTGATTGGCCTGCTAACGGATATCGGAACGGAAGAATTTGCCCATCTGGAAATGATCGCCACGATGATTTATAAACTTACAAAAGACGCTACCCCCCAGCAGATGGCAGCAGCCGGCCTAGGTGAACATTATGTCAATCATGATAGTGCTCTTTTTTATCAAAACGCGGCAGGAAATCCGTGGACTGCCACATATATTCAAGCTAAAGGCGATCCCATTGCTGATTTATATGAAGATATTGCCGCTGAAGAGAAGGCCAGAGCAACCTACCAGTGGTTAATTGACATCTCGGATGATCCGGATATCAATGATTCACTCAGATTTTTGCGCGAGAGGGAAATCGTACATTCGATGAGGTTCAGGGAAGCTGTGGAGATTTTAAAAGAAGAAAAAGGTAAAAAGAAGTTCTTTTAATGAAATTCAGATGAAAAAAGCAGCGGAGAAAATCCGCTGCTTTTTTCATTTACGGTCTGAAGAATATGTCCATCCATCTTCCTGGTAAATCTTTTCTTCCTTCATCAGTTTGCCGAGAGCACGCTTGAACGCTCCCTTGCTCAAACCGAAGTGAAATTTAATATCATCAGGTGGCGTTTTGTCACCATAAGGCATTGCACCGCCGCGATTCATTAAATAAGTGAAAATGACATCAGCATCTTCCCCCATTAAATCTTGTTTAAAAGGAATTAATGAAACATTAAGCGTTCCATCTTCTTTACTATCAATGACGCGCCCTTCAACTAATTCACCAAGACGGGGCTCCTCCTTGCGTTCACTTTCGTGAATGAAACAGCGGTACCCTTCTTGTGAAATAAAGAAAGATCCAACCATAAGCAAACGATAGACATTTCCCTTAATACTGGTGTTTCGCACTCCTTTTAAAGGAGCTGTCACTGCAATCTCCTGAATTACATCTTCCGTTGCAAGTTTACCAAACAGACGATCATGACGATCTGTCTTCAGGGATACATATAAACGATCACCAACCTCAGGCCATAAGCGATCTATATTCGGAAGGTCATCCAGGGATACAAGAATATCTTTGGAAAGACCGATGTCCACAAAAACACCCAGTTTCCTTTTCACATTGACAACTTCTGCCCAGCCATATCGATCAATCTGAATTTCGGGTATCTTCATTGTCGCTGTTAGCCTTGCTTGTTTGTCATGGTAGATGAACACAGTTACTTCATCGCCAATCTCAAGTTCCGTTCCTTCATTCATTTCATTATGATGAAGTAAGACATCTTCTGAACCATCCGTTAAAAACCATCCGAAATCAGCCTTACGTTCCACTTCTAACTCTACAGCCATGCCGGCCTGAATTTTTTGCATGAATAAAAATCCTCCTGTAACTTACCTTTACCTACAATTGTACCCAATTATTTATTTTTCCAACATATTTGAATTTATCATTTTTTTGTTGTTCTGTATACCTATTACGTTTTTTTATTTTTTAACCCTTGTTCTTCATGGAGTGCCTTAGGGTTCAGAATCTGCCCTTATTTACCGTTACTTAACAAGGTATGCATGATCACTTTGGATAATTGGCTCGGTTTATATGGTTTAACTAAATAATCCTTAGCTCCCAAGGAAAACCCTTCTCCCTTCTTCAAGTACGGTCGATACAAAAACGGGAATCTCATTCAAGTCAGCAAATCCTTTTAATTCCCTCAGGATCGTCCAGCCTTCCGTCTCTCCCTCTTCAAGAAGGATATCCATTACAATGGCATCCGGAGGTGAGGTTTTTAGCTTTTGAAATGCCTTTTTACCACTTTTGAAATAGTTGACGTGGAAGCCACTGTCCATCAATTCATATTTTAGCAGTTCCGCTAAGCACAATTTATTTAACATTTGTCATAAAGTTTACTTATTTACCTGACTTATCTTCTAAATCCGCAATTTCATACTCAGGTATTTCGATGATATAATTAAATGATCAACAGAAAGGAAAAAGTAATCATTCATGACAAAAAAATTGTATTATACATCCACCAAGACTTCCCAATGGGAGACCAAAATTCAGGAGAGCTTTGAAGAAGATGGCTTTTACTACATCACGCTTGAAGAAACCGCGTTTTATCCCGAAGGGGGCGGTCAGCCTGCAGATACTGGTTTAATAGAAGGAATCACCGTTCTTGACGTTAAAAAAGGCAATGATGGAAAGATTCTGCATAAGACGGAGAGAAGGCCAGATTCAGAAATCGTTCATTGTGAACTTGATTGGTCCCGCCGCTTCGATCATATGCAACAGCATAGCGGCCAGCATTTACTCTCTGCTGTCTGCAGGGAACTGTTCGACTCTAATACGGTCAGCTTTCACCTTGGAAAAGAATATTTAACGATCGATATAATGTCAGGATTTCAATGGACTGAAGTACATACGGCTGCTGCTGAAAAGCTAGTTAATCAATATATCATCGAGAATCGCGAAATACTTATCTATTACGTGACAAACGAGCAATTACAGACACTTCCTGTCGTCAAAATGCCTAAATTTTCAGATAATATCCGTATTGTTGAGATTGAAGGGATTGAATTTAACCCTTGCGGTGGAACTCATGTAGGGCGTACCGGTGAGATTGGCTTAATAAAAATTTTCAAAACGGAAAAGCAGAAAGAACATACCCGTCTCTATTTTAAGTGCGGCTTCAGGGCATTGAACGATTATTCCGAAAGTCTAGGAATTCTTTCAGCATTATCGAATAAGTTCAATACCGGACGTACAGAGATTCTGAATAGGGTGGAGAAACTGGAGAATGACTATAAGCAGCTACTATCGGCAAATGAAAACTTAAAACTTGAAAATGCAAACTTTCTTGCTGACTCTCTGCTTGCAGAAAATGCAGGGGGATTCATCTCTCATATTTTCGAAGGTAGCTCAATGAAAGAACTCCTTTACCTTGCAAGTACGATTGTAAAAAAGGAAAAGGTTACCGTATTATTAGCATCACGTAAGGAGCAAAAGGTCATCCTTTCGCACAGTGGGGCCCTCCCCTTTCATTGCGGACAATATTTCAGGGCTGAACTCGGTTCGTATAATGGGAAAGGCGGAGGGAACGAACAGACTGCACAAGCAGGTTTTGCTTCACAAAATGACTTCATTGCATTTTACCAATACACAGTTGAAAAATTAGGCCATACTCCTGGTGTATAAAACCTTTGCAAAGTGGTTGAAGACATTCGTGATGAACACGGAAATCATGACTTCTCAGAATGAGAAAAGAGAGGACAAATTAAGTCCTCTCTCTTTTATTCTTCTATTTTCAATTTCACTAATCCATGTTCTTCAATATGAAGATGATATTTTTCTTCGAGCTCCATGATACGTTTAAACGCTTCCTCCTGATTGTATTCGTGTTTTTCCGACTCCTCGGCTAACTCTTTTCTAGCCAAATGGTATGCAAGCTTATCCCTGAATACTCCTTCTTCATACTCATTTATGACTTCATGAAGTTGCTCCTCCAATTCCCTGCTTAAATCAAAAATTTCATATTCCTTCACGAACTGTACTCCTTCCATGCCGAAATCTTTGGCAAAGGAATTGAGATACTGTTCCATCTCACTGAATTCTTTATTATCTTCAGTATCGGAAGCAACCCAATATCCGTACTGAACCATTTTGAATAATGTTTCATACTGTTTCTTGGTAAAATTGATTTTCATTGTCGATACTCCTTTTCCGGTTTCCCTTACAACAAAAAGAATAAACCGCAATGGAACAAAAGTCCAATGCGGTTTATTCTCAATCCAATATTTCCGTTACAGAAAAATAAGCTGCTTTTTCCGTATCTACGACATAATGGCAATCGCCTTTAACTAAATTATAATAACGGTGCTTTTGAATATTTGAAATCATTTGAGTTGAGTCGTCGCCCTCAACCTCATGCTCTAGTTCTTTGCCGCCCGGAAAATAAAAACTAACTTTCAATTTCATCTTTCTCATCCTTCCCCTCATCTGGTTGAATCACTCTTTTATTTCTTATCCTTTCTCATGCAGTTTTAAACATAAATAATATGCTTATTCACTTTTTCCATGATATTCTAGGGAAAAACGGAAATCAGAAGGTGTTTTCATGAAGATAAGGAAAGCCATAGAAGAAGATGTAAATGGAATAGCAAATGTTCATATTAACAGCTGGAAAACGACTTATAAAGGAATCCTCCCGGAACAATATTTGTCCTCCATGAATCTGGAAGCCAAAAAGAAAAACTGGCTAAGAAATTTAAAGATGCTGCATAATGCCACCTTTGTAGCGGAAAACGCCAATGGGGAAATCATCGGTTTCGCTGCCGGCGGGCCTGAACAAACGAATGATGCGCATTTTCAAGGTGAAGTATATGCCATTTACTTTTTAAAAGAATATCAACGACAGGGACTCGGCCGAAAAATGATAAAAGCGGTCATACATGAGCTTATTGAAATGGGACATAAGAATTTAATAATCTGGGCATTAAAGGATAATCCTTCATGCGATTTTTACAAAGCCCTTGGCGGTCAAATGATAGCTGAAAAAACCGTTAAAATGGCAGGCATCGAGCTCATCGAAGTCGGTTTCGGGTGGGAAGATATTCAGGATATCCTTTTGCATTTGTAAGCGTATCCCGAGGAGGGTGGTTACACTCCACCCTTTCTCTTTCATATCTCGATAAGGAAAGCATTTTTCTCATTACCTAAAAAATAAAGCCTGTGCAATGGCCTTGTCATTGTTACGTACAGCAATTTGATATCAAGTTCATTTCCATGGCAATACGCTTCTTCCAGGGATATTGCAAATACGACATCGAATTCGAGACCTTTGGCTTGATAAGAAGGAACAATCAACGTTTTATCCTTAGGGATGTTTCCCTCTTCATCTATTAAATGAAAGTCTTGATGGAATCCCCTTAGTTTCTCGTTTGCCAGTTTGCAATCTTTCATCGTTTTAGCAATAACGGCAAACGTTTTAAATCCTTCTTCTTTAAGACTTGCAATAAGTTCGATAAGTTCTTCTTCCCAACCTTCCTTTTCAATGGAAATGAATTCCGGCTCTTTGCCATGACGGACTACAGGTTCAACTTCCGGGAAATCATATGTTAACAACTGAAGTATTTCATTAGCTTGTTTCATTATTTCAACAGTTGTTCTGTAGCTTTTTTGTAATTCGGTATACGTCGCCCGAGGAAAAATACGACTGTGAACCTCTTCCCATGTTTGAAGTCCGCGGTATGAATGAATGCCTTGTGCAAGATCGCCTACAAGAGTGAACATATCGGTATCCACTGCCGTCTTTAGTGCCTGTAACTGCATGAAGCTGTAATCCTGTGCCTCATCAATGACGACATTTTTTGCTTTGTTTTCTTTATCGACACCAAAAAGCCGCTCATGAAGATATAATAATGCTCCTAAGTCTTCCATCTCGTAACTTTTAACAGAAAATAATTTATGATTATACTCACATAATACACTGGCATCTTCAACAGTAAGTTTACCGTTGCTGTAAGAGGCAAGACGCTCCGGATCTTCGTATAACTCCTGATAGTAATCCAGGAGACCTTTACTTTTGAATTGCTTAAAATACCCTTTTACGGAAGTACGAATCGCCTTTTGGATCTGACCTATCCTTTCCTCCTTTTTATCGAGGCATTTTGTAACAAAATCCTTACGAATAACTGGATCAATATTTTTATAGAGAGCTTTTTCAATTTTGGCATCATAAAGGTCAACAACACGTTCAAGCATTATTTTCTTTTTCAATTTCACTTCATTTTGTAAAATGGCCTTCAGTTTGTCTAGTCTGCTGTATAACGGTAAATACCAATAATCCTCTTCCAATAATCTAATGAACTTCTTTTTGGAATAGAGGCGATATTTATCACAATAAAAATCTGCATTCGGATGAAAACCCCTGAAAATATCCTTTACATATTCGTCCAATATATATTTAAAGACAGGGGAGCCCTTCAGACCTGATATCCAGACGGCTGATTTAATTTCTTCATCATCCTTTTCCAGCAATCGAGTTAATTTATCATCCGCTACAAGCTTCACTTGCTTTCCTATCGCTGCCTGAACATATTCGGAAAATGTGAATTGTTTAACCTTTTCGACACCCAATTCAGGTAAAGCTTCAGATATGTAATCAATGAAAACCCGGCTCGGAGCAAGAATCATTAATTGTCGCGGATCGAACAAGTCTTTATAGTGATAAATGAAATAAGAGATCCTATGTAAAGCAATTGTAGTTTTACCACTGCCCGCTGCGCCTTGGACAATGATAGGTTTATTCAAATCTGCACGAATGATTTTATTTTGTTCTTCCTGGATCGTGGTAATGATATCTGTCAATCGATTGCTGGAACTTTTGGAAAGGGATTCCTGCAATAATTCATCCGTTGTTGTCAAATCAATGTCCCTTATCTCCTCCAAGACACCTTCTTCGATCATTAGCTGTCTTTTTAAAGTGATGTTCCCGCTGAATGTCTCTCCTTCCGCTTCATATTCTATTTCACCAATCCGTCCCTCATAATAGAGGTTTGCAATCGGGGATCGCCAATCGACGATGATTTGTTCTTGGCTTTCCCTCTGATAAAGCGATGTTTTTCCGAAATAAAGGACTTCTCCTCTATCACCGTCATTCCTTTCAAAATCCACTCTTGCAAAATAGGGCTTTTTACTTGCTTTGCGTAAACTTTCAAGTTCGGTTTTGGACATCTCAAAAAAGTTGGCCGTCGTCAGCAACTGTGAATATAAACCTGATTCAGACCAATCGGCATCGCCAAAAGCTTCTTTCATATTCCGCTGAAATTGATCTTTGCTTGTTTCTGATGTTTTGATGACTACATCGATATAACGTTTCGTAAAATCCAGCCGCTGCCGTTCCTGTTCAAAATCAGGGTGATTACCCAATGAAACCACTTCCCCTTCCTTATTTAGTTATCAAACTCATTAAAATGCCGATGCTAAGACGAAATGGACATTTATACTATCAGAAAAGCCAATGGTTGACAAATCTGGAGACATAGAATTATATAGTTGAAATTTTACCTCCCCTGATATTTCATAAAATTTGCAGAATATACTAAATACTCCAGATTTAATTTCACTATAATATGTTGACTTATGAAGGAGCTTCCAAAATGCTTTCAGGAGGAAAATCATTGAATACTTTTTTTACCATTCTAGGAATAGGAAGTTTATTTCTATTTCATCGGATCGATATCACATTATCCGATGCAATTATGTTAATGACAATTATACTATCCTCTTTATACATCATGATATGCAATGAATTGATTGTATATCAAAAAGATGTCAAACCCATCAAGCACCATGGAACGAATGAACCCTACCCTGCTCTTCCTTTAAACCTCCTATACTTCTGCACAGAAGTTTCCGTTGTTAGCAAGTAGACGAACCCTGATATTGCATTACTTAGGGGCAACCATACCTTCCGTCTTACATGTTATCTTATTTATATATTGGGAAAGGCTGCATTTCAGGTACCTTGGTGCTATTGGGATTGATCATTAGTGTAATTATGTCTGTGATGCGGGCTTTAATTGACTTTTTATTATCCATGAAAGCCGTCCGCCCTGAAAAGGAATCCGATCAAATAAAGATGACCCCGGTAAAAGGGGCGCGGACATCATAGAAAGATATAATATGGGCGGGGAATTACTATAGCTGGGACCGGGCGTTGGCATCATCATGAAAGGTATGATGGATTGGGATACCTTTATTCGGTCGAATCATTACAGTTGCAGACGCCTTTGATGCAATTATCTCCGATAGAGCCTTGGGTACGGAGATGTCAATGGAAAAGGCATGGAAATCATTGAAGATGGTATGTGCAGGGAGTGGGATCTATACCTCGCCAAACGCTTCATCAAAAAGAAAAGAAAAGAGCTTTTCTATTCCGGCACTGGCAAACCGAATCAAAAACGGCTGAATGATCCTGAGGGCCGAACCCTCCATACCATAAAGGAATTTACTTCAAGCAAATTTTTAATGTTTCTCCTACGACTTTAACTAATCAACTCTCTTGGCTTTAATGCTTCAATAATATGTGCTCATCATGATTATCTGGGAATGATCAGCAACTCCATGAGGGTAAAGTGCTCGATTATACCTTTCTTCTACAATTGTCATCATCTCTTAACATAAATAACGCTAATTTAATATTTTATTGGAAACTCACATTATATACTTAAATTACAATTAAATAATTTTTATAAGAAAGTAGGTACTGTCATGGAAATAAATGAAAGACAACCAATGCTATCCCCTAAATTAATCCATGAACTTGAAATTTTATCATCCAAAACAAATATGCCTATCTCCGAACTATTAGAAATATCTGTAGTATCACTGCTGGAAAAGGTGAATAATACCAAAGAACTAAATGTTGGACTTAATAATAAGGAAATGATTTTAAGAAATAAAATCATCATTAATCAAAATAAAGAGGTTTTGAATAACCAAAGCACTTGACCATATAGGTGAAGTGCTTTTTGGTTCCTAACTGCCACTGTTTTAATGGATAAAATATTCTATCGTGGTTTCCAATGTAATATTTCTTAAAATAGCCCCAATAAAGTATTCTGCAAAATTCCCTTTGATGAATATACCATGTAGGGTTCCTGAAAAAATCATATCTGTTTGAATGTGTAATTTCGAATAAAAAAAGCAGCTATTAACTGCTTTTCAAAAGGAGTGCTATCTAAATGTTAAACAAAGTTGATTGGAGACTCCTGCTTAGAAAAGCGCGGCCAAGCGAGTTCCCTCCGTTCCAATCAACGCTTGAATTTTTACAAACCCTCAAAAAACTATAGACAAACTTGATTCTCCAAGTTTGCCTACAGTCTGAAACAGCTATTAAACTGCTTATCAATAAATCATGGTTTATTTGATGTCACGTATGTACCTGCTATGAAATCATGTATCGCTCTATGGTCTTTTCTTAGCCCGACCATGAATGCACTAACAATAAACCCTATCCCCAATGTAATGGCATACACCAAAGCAGCAACTAAATACCTCAATAGCATTGTGCCTATTCCTAATTTTTTGCCGTCCATCCTTACTATTCTTATTCCCATAATCCTTTTACCTACTGTATAGCCATACCATAATATCGGAACAAACAGCATGTAAAGAAAGTGGAAGAACGTTGAAAAGTTTTCATTTTCCCAATCTCCAGTAATCAACCCGAAAATTATCGCTAATGGTAAAGATACTATTATGCCATCCAATAATCCTGCAAAAAAACGTTTCCAAAAACCTACTGAATCACTCATTTATGATCCTCCTGTCGTGTTAGTTACAGTTACCTATATTACCAATTAAAAGGTTGATGCGTAATGAGTCTTTATACCTATAAATTTCTTCTATGAAAAAATAAAACATACTTTATACGCAACAATTTAAAAACAAAATTAAATCCTTGTGTAATTTTTGCTTATAAACGTTTGTTTTTGCTAATCTGCCTTTAATTTTCATAAGAAATAAGATACAATTTAATGAACGGCATTTAAAAAATTATTAGACATAAACTGCTGTTTGTGTGAATCAGCGTATAACTAATGAAACAAAGTGTTGGACACGTTGAAACAAAAGTATTTTGGAGGAATGTAAATAAATGATTACAGTAAATAATGTTGGTTTACGCTATGGCGATCGTAAACTGTTTGAAGATGTTAATATAAAGTTCACGCCTGGTAACTGCTATGGTCTTATTGGTGCAAATGGTGCAGGTAAATCCACTTTCTTAAAAATCCTTTCAGGTGAAATTGAAGCACAATCCGGTGATGTCCATATGGGGCCTGGCGAACGCCTTGCCGTTCTAAAACAAGATCACTTCGCTTTTGAAGAGGAAGAAGTCCTTAAAGTTGTCATTATGGGACATGAAAGATTATATGAGGTAATGCAAGAAAAAGATGCCATCTATATGAAGGAAAACTTCACGGACGAAGACGGAATGAAAGCTGCCGAACTTGAAGGTGAATTTGCCGAATTAAACGGCTGGGAAGCTGAACCTGAAGCTTCAATCCTCTTAAAAGGCCTTGGCATTGCAGAAGACCTGCATACAAAGAAAATGGCTGAATTGAACGGTGGCGACAAAGTTAAAGTATTACTTGCCCAGGCACTATTCGGTAAACCGGATGTTCTTTTACTGGATGAGCCTACCAACCACTTGGACTTAAAAGCGATCAAATGGCTGGAAGAATTCTTGATCAACTTTGAAAACACTGTTATCGTAGTTTCCCATGACCGTTACTTCCTTAACAAAGTTTGTACACATATTGCGGACCTCGATTTCGGTAAAATCAAAGTTTATATCGGAAACTATGACTTCTGGTATGAATCAAGCCAGCTTGCCCTTAAACTGACTCAAGATGCCAATAAGAAAAAAGAAGAAAAAATCAAAGAGCTTCAAAATTTCATTGCACGATTCAGTGCTAATGCGTCCAAATCGAGCCAGGCAACATCCCGTAAGAAATTATTGGACAAAATCAGCTTGGATGACATACAGCCTTCTTCGCGCCGCTATCCATATGTCGGCTTTACACCTGAGCGTGAAATCGGGAACGATCTGCTTCGTGTCGATGGAATCTCGAAAACGATCGATGGCATAAAAATATTGGATAACGCTAGCTTCACGATGAATAAAGGCGACAAGATTGCATTTGTCGGTAAAGATGAGATTGCTAAAACAACAATGTTCAAAATCTTGGCAGGTGAAATTGAACCGGATAGCGGTTCATTCAAATGGGGCGTTACGACCTCTCAGGCTTACTTCCCTAAGGATAATGCTGAATTCTTTGAAGGCGTCGATTTAACTCTTGTCGATTGGCTCCGTCAATATTCTCCTAATGACCAGAGCGAAAGCTTCCTGCGCGGTTTCTTAGGCAGAATGTTATTCTCTGGCGATGAAGTAACGAAAAAGGCAAGTGTACTTTCAGGGGGCGAAAAAGTCCGCTGTATGCTTTCTAAAATGATGTTAAGCGGTTCGAACGTCCTAATGCTTGATGAACCTACTAACCATCTGGACTTAGAGTCAATTACGGCATTAAACAACGGTTTGATCAGCTTTAAAGGATCTATGATCTTCTCTTCTCATGATCATCAGTTCATCCAAACTGTAGCGAACCGAATCATTGAACTTACACCAAAAGGTACAGTCGATAAGCAAATGAGTTATGATGAGTACCTTGAAAATAGCGAATTGCAAAAGCAAGTGGCTGAAATGTACAAATAATACTTTTATGAAAGCACATCCTTATTGGATGTGCTTTTTTCGTTCCCGATTCTTCTGCCTCCATTTATTTCATACCTTTAATGTATTGAAGGTATAAAAAACACGCTGCAATAAATATAATAATATTCCCCGAAAGATGAGCAATGAATAATTTCATCGATAAAAAGGTATATTGGTAAGGAAGGAGTGAGTTAGAATTGGATGGTCAAACAGTGAAAAATATTTTTGATGATACAGGATACCTTTTTTTATATGATAAATTCAGTTATCATTTTTATGTATCCGGATTGTTCGACTTAGTGGATCAAGAAAAAATAATCTCGGATTTTTTAAATTCTTATGGATTCGATGATAAAAATCCTCTCTTTTTTGACGACTTTTCCTTTTATTTTAATTGCTTTCATTATTCCCACCAAAAACAAAAGATGATAAATTACTTGAAAACCGAGTATGACGAACATATTTGTTAAGTATAAAGGGCCAGATAAACTGATCCTGCTTTTTTTAAACGAGTACTATTCAAAAAAGATAAGAGCATATTAGTGCTCTTACCTTTCTTCATTTTATTTTTCTCTGTTACTCTTCCTTCCCTGCTGCCATATTCATGTTCGCTTCGATATTCTCCTGGCTGACGGTGGAAAATGGTAAATTTCGCTTTCCTGAGAAATTCTCAAGCAAGTCTTTTACATATTTTCTCTTTCTTTAAAGAATCTTATATACTCTTGGTTATTATGTAGTTGTTCAGGTGTTCCTGTAGCTACATTGTCCTACGAATAATTATAATAATATCTGAATTGATAATTGTATCTAGTCGATAGGAACTCTCAGATAGAAATCCGCAAACGATCGAGAGACGAAAAGGGGAGATTCCCTCCAACCGGTTCTTCTTTATAAATTAAGGAGGTATCACCATTAAAATCGGATAGGGTACCCTTCTTAACTCTGTACAGTTTTAATTTCGTTTTAGTTTTAGGTCCTGAAAAATTGTAAGCCTTTTGTCCGCATTATTCATTATTGCTATATTGTCTTTTTATAATGAATAAAAGTGTAATCTTATTGACCTGTAAATTGTGGTTTTCTCCGTTCGCTAAATGCAATAAGTGCTTCTACACGGTCTTCTGTAGGAATCGTAAGTTCATATGCCTTTGCCTCAATGGCTAGTCCTGTTTGCAAATCCGTATTCATTCCCTGAGTGATGGCATATTTTGCTTGTTTTAATGCAACCGGACCGTTTTTCATCATATCTGCAGCCAATTCTTCACAGACAGTTTTCAGCTCGGTACGCGGCACCACTTTCACAAGAATGCCTAAATCAAGTGCTTCTTCCGCTGTCACCTTTTTAGCAGTAAAGATAAGCTCTTTCGCTTTTGTTTCACCGATAAGTCTCGGTAACCTCTGTGTACCGCCGGCTCCTGGTATGATAGCCCAACTTGTTTCCGTTAGTCCCACTGATACACCTTCGACTGCTATGGCAAAGTCACAAGAAAGTAGCCATTCAAGCCCTCCACCCAATGCATAACCATTAACAGCGGCAATTGTCGGCTGGGGAAGCCCCGCAATACTGTTAAACACATCTCGAATTGCTTTGACATTTCTTCTTACTTGCGCTTCATTTAATGTCTTTCTTTCTTTCAAATCCACGCCTGCGCTAAATGCTTTATCACCTGCTCCTGTGAAAATAACCACACGGATGTCCTGGTTAGCATAAATCGCATCTACTGCTTCCTGAAGTTCAATAAGGGTCTCATAATTAAAACAATTCAATACTTCTGGACGATTCACTGTTACAAAAGCAATATGATTTTCCACTTTATATATAACGTTAGACATGAAAATTATCTCTCCTTTTCTTAGAAGAATAGCCCTTACTAGACCAAGCTAATAAGGGCTTATTTTTTACTCCTCAATGTTTTCTATGATTGCTGATATGCCCTGTCCAACACCGATACACATGGTGGCAAGTCCATACTGGACATTTTGCTTTTTCATCTCATGAAGTAGTGTTGTTAAAATGCGTGCGCCGCTAGCACCTAGCGGATGGCCAAATGCAATCGCACCACCGTTTACATTCACTTTTTCCGGGTCCAATTTTAATTGACGGATACACTCAATAGATTGGGAAGCAAACGCCTCGTTTAATTCGACAAGTCCAATATCATCTACTCCTAAATTTGCCCTTTCTAATACTTTGCGTGTTGAATAAATAGGGCCAAGGCCCATAACAGATGGTTCCAGGCCGGCAACTGCACCGACAACATATTTGGCTAGAGGTTTTAATCCGAATTCCTTCGCCTTTTCTTCACTCATTAACAGTAATGCTGAAGCCCCGTCATTTATACCGGAAGCATTCCCAGCTGTTACAGTGCCGCCTTCAAAAATTGGTTTCAGTTTTCTCAGCTTTTCAATCGTTGTATCCGGACGCGGATGTTCATCTCGGTCGACAACTACCTCATTCCCTTTTCGATCTGTAAAACGGACCGGTACAACTTCATTCTTAAAACGGTCATCTTCTAATGCTTGTTTTGCTCTTTGCTGACTTTGAAACGCAAATTGGTCTTGGTCTTCTCTGGACACCGAACAGCGTTGGGCTACGTTTTCTGCTGTTTGCGGCATTGAGTCCGCTCCATACATCTCTTCTAGCTTTTTATTCGTAAAGCGCCAGCCAATCGTTGTATCCAGAAGCTCCATTAAACCTCGCGGAAAATCACTTTCCGGTTTTGCCATGACATATGGAGCCCTTGTCATGCTTTCCGTTCCACCGGCAATGTAAATATCCCCTTCGCCTACCGCAATGGATCTAGCAGCATACATAACAGCATCAAGACCTGAGCCACATAGCCGGTTAATCGTTGTACCGCCCACACTGACAGGGAGTCCGGCCAAAAGTGCTGACATTCTTGCCACATTGCGATTATCTTCACCAGCCTGGTTGGCATTCCCGAAAATTACATCCTCAATTTGTTCTAGAGGAAGATTGGGGTTTCGTTCAATAAGTGCCTTAATGACAGCAGCCCCCAAATTATCCGGCCGAACACTCTTTAACGTGCCTTTATACCTTCCAATCGGAGTTCTTACAGCATCTACAATCACTACTTCTCTCATTTCCCAATCAACTCTTCTTTCTCTGTATAGTTATAGACACCTTTACCTGATTTACGTCCAAGACGACCCGCTTTTACATACTGCTCCAGTAACGGAGCCGGCCGGTATTTTTCACCCAACTTTTCATGTAAATATTTTAAATTGTTCAAACGTGTATCAAGACCCACTAAGTCTACCAACTCAAAGGGACCCATTGGGTAATTAAGGCCGAGTTTAATCGCTTTATCAATTTCTTCTGGTGTCCCAAGTCCCTCTTGAAGCATATAAAAAGCTTCATTGCCAACTAACGCATTGATGCGACTCGTTACGAAACCAGGAAACTCATTAATGACAACCGTTTCTTTCCCCATCTGCTCCGCCAATTTTTTGATAGCTTCCGCTGTTTCATCACTCGTTTCAAGACCTCGAATAATTTCGACAAGCGGCATTTTATGCACCGGGTTAAAAAAGTGCATGGCGATGGTCTGAGCAGGACGTTTTGCATAGGAAGCAATTTCCGTCGGACTCATAGTAGAGGTATTCGTTGCAAAAATGCAATGAGCTGGTGCGCATTGTTCAATTGTTTCAAACACCTCTCTTTTAATTTCAGCTTTCTCAGGTACAACCTCAATAATGAAATCAGCCGACGAAGCCGCCTTTTGTAAATCTGTTAAATAAAACAAGTTAGCTTTTGCCTTCTGCTCCTGTACATTGGAAAGTTTACCCCTTAAAAGTGCTTTTTCAAAAATAGTGTTCAGTTCAGCTTCAGCATTTTTAAGTGAAGTTTCATTGACATCAACCAACGTAACGTTAAAGCCCCCTACCGCTCCAACATAAGCAATTCCACGTCCCATGACGCCTGAACCTACTACAACAAGACTGTTCATCATTTCCCCTCCTATTTTTTATGAATTTTCTTCTACGATTAAAATTAAAAGCTTACTATTATAAGGTTTACATAGTTTTAGTTTTGTTAACGCTTTCTTTTTGTTCAGTAACAGCATTTTCTTCCTTTTCAAATGGATCGTACATTTTTTCCCGGATAAACAGCCCAGGAATCACCGCTGCTAAGACATAGGCAATACCCAGAGTAGCTAAGCCTAACCCGATTGATTGAGATTCCGCAATGAAACCAATCATAAATGGAGCCATCGCTGCCCCGAGTCTACCTATATTATACGATCCTCCTACAGCTGTACCACGAATATGTGCTGGAAAACTCTCATTCATGTATGTGGAATTGACTGCATATGGCATACCATAGAGAAATCCCAGAATTGTTAATAACGCAATAACGTTAGTCGGTGTATTGTAAAGATAAACGATTGGTAAGAGAATCGCAGTAGATAGACCACCAATAATAAACATCGTTTTTCGACCGTATCGATCTGCCAGCCAACCTGTAATGATTTTACCTAAGATTGCAGCTGTGTAGGTTCCTACAAGATACCCTGTCATCTTTTTAAAATCAATACCTAAATCAGTTACAATATATGTCGGCAGCCAGGTACCAACACCATAATAAGCAAATTGTAAGAAGGTCGCAGTAATACCCCATAATATAAAAATCTTTCTTGTTTTTGAATCTTTGAAGATTGTAGCCCACTCGTTTTTCTTATTCCCCTTTTGTTTTTGCGCTTGCGCTCTTTCTTTCCATCCTTGAGGTTCTGGAACCCGGAATCTAATATAAATGGCCAAAAGAACAGGTATGACAGCAATAAAGTATAGAGGCCGCCATCCGTATTCAGGCAAGATTGCACCCGCCAATAAAGCGGCCACTAAATATCCTAATGAATATGCTGCTTGTATCGTACCTAAGACCGTCGTTCTCCTTTTCGTAGGTACATATTCAGCCATAAGCATCGTAGCGATCGTATATTCCGCCCCTATTCCAATAGCAGAAATGAAACGAATTACGATAAATTGCTCATATGTTTGGGCAAATCCAAGTACGCACGTTCCAATTGAGAATAGAACCAACATCCAGGTCGCCATTCTTACCCGGCCAAATCGATCAGCTAACCAACCACCACAGATTCCGCCGACACCCATACCTACTAAGGACCATGTAGCAATGAGTCCTGCTGATGCAATACCAATATTAAACTCTTCCATTAAACTAGGCATCGTGATAGACAGCATGATTAAATCCATGCCATCTACCATTAGACCTAAAAAGCAAGCGATGAAAACTACAATCCAAGTCCGGTCTGATCTAACATTATCCATAAAACACCGCCTTAATTATTTATTCAGCCTCTTTATATGCTCTTGTTGGAAAAGATAAACAACTCCCTTTCGTTGTAAGCGTTGTCTATTTAAGGGTGTAACATCATAGGATGATAGGAATGTATAATGATGAGTAGTTTTCATCACCGATTCATTTTCCGACATTCATTTTGTTCATGTACATGGTATTAATTGCAATCTAAACACTACCTTAACTTAACGGTACGTGATTCAATTGTTTATGGACGAGATATCTAGTTGTTAACTAAGCAATTTATTTTAAATAACCTTTTCATTTATGAAAGATTCAATTTCTTGTTTATCATACCCTAATTCTAACAATACTTCTTCAGTATGCTCCCCATGTAAAGGGGGGTGCCTCTCAATAGTGACCGGTGTATCTGAAAGTTTGATTGGTGACCCTAAAAGTTTAACCATTCCAACTTGTGGATGTTCAACTTCCTGTATCATTTGCCTTTCGAGTACTTGCTTATCTTCAAAAACTCTATCTAAGGTATTAATAGGACCACAAGGAATATTATTTTCCTGGAAGGTTATGAGCCATTCATCTGCCGTTTTTGTTAACAATGCTTCTTGTATTTGAGGAATTAATGCCTCCCTATTAATGTTACGTGCGCTGGCTATTGAAAAACGCTCATCACGAGATAACTCGTCCAACCCTAGTAAGGAACAAAGACGCTGGAACTGTCTGTCGTTACCTACTGCAATAATAATCTCATAATCATTAGTTTTAAAATTTTGATAGGGAACTAGAGTCGGATGCTGATTTCCATATCGTTTTGGAAGGTTCCCTGTATTTAAATAGCCTGTCGCAAGATTAAGCATTGTAGCTAACATGGTATCCAAAAGAGAAATATCACAATGCTGGCCACGACCCGTATGAGTTCTTGCCTGCAAAGCAGCTAATATGCTAATGATAGCATGTAGACCTGTGAATAAATCAGCCATAGCATTTCCAGCTTTCGTAGGTTCACCATCTGGTGCGCCATTCACACTCATAAACCCGCTCATCCCCTGAGCAATAAAGTCATATCCCGGCAAATGTTTGTAAGGTCCTGTTTGCCCAAATCCTGTGATGGAGCAGTGAATTAATTTAGGGTTTAACGCTTTCAATTCTTCATATCCTAGTCCTAACCGCTCCATTGTCCCTGTTTTAAAATTTTCTACGACAACATCCGCTTCCTTTAGAAGCTTTTTAATGATTTGTATTCCCTTTTCTGTTTTTAAGTCCACCGTGATTGCTCGTTTATTTCGATTAACTGCCATAAAATATAAACTGATATCTTCAACATCAGGAGGAAACCACGCCCGCGTTTCATCAAGTAATTCCGGCCCCTCCACTTTAATGACATCTGCACCCAAATCTCCCAACATACTAGTACAAGTTGGACCAGCCACCACCCGACTTAAATCAAGAACTTTAATCCCGCTTAATGCTTTTGCCATGATGCCCTCCCCTATTCTTAATCGTTGTCATACACCTTATGGTAGAGATTGATTGTTTAGAGTTTCACGGATTGTTGCACTTGTTTTAATAAACCTCTTACAGCCTGAACCGGAACTTGTTCCCAGTCAACAATAGCATCAAACCATTGTAATAACGATGGATCCGAGTAGCTATAATTATCCAAACTATTAGAAAGCAAATAACGGTGGAGATACTGTAAAGTCATGTATAATTTACGGTAGCTTCCTTGTTCTGTAATTTGCACAGACGCTTCTTCCAGTAAAAGACTGGCTGCACAAACATGATACATGCGGTTCATTAATTGTTTCGCAGGCAGTTCCCTCTCTGGCCCGTTCAAATTCATTATTTTCTTCGCTTGCGATTCAATTTTATTGGTAACGTGTAAAAGAATCTTGCCAGTCTGCTGCGCCAAAGAATCAGAGATGCCATCTATAGTATTGTAAACTGTGTTAAAGAAAACCTCTCCTGCTTGATCTTTCACTAAGGATCTTATTACGTCTAAGGCCACAATATTTGTGGTTCCTTCCCAAATAGCACCTAAATGAGCATCGCGCACAAGTTTCGGTTCCACCCAATCCTCGATATACCCATTTCCCCCTCTTGCTTCCATCCCTTCAGAGGTAGAATTTCTCGCTCGTTTACAAATGTATCCTTTTAACAATGGCGTTAAAATACGTAATAGCTTTTCATCGGTCTTGCTGCCTTGATCTGCTTTATCATAAACGGAAGCTGTGAAGAATGTCATAGCCGCAGCTGCCTCGGAATCTAGTAATAATTCAAAAAGGGTTTCTTTCATAAGCGGCTTTTCGGCTATAGAGCTGCCAAATGCTACCCGGCCCCGAGCTGAAATAAGCGCTTCCAAAAAGCTTCTTCGCATCATTGCTGTAGAACGAACGGCATTCGATAATCGTGAGGAATTTACCATCGACATCATTTGCTTAAAACCATTCGTAACATCACCCACAGCATAAGCGACCGCCCCTTCAAACGCTACCTCACCCGAAGCCATGTCCCGTGTTCCTAACTTATCTTTTATTCGATTGATGCTGAACTTATTTAGAGATCCATCCGGTAATTTTCTTGGCATTAAAAACATCCCAAGACCTTTCGTGCCCGCTGGAGCACCTTCAGGACGAGCCAACACTAATGCTAGGTCTGTTGATAGGTTGGAACAAAACCACTTATCGCCCCAAAGTTCCCACTGATCGCCCACTTTTTTTGCCGTTAACGTGTTAGCCCCAACATCAGACCCACCTTGCTTTTCAGTCATAAATTGGGCACACGTCCATAATTCCTTCATATCTGTACTCGTCAAATGTGGTAAATAGGTATCCTGCATGTCTTGATCGGCATATCTCCTTAAAACACGCGCACCAGAATCTGTCATACTCATTGGGCAAGCTAAACCAAACTCGGATTGTACAAATAAATACCAAAATGCATATTTTAGTACGTGCGGAAGTTTCGTAGAAAATCCTAGCACTGGTTTATGTGACATAGCTGCGAGACCAAATTTGCTATATCCTAAATACTCCATTTCCTTATAGGCCGGATGATAGTCAACTTCGTTAACACGCTCCCCCTTCCCATTGAAAGCAATCAACTCAGGAGTATGCTTATCCGCAGTACGAGATAACTCGTCTAAACGTGTTCCCGCTATTTCACCTAATTCTGTTAAGTAAGATAGGGCGTGATCATAATCTTCTTTGGAAAGATAACGATGTAGGATAAAAGGGAGATTGAGATCTTCCTTAAAAAAGTTTAAACCTTTTGTCTCTGGCATCGCACCAACTTCAGCTTTTATTGAATTAGATGTCGACAGTTGTAAATTCATAAATTTTCCTCCTATTCAATATTTTTTAATTTTTAATTAACAATATCGGAATTGATATTCCTATATTTGATACTACGTGATAATTATCTAAAAAGTCAATTTATTTTTAAGCCACCAACCTTACTTATAAAAATTGCATTTAGCTTCTCGAAAACTTATATGCTATATAAATATAATAATTTATTAAAAAATGACTGATATAAAAGGACACTTTTAGTGATTTAAAGGGATCTTCCTTTCAATAGTGACAAAAACATGGGGTACTCTCCCCTAATTAATTGGCTTATAATCTTGGTATGATATAATATTTTTAATTATTGAATGAATTTCGCATTTCCAATTCCCTTTCTCCCAAGCGTTTCAAGAGACCGTTTAATAATTGAAAATAGCAATTATTAAATTGAAATAATTAATTTAAATGGAAATTAACGGAGGATTTTATTTATGAACACAAAGATTTCATCTACAGTACAGCGTGCAATTAAAATTATCAATTTTCTAAATGAAACACCAGGTCCACAAGGAATTAAAGATATTAGCGAAAAACTTAATATTTCTCCTCCTATTACTCATCGCATGCTAACTACTTTGAAAATGGAAGGTATGGTATTCCAAGATATAGTTTCTAAAAAATATTCACTCGGGACCGTTTTCATTGACTATGCAAATAAAATAATCACAGATTTACCGTTTATCTCTTTAATTGACTCCCAATTAATTAAATTGAGAGATGAAACTCAGGAAACGGTAGGATTTTATATGTTAACAAGCATGATTAGGATGTGTGTAATCGAACATGTAAGTAATCAGGAAATAAGCAGAAAAGCAGGAGTTGGTAATAGGATTCCCCTACATCTTGGGTCAAGTGGTCGAGTAATTTTGGCATTCCTTAATGAAGATTTACAAGCTCAAGCATTAAACATCCTTCCTGAAGAAGAAAGAAATATACTTCGACTAAAACTAGAAACCATTGTAAATACCGGTTACTCAATAAATGAGGAAGAACTCACGAAGAATGTAGCTGCGTTATCAGCTCCTGTCTTTGGTGCAAAAGGGAAAGTCATTGGAGCTATTTCTATTTCTGGGCCAGTCTTTCGATGGAATAAAGAATCGATGGAACAACATATATCTTTATTATTAAAAACTACTGAAAATATTTCAAAATCATTCTATTAAAGCTAGATTCTGGTGCAAAAATAACGTGACATGGAACAAACAACTCAAGCAAAAGAATATAAGGTTAAGGAATAACTACTTGCAAAGACGCCGGAGTAGGGCTGGATAAAGGGTTATTCGAACTTGATGCCCATATAGATGCGGTCACTACAGGTAAAACCCATTAAAAATGCGAAAATCACCTATTACGTGAAGATGGTCCGTTTGCTAATTAAACGGTCGAACAACTACAGGAAGAGCCCGAAAAAAGGTCAGAAAACCGCATTCATCTTGATATCTTCAACATTTCCAGGATGGTTCCATTCAAGGACATACAGCCGCGCTTAGGAAACCTTATTCCAGCAACAGCTCTGAGTATGATGAACTATTAAACGAACAAGAAGCCTTCAATGAAGAAATATTAGATTTGCATAAATCGAGGCTTCCGTATCGCCATACATGTCAATGGCGACCGAGCGATTGAATCTAATATTAAAGCTCTGGGAGCAGCCATAAAGGGCAGTACTTGAGACGATTATCGCCACCGAATTGAACACATTCAGACAGCAAATTTTAATGACTTGCAGACCATGAAGGAATTTGGAATTGCTGCTTCTTTCTTTATTATCACGTTTATTATTGGGAATATCGACATCGCTATATATTTTTAAAACGAGAGCGCGCTGACGGATAAATAAATCCATTAGCCAAATCACTTGATCTAGATTTATTATTTACATTACATTCCGATTGTCTAATCATACCAATCTCACCGCTTTTTTCTGTTTGGGAAGCCGTGAACCAAATTACAAGGAACGGAAATGAGTTAGGAGAAGATCAAAAAAATTGATGTGTTAACAGCACTAAAATCAATGACTATTTATGGAGCCGAACTAAACTTTGAACGAACAATAGTGGTAGGCCAAAAAGCAGACATTGCTGTATTGGCCAAAGATCCATTAACCTGCCCTCTAAAAGAGATAAGGACATTCCGGTGTTAGCAACCATCCTAAACGGATATGTTGTTTGGAAAACAAACTCCATTGAAGTGTATATTTTGTATTCAAACACCTCTAATTGGTATTCGTCTAATATTGGTTTGACTCGTCTAAATTAATCTTTGCTCATTTCTATTTGAAAAGCTTTATGTTCAGGTAAAATCAACGCTCCTGCCACTTTAGAATTCCTCTGTCAAGGATTGTCATTTGAATATCTTCATTCTTTCTATAATTCACACAACAGAACAAACGTTTTTAATTATACTTAGAAATTTTCATCTAACTCCCTCATTTCATTTTTCTTTTCAAAAAATAAAAACACCGCGTGAAACAGTGTTTAAAACGGATCGTTAAGTTCGGGAAAGGCCTTCCTTGGCAGTCATATTAATTATTATCACAAGAGGGGGTACCCCGAAGTCTTTTAAGAGGTTTCAACAGCAACAGCATTAATTAACTTCCATATGTAGGTATTATCTAATTCGAAACCAATAAAGGTCCGACTTTGATTTATAGCAGCTAGTCATGTTGATTTTGAACCCATGAAACAATC
This sequence comes from Bacillus sp. ISL-4, assembly GCF_018613275.1. Classification (NCBI taxonomy): domain Bacteria; kingdom Bacillati; phylum Bacillota; class Bacilli; order Caryophanales; family Bacillaceae; genus Bacillus; species Bacillus sp. ISL-4. The sequence continues at coordinate 66,788 of NZ_JAGGQN010000003.1, forward strand.
TAATACTGTTTCACCTTTATTAGAATGAGTTGCAATTTTTTTTTCGAGAACAGCAACTGGCTTTTGACAAGGGTGAAATCTCACTTTTCCACTAACTATAGGTGCTTCATAAGAAGCCCTATCATAATAAGAATTTAACGTTCTTTTTGTCCCAATGGGGACCGAATTCGTTTTTTCCCAGATTCCTATTCTTAGTTGTTTCAACTTCAATTGTTCTGCAACAATTGATATATCACCTATTTTAAAATTATCGTAAAAGATGACCATTGGTCCACCTGGAACTAGTACCCTTTTAAATTCTTGTAATAGGGAAAAACAATTTAAACTACTTACTACTAAATTCCATTCACCAAATTCCATTGAAATAGAGTCACCCCCACCACTTTTAAAATTCGTCTACCTAGATATAAAATATGGCGGGTCCGTACAGATTAAATGAATAGAATTACTCTCAATCTTTTTAATTTCATTTAAGACATCAACATTTATTAACTTCATTTCTTGAGCTGATTTACAAAAAGACATTTTAATTATCCCCATTCGTGACCTGAACTCCGTTTCAATTCCTGGGGATAAGGACCAGATTATACCACTAATATTATGAGAGTTGGAGGAGTCAGTTTCGAGCTCGTTATTTATGCCAAAGAAACAGTCGCTATAGATAGTGTGAAAGTTTATAATTATGGTTCTGTTCTCCAAAACTACTTTCTAGAGGACTTAGCTGATTTGGAAGTTTTAGCTAGCATTGACCGTCATCCTCAATGAGTATGAGAATCGACTGTGAAGATGGGAAAGGCCCCATTGTAAACGGCAGTCGGCTTTCTATTTTCGCTACATTCCAAACGGTACCAACTATGAATATTCGATAGAGTTTACAGAATAAATGTCAAAGCATTTCAACAAGAAGAAGCAACAGATTGTATATCTGTTGCTTCTTCTTGTATGATTTGGCCCTATTGCTCTTAATGGTTAATTCTTCAATATTTTTTGTTATCTTAATTCTTTTTGTCTTTTGCAATACTTCTTATTCTAATGCATCAGCTTTAATTTTTTATGTGATGAACAGTATGATTTACCTTTTACTCTTCCTTCCCTGCTGCCATATTCATGTTCGCTTGGATATTCTCCTGGCTGATGGTGGAAAATGGTAAATTTTGCTTTCCTGAGAAATTCTCAAGCAAATCTTTGACATCAATTCCCGAAGATGCCTTTAATGGCTCCTGCAATGTTGCCATTAAATCCGTTGCATACCCAGTCACTTTATTAGCCCCGCCATTCGAACCGCTTCCACCCGTGTCCACAACAGTAATTTTGTCGATATTAATAAGCGGGCTTGCCACTTGTTTTGCATATTCCGGACAAAACTGAAAAATTACTAACTACAGGAATGCTAAACGACCCTTTAGCTTTCCATTTATGAAAAAAGAACCTCTAGTAATATACTAAAGATTCGGGATTAATAAATATATGGTAACTTTAATTAGTTAAATAAAAGTAATTAAGTTAATATATTTCCATAATACGAGATAAACGAATAGAGAAAATCTTTTGATTTTCATCCTTTAAGGAAAGGGTTTGTTCATTAAGGTTAAGTTTATGCAATTGACCCTTACATGTTTTTAATACTCCTTCTTTATAATAAATGATGGTCGTTATGCCCTTTTTTTTCAACGATTTCAAGATCATCTGATTATCTCCTTTCTAGTCTATTCAATTCTTTATTAAAAATTGTATGATAATTGGTGCAATACTATGAAATCAGTTAGGATATGTATATTATATAATGAAAATCGTAAGCGTTTTCATTGTTGTTGTGAACAATTTGTGAAAGTTTGAACATTAGAATATTTAGTGCGATATTGTTGAGTTAAAGACTTTAAGATAGATTGCTGATTGTATCGTAAAAACTCTTAAACCTTCTTAACCTCAGAAGACGTCATAAAGTATTGATTTATAAAAGAGGGTTATAAAAACAAGTGAAATCCTACTCTATTATCAGGTTTTTTGGCTTGTATATGGTTTTAGTTTTTTATCAAATTTTGAACCATCGTGTCATAATATTGAAGGTCCCCCTGAAGATCTAGCTAATAGTTGAGCTCCTTGTACAAATGCCATTATTATCTTCGATTGTTCCCTTGAACTAATTTGATAATCCATTATTCCAGATTCTTTACCTTGATTTATTACTTTTTCTATCCAGTTTTCATTATCCCTAAAGAAACCATTGATTTCATTTTGGATTTCTATCGGGAATGAAACTAGTTCAGCTGCCATTATAGAGCATAGGAAAAGCTTAGAATCATTAGCTAATGTTTCACGATAATGTTGAAAGAAACGAAAAAGCTTTTCCTCCGAGTTAATTGATATTTGTTCAATCTGGTCAAGTTCATTTAAAAATTCTTTACGATATCTATGAAGAATTGCCTGAACAAGTTCCTGTTTAGTAGGAAAGTGATAATGGATGCTTGCTTTTTTAATACCAATTCTTTCGGCAATATCAGCATAGCTCATTGCATTATAACCGAGTTCATGTACAAGATATTGTCCTGTATCCATAATAAGTTGCATAGTGTCCTTATTTTTTTTCAAACATTCAACCTTCCATCTAAAATAGTAAAAAATCAATTATAAAACAAAAGTATTATAAGTATATTTTAGCAAATTGAGAAGTTGCTAAAATATGCTCATAAAAAGATTTAGATAAAGTAAATCAAAGCCCCTATCTGTTTGGATAAGGGCTTTGATTGATAAAATACAATGAGTAGTTGTAGTAATAACTACTATAATTTAATGAGCAAAACATCTTAATGTAATCCCTTAAAAATAATGGAGATGTTTCGATAACGCAAATTTATTTCAATCTTGCTGTTACTCCACCGTCTATAAGTAATACGGCTCCTATTAAAAAGGAAACCTTATCACTTGCTAAATATAAAATCGCCTTAGCAACTTCTTCTGCGGTCTCTCTTTTCCCAATACTATTTTAGATTAGGATCATTTGCACTGTTTTGTAAGCTACCATTACATGTGGCTATTTTGATCCAAGCCATTGTTAACAATTGGAGATTTGTAAGTGGGATATTTATTGTACTGGTGTAGCTGATAACAAACATAAAGTGATGGAAATACTTCTAATTGGTTTAAATTTTCTTGCATAAGAAACGTATAAGATAATAATACTATTTGAGAAATAAAGGAATTTTACATTGAATAAATAATAACATTTCACAGATGTTAGCTGCTGATTACCTGAGTCCTTTTCCGCAGGTACAGAGCATCCTGATCGCGTGATTGCTGCCTTGATGGAAGGTCAAGTGGCCATCTTATTAGATGGGACGCCATTCGCTTTGATCGTTCCAGTTACATTAAGCATGATGTTACAATAACCGGAAGACTATTATGAAAGATGGAGCAGATTGCGTTTACTTCGTTTTCTCGCAGTTATTCTAGCCCTATTTACACCGTCTTTGTATATAACTTTCATCTCATTTCATCCAGGGTTGATTCCGACTAAGTTAGCCATTTCCATTATAGGAACCAAAGTCCTCAATTCCGTTTCCAGCACTTATCGAGGCATTATTTATGGAAATATCCATCGGGATTTTGAGGGAAGCTGGGCTACGGTTGCCTAAGACAATTGGTCCCGCAATGGGAATATCGGTGGATTAATCATTGGGGAAGCTGCTGTACAGGGAGGGATTGTTAGCCCTATTTTGGTGATTGTAGTAGCGTTAACTTCTATTTCATCGCTTGCCATTCCGCAAAATAATGCAGGGATTGCGTTACGTATTCTTCACTTTGTCACCATGCTTTGCGCTGCTATATTAGGATTATACGGGGTCATTCTATTCATTCTTTTCATGACCAGTCATTTGATGATATTAAAGAGCTTTGGTGTACCTTATGTGAGTCCAGCCGTTCCTTATCGCTTAAGTGATTGGAAAGACTTTATGGTCCCCTTATGATGGTGAAACGTCGTCCGAAGATGATGTATACGAAAGACGCCACGCGTAAAGGATAGCTCCTTATGAAAGGAAGTGAACCAGCGATGATAGTTAGTCCAAAAGAGCAAATTACGACTTCGCAAGCGACGGTTATCGTTATCAATTTTATACTTGGAACCGGAATTCTCACCTTGCCCCGAACATCTGTGGAGAAGGTGAAAACATCAGATGTCTGGATAACCGTTATTTTAGGCGGGCTGATCGCAATGATAGCAGGAATAATCATAGTGAAATTAAGTCAACAGTTTCCCGAAAAAACCTTTTATCAATACAGCCAAGAAATTGTAGGAAAATGGGTGGGCGGGTTACTTAGTCTACTCCTTGTATGTTATTTTATAACACTTTGTGGGTTTCATGCCCGTGCATTAGTAGAAGTAACAAGTTACTTTTTATTAGAAGGTACCCCATTATGGGCCATCCTGATGCCATTTATGTGGATAAGTCTCTATCTAATCAGGGGCGGTATAAATCCGATCGCCCGTCTGTTTGAAATTATTTTACCAATTTCGGTTATTCTTTTTATAATAGTTGTCTTTATGAGCTTTAAAATATTTGAGATGGATAATCTACGCCCAGTACTAGGGTCAGGAGTCAAACCAGTACTAAAAGGAGTAAAGTCCACGGCTCTCTCATATACAGGTTTTGAAATCATGTTATTGCTTATTCCGTTTATGAATCAGCCCAAAAAAGCAGTAAAAGCCGTTCTTGTTGGGGTTTCCATTCCATTGATTTTTTACGTGATAACGGTCGTAATGGTTATCGGAGCATTATCTATTGATGGAGTGGTCACGAGAACATGGCCGACACTTGATCTTATACGAAGTTTTGAAGTCACCGGTTTAATCTTTGAACGGTTTGAATCTTTGTTACTGGTGATATGGATTATGCAAATGTTTACTTGCTTTAACATTGGCCATTATGCTTCTTCTTTGGGTCTGTCTCAACTTTTCAAAAAGAACATTGATCCATTTATGTATGGCTTGCTTCCGATTATATACATCATAGTCATGTTTCCGAAAAATATCAATGACCTATTTAAACTTGGAGATATGATCGGCAATGTCGCGTTGTTATTATTTGGCTTACTCCCGCTACTCCTTCTCATTATCTCAAGAGTAAGGAGGAAAATATGAAACAAACACATAACAATATACGGTCCCTCATCCTTCCCCAGTCCGTCCTTTTGTTCTTATCTCTTACAGGATGTTGGAGCAGTCATGAAATTGAAGAGCAAAGTTTAGGTATAGGTTTAGCATTTGATAAAGGCTAGGAGTTCTTCATTGAGAAAGAGTTAAACGAACAAGGCGAGGGATATACAAAAAAAATCTGATTACAGCAACCTATCAATTGATCACTCAACAAGTAGCAAGTTCAACAACAAAACTAGCCGGACCACAAGGAAAAGCTTATGTTAATGTTTCTCAAACGGGAGATTCCGTCCTTCAAATGACTCGTGAATTATCATTGAGAAGTGAACAACCCATAAACTATTCCCATTTGAAAGTGGTTGTTATCGGTGAAAAGCTTGCAAGATCGTATAAATTGGAACAATTACTTAATCAAAATCTTCGTGATAATGATTTTGACCAAGCTGTCTTGTGCTCATTAGTAGGGACTGGTCAGCAGATTGTGTATGAGTTAGAGTCCATGAAAAGCAGTATTAAACCCCAAGTTAAAGGAAACAACATCTCTTTTGATGTAAACATTGAATCAGAGGGAAGGCTGTCTGAAAATTGGGTGGTTTCGGGAAATACTTTTAGCAATGATTTTCTAAAAAAAGCGGAAAAATCATCTGAGAAAGAAGTGAAACGCTTGGTAAGGAATGTAGTAGAAAAAATGCAAAAAGAATACCAAGTAGATGTTGCTGGCTTCGGAAATCGATTGAGAATTGAGAACCCCAAAGTATAGAAGAAGGTCAAAAAGAATTGGGACCAAACATTTAGTGAAACTCCGGTCAACTACATTGTAAAATTAACTATTAAAGATTATGGAACATCAGTATCTGTAAAGAAGTGAGCCTTCAGGTTCATACGATTGGACCTTCTTAGCCTCTTTTGATGTGAAAAAGTTCGAAATCCTGCTTTCTTCGCATACTGAACTGCTAGGTGCCCAAGCCCACCAATACCCTGAATGGCTATAAGATCGCCAGGTCGAGCTTTGCTATTTCTTAAAGCACTAAACGTTGTTTCATCATCACACATAAGTGGTGCTGCTCCTAAAACAGATAATTCGTTTGGAATGCTTGACAAACTATCTTCATAGGCACCATGTATTCATCGTAACCACCGTCCATTGTCAAACCTGTTACATGGTTGTTCCCTCCATGCCATCCAATGCCTACACGTTCACCAATCTTCCACTTCGTAGAACCTGCGCAAAGTTCTTCAACTACGCCAATTACTTCAAGACCAGGAATGCGGGGATACTCTGGAGAAGCACCTTTAATAGCCCATGGAGTCTCCATTACATACTCCGCATGCCTCTACACGGAGAAGTACTTGTCCTTCTCCAGCCTGGGGAATTGGAATCTCTAAAGTTTCATCTTTTCGCCTTTAGACGGAATTTGTATAGCTTTCATCATTTTCATCACATATTCTTCAATAAGGGATTGCACTCCTCCTATGAATCTCACCGATCTTTCAACAGAGTTTTCTGGCAGTACATAACGCTCTTTAAGTCTCATAGAATGTAACGAAGTCATTTCATAAACGCGAGATAAACTGACTCGTTATTTGAATCAAAATGATTTTTAATTTATGGATTCAATTCGTTAGTCAGTAAGTTTAAGAAAAAGTTTTATTGCTGATTTTTCGTCGTGTCCTTGGGGGTTCAATTTCTTATTTCTAATAATAATCTTAATGCTATGGAATTTATACAAAAAGCGTCCTTTAAAGTCATCCATTTAACTTTAACTGATTAAAATATCCCGATTTTCTTCTAGCTACCCTAATAATACTAAAATGATGATTATCAAAAAAACAGCTAAATACAAATAAAATTGTTACATTTCACACTTGTATAACCGTATTTCACAGATGTTTCAACTCCCTCATAATGTTTTGAATAGCGCGCTCATCTACACCGCAATAGAAGGATATTTCAGCGTTTGCCGTTTTGATTTTGCAAATGCCAGTTAAAGGATCTTCTGAAGAGTAGATCGTAAAGATTATTTTCGGCATGTAATGTAACGGGGACAATCGTTAATTTTTGTTGCGGCATAGGAAAAGCATCTCCTTTGATTGATACAAGTATCGTACCAGGAGGTGCTACGTATTTAAAATGCGCTGTTTAAATGAGGGGCTTTCCTTTAACCGTAGTTTACGACCCACTATCTAACTGTTTACGCTTAAAGATATAAGTTATCCTTTATCCTCCAAAACTCTGTTCGAGTGAGTGGCTAACTCTTATTCGGCGGGAATCCCACCCGATATATGTCACGAACTATGCTCGATCGCTCTGACAGAGACTGGATGCTGATCCTAACTAGCAGCCGAATCGATGTGAAATTATCGAAACCAAATCCACCTATTCAACACTTTAACACACTAACTGGAAACTTCAGCTTAGTGGGGTCCTGACCTAATTTTGTATTTTGTTTGGGAAGTATAATTTTCGCCTGCTAAAAGAAGAATATCTCCAAAATCTTCAAACTCAATCGCTCCTGGAGCAGCTTGGGTTTCAAACGTTATTCCGCCGTGTTGAATTAATTTTTCTCCGTGCATAAGTGGCACATCTTTCACAACGTTTGCAGTGTAAATGACAACCGCAGGCTCTTCTGTGTATACTTCGACTGTTATTTTCTGGTCAGGACTAATTAATTTGACTGCAGTTTGATCAAGTCCTGAGCACGTAAGGAAGAATGGATGGTCGATTCCTTGAACCTTTTTAACTTCTGCGTCAATGGCTTCAAAGGTTGATTTTAATTTCTTCGGGGTTCGAAAATCATAAGGCGTACCAATTGTGCTTCGCTTTTCCCCAGTTACCGTGGTATCGTCATTTACTGGTGCAAATTCTTCAGAAAAGATTTGTAAGAAATGATCATCGATTGGATTGCTGGGATGCCCTGTTAAGTTAAAATAGACGTGATTGGTCGGATTAAAAATTGTGTCTTTATCACTATTTGCTTGATAGCTGACTGACCAAATATTTAAGTTGTCTAATTTATAAGTCACACTTACTTTCAAATTCCCCGGAAAACCATTCTCGCCATCAGGTGAGTGGGTTGAAAAGATGATTGATGCACTTTCATCCGTCTCCTTCACTTCATAATCCCAGATTTTTTCATCGAATCCAGGGTTGCCACCGTGTAATGTATTCCCTAATTGATTTACAGATGTTTGGTAACGTGAATCACCAATTGAAAATTGGCCATTTTTTATTCTTCCAGCGACTCTTCCTATTGTTGCTCCATAATATGTTTCTTTTTTGTAATCCTCAATCGAGTCAAATCCCAATACGATATTATTACGACCCGTTTCCGTTAGGACGAACAGATTGACGATTCTTGCACCAAAGTTTGTAACTTCAATTCTTACTCCATGATCATTTTCTATAGTAAACAGCAAGACTTCATTTCCAAACGAGCTTTGTGATGTTTTCATTTTTTTCTGCTCCTCCTAATAAATTCCTTCTTATTAATAAAAGCTAAAACACCATGAATTGCACAAAAAGTTCAGCAAACATTTTAATAGTTGAAAAGCCGAAGTAGCAACTTCGGCCTTAAGAAAGGAAATCATATGAGTAAATCAACATGTTCATGATGTGTGTGTAGATCATAATTACAGAAGTATTTCCCTTATGACCCCCTGATTTAAAATGCATGCTAAACTCTCCTATTTGCGTATAGCTTCTTTGAATTCTGCTCCAAATCTCATAGGTATAATTTAAGCACTTTTTCCCTTATCTTGTTTATTTTCTCCATTTTTTTCAATTTCCTCCAAAGTGTGACCTCGAGTTTCAGGAACGCATGTCCGGATAAATAAAACACCAAGTAAACAAATAGCACCAAAGATTGCAAAAACAGCTTCTTGAGACATCGAAGCAATCATGATTGGAAATAGCAATCCAACCAAGAAAGAACCAATCCAGTTAAATGATGAAGCTAATCCTGACGCACGCCCGCGAATTACCAGGGGGAAAATTTCTCCAACTATGACCCAAGTTAATGGAGCCCACGTGAATGAATAAAGTGCTACATAAATACTTAAAAAAACAACCATCATCATCGGATTTGCATTAGGAATTAATAAATTCAATATTGCCGGCAAAATAAAGGATAGTCCCATAATAGTTCCGCCTATTGTCAATAAAGTACGGCGATTAAATTTATCAGCAATCATAAGGAATATTAATGAACCTAGTACGAGAATAACCCCTTGAATAATTGGCCACATCAATACTGAGCTGGCTTCATGCCCTGTTGCTTTTTCCACAATCATAGGAATATAATAAAAAATTGCGTTTGCGCCCTGGAATTGTTGAAACGCAGCAACACCCACACCAGCAATTACTAAATACCGGTATTTATTACTTAAAAGTGTACCCCATGATGCTTTTTGATTTACCTTTGCTTCCTCTTTAACAGTTTCTTGAATTTGTGTTATTTCGGAATCAATTTGTTCTTTGTTAGAGCGAATAAAGCCCAACACTTTACGAGCTTCATCAATTTTATTGTTCTTAATTAAAAAACGTGGTGATTCGGGTAACCTTGACACTCCAATAAATAAGATCAAAGCAGGTACGGCAGCCAAACTAAGCATCAACCGCCATGCCATAGTTCCTGGTAAGTCTTTCAATAAATAAGCGACAATGTACGAAAGCAACATTCCAGAGACAATCATTGTTTGATTAATTCCTGACAGACGTCCACGTAAACGTGCAGGCGCCATTTCCGACATATAGGCTGGGACCAACGCAGAAGCAGCACCAACAGCCAACCCTAATAAAATCCGGGCAACAATCATAAAAAGGATCCCATTATGAGGGGATATTCCTGCCAAAATGGATCCAACAGCAAAAATGATAGAAGATATTAAAATCATTTTGCGCCGTCCTAAACGATCAGAAAGTTGTCCGGCCAGGGCACCTCCAAAAATAGCTCCAAACATCAACGAAGAGGTAATCCAGCCAATAGCACCAGGGTTGTTTTGAAGGTTCCAATCATGTTGCAGAAAAGGCAAAGCACCCGTCATAACGCCGATATCATAACCGAAGAGAATGCCTCCAAAAGCCCCAAAAAAATAAATGAATCCACTTGAGATTTTCTTTTCATTAACCATTAAAATTCCCTCCTCAAGGTTTTAAGATTATATTTTTAAAATCCCACTACTAAAAATATTGATTGCTTTTTAAGAAAATAATAATAGTTTCTCAAACTACAAATATATGCTAGTAGATTCATCCTAAATATTATTTATTAGGATGAATTCTATGTGGTTATTGTGCTATTAAAACGCTTTCATCTTTTTCCGAAAAACCACGAACACGCTTACAAATTAAGGGATCACACTAATGGTTACCATTTCCATTCTCCAACTTCTGGAGTATCTATTTCTTCCCTCCTAGGAAGCAGAGCCTCCTTGGAGGGGAGAGACGTTACTTAATAACTACGTATTCCAAGCCAACAAGTTTTGCATAGGTTATGATTTGGTCTGTTGTTAAGTTCAATGACACAACTGTATGGTGACCGCCACCATTCTCAAGCCAAGCTTTCACTCCATCTTGGAAGTTTGGCTTCACTTCCCAAAGTACACGGGCCACTGGAAGGTTTGGTGCTGGAACAGTTGGCTCAAATGCAGAAACTTCATTAATCAAAAGTTTATAGTTTGTACCAAAGTCAGCCATGGAAACAACGACACCGTCTCCTGCTTTGCCGTCGAATACTAAACGTGCTGGATCTTCACGATCACCTATACCTAATGGAGATACGACAATTTTTGGTTTGTTACTTGCTAAAGATGGGTCAACTTCAAGCATATGTGATTGAAGGATTGATTCTTGTCCAGCAGCTAATTCATATATGTAATCTTCCATAAAACCAGTTGATTGGTTATGGCTCATCACTTTCAGTAAGCGATCAAGTGCTGCCGTCTTCCAATCTCCTTCACCCGCAAAGCCATATCCTTGTGCCATCAAACGTTGGACGGCAAGACCAGGAAGTTGCTTCATCCCATATAAATCTTCGAAGTTCGTTGTGAAGGCCGTGTAACCACCATCATCAAGGAAACGTTTAATCGCAATTTCATAGCTTACCTGTACCTTTACGCTTTTCTCCCAATCTTCCCTACTGTAGGTACCATAATCAAATTCATAAAGGCTTTCGTATTCTGCAAATAAAGCATCAATTTCTTCATCAGTAACCGCATTTACATATTGAACAAGGTCTCCGATTCCAAAATAGTCAACTGTCCACCCAACTTGGATTTGCGCTTCAACCTTATCCCCTTCAGTTACCCCAACGTTACGCATGTTGTCTCCAAAGCGAGCGACCTTAATGTTGAAGCTTTCGTTATAAGCAACCGCTACGTCCATCCATTGTGCAATTTGCTGTCGCACTTCAGGGCGCTCCCAATAACCGACAACAACTTTATTTTGTTTTTTCAAACGGGCATTGATAAAACCATATTCACGGTCACCATGAGCGGATTGGTTTAGGTTCATATAGTCCATATCAATCGTTGCCCAAGGAATACTTTCATTGAATTGTGTAGCTAAATGAAGCAATGGTTTTTGTAATAATTTTGTTCCACGAATCCACATTTTTGCAGGTGAGAAAGTATGCATCCAAGTGATGACACCGGCAACTTCATCACGATAGTTGACTTCTTTCATGATGCTTGTAATTTTATCTGCACTAACAGCTAAATCTTGCAATACAACTGGATAAGGTAAAATACCGCTTTCATTTAATGCATCGGTTATCGTTTGTGCATGCGCCTTGACCTCTGCTAACGCTTCTTCCCCATATAGATGTTGTGATCCTACGACGAACCAAAATTCCTTTTTTTCTGTTGTTAACATTATAATCCTCTTTTCTTAATTCTAATGGTTTGATAATTTGATAGAGTTAATCTTACTTTTGACCGTAATACGCATATTTTCCATGTTTTCGTAAATAGTGTTTATCCAAAATATTTCGTGGTAATTCTTTTGCAAAATGATTTAATTCCCGTGTAAATAAATTCATTTTCGAAACTTCATCCAACACCACACTATTCATTACGGCGGATTTTGCATCTTTGCCCCAAGTAAACGGACCATGACCATGAAGTAAGACACCAGGAACGGCTAAAATGTCTAACCCACGCTCTTCAAATGTTTCGATGATTAACTTCCCAGTCTCCACTTCGTACCCACGATCAATCTCCTCTTGTGATAGGTAGCGGGCACATGGGACGGATCCGTAAAATGTGTCTGCATGAGTGGTCCCCATTGCTGGAACATCAAGACCTGCTTGAGCCCAGATTGTCGCCCAAGTTGAATGAGTATGCACAATGCCGCCGATTTCTTGGTAATACTTATAAAGTACTGTGTGAGTCGCTGTATCTGATGAAGGCCTCAACTCTCCTTCAACAACATTGCCATCTAAATCAACAACAACCATATCACTAGCTTTCATCGTTTCGTAATCAACACCACTAGGTTTGATAACAAATAAACCACTTTCACGATCAATGGCACTTGCATTTCCCCATGTATATTTCACGAGTCCATATTTAGGCAAGTCCAAATTTGCTTGAAATACCTCTTCTTTCAGTTGTTCCAACACGTCAATCCCTCCAGTTTTCCACTCATAAGATCAAATTGTCTACAGCGGCCTGCTCAATCACTAAACCCTTCCTGTATCTTTCAATGAATGCTTCAAATCCTTTAACATCTACTTGATCAGGATAAATTTCTTGCCCATCAACCTCTTCGAATACTTTTTTGTCGAGGAAGTCTTCTAAACTTTCTTTTTGATCTTTATTCATCATGTAAGATGCAAGAATAGCCATTCCCCACGCGCCGCCTTCTCCTGCTGTTGACATAATTGATACCGGAGTATTCATTGCAGCGGCAACAATTTTTTGTCCAACAAGAGGGGTTTTAAATAAACCACCGTGAGCCAAAATACGATCAATTGCAACATTTTCGTCCTTTGTCAAAATACCCATTCCGATTTTCAAAGCACCGAAAGCAGTAAAAAGGTGAGTCCGCATGAAGTTCGCTAAATTGAAATGACTCTCAGGTGAGCGTACAAATAATGGTCGTCCTTTTTCTAATCCTGTGATATTTTCACCTGAGAAATAACCGTAGCTAAGCAAACCGCCACCATCTGGATCCGCTTCCAAAGCCTTATTCAACATTACTTCAAATAATTTATTTGTATCAATTTTTTGTCCCATTGCCTCAGAAAATTCACGGAACAATCCCAGCCAAGCATTGAGATCACTTGAACAGTTATTCGCGTGAACCATTCCAACTGGACTTCCGTTTGGTGTAGTTACCAAATCAATTTCTGGATATACTTTTAAAAGCTCTTTCTCTAGTACAATCATGGCAAAAACGGAAGTTCCTACTGAAACGTTTCCGGTACGTTTCCTCACACTATTCGTAGCAACCATTCCAGTTCCAGCATCGCCTTCTGGTGGGCAAATTGGAGTGCCTGGTTGTAAATTTCTTGATCTATCCAGGATTTTCGCTCCAATTTCGGTTAATTCACCCGCTTGCTCGCCTGAAATGTAGACTTTAGGAAGAATCTCCTTTAGCCTCCAAGGATAACCTTTTGTTGCAATTAAATCGTCAAACTGCTTGACCATTGATTCATTGTAATCTTGCGTTGATTCATCAATTGGGAACATGCCTGAAGCATCTCCAATGCCAATTGCTTTATTACCAGTCAATAACCAGTGAATGTATCCAGCCAAAGTCGTAATACAATCAATGCGAGGCAAATGTTTCTCTTCATTTAATATTGCTTGATAAAGGTGAGCAATACTCCATCGTTCAGGGATATTAAATTGAAATTGATTAGTTAATTCTTTTGCTGCAACACCAGTTGTTGAGTTACGCCAAGTTCGAAACGGAACAAGTAACTCCCCTGTACTGTCAAAAGCCATATACCCATGCATCATTGCAGAACATCCAATAGAACCTATTTTTCGAATTGTAATTCCGTAATTCCGCTCAACTTCTTGCTTCATTTCACTATAAGCTGTTTGCAGACCAGTGATAATATCCACTAAGTTGTACGTCCAAATTCCATCTTCCAAGAGGTTCTCCCACTCATAACTTCCAGATGCGATTGTTTCATAACGATTATCAATCAACACCGCTTTAATACGTGTGGATCCAAATTCGATTCCAAGTGAAGTTTCTCCCTCGATAATCGCTTGTTTAATTTTTAATATATTCGTTTGCATGTTAATCCCCCTTCTGGCAGCGCTTTCAATATAAAGGAGGCGCTTAAATTTATTAACAACCATATTATATTTTTTGTACGTACATTTGTCAACAATCAATATTATTTATACTTACAACTTTTAAGAGATATCCTCCATCCTCACCTTAAAATTAGTAATTAGTAATAAAGGAATTTATATGACATAAAACCTAAATGGTAAATAGGCAGAATTTATAACTTTTCAATAATTTATACAAAAGACTCGGGTGATTTGTTTTAATTTATTTAAAATCATGTTAAAATATGTCCGCACAAATATTTTAAGCAAATAAATTAGAATGCAAACAACTATGAAAGAAGTGAGGTTTAATGAAACCAAAGTATCAGGTAATCATTGATGATTTAAAAAATAAAATCCTTACAGGTGAATATAGTGTAGGGGAACAAATTCCTACTGAAACAGTCATGCAAGAAATGTACAACGTTAGCCGACACACTGTACGAAAGTCCATTTTAGAATTATCAAACGAGGGATTCTTAAGAAGTGAAAAAGGATCTGGCACATATGTAAGTAACCAATATCAATCAAAATCTGGTGGCAATTCCAAAAATAAAACGATCGGTGTAATTACGACCTACATTTCTGATTACATTTTCCCTTCTATTATCCGCGGAATTGAAAGAAGATTAAATGAAGATAATTATTCGTTACTATTAGCCAGTACAAATAATGATGTCGAACAAGAAAAAAAAGCCTTGGAAATGATGTTGTCATTTGGCGTGGATGGTTTGATTATTGAACCTACAAAAAGCAATCTATACAATCCCAACATCGCTTACTACCTATTGTTTAAGGAACAAGAGGTTCCATTCATCATGATCAACGCTTATTATGAAGAATTAGAGGTTCCTTTCTTTTGCCTAGATGATGTGCAGTCAAGCTACCTCGCAACAAAAGAATTGATTTCGAAAGGGCACACCCAAATTGGACTCATTGCGAAAATGGATGATTTACAAGGAAAGTATCGAATGAAGGGATATATAAAAGCACTTGGAGAAGCCAAATTACGCTTTCAACCAGAGCAATTGCTTTCGTATACTACAGAAACGAAGCTAGACCTATACACGAACTTGAAAGGGTTCCTAAATGAAAATAGAGACTTGTTGACTGCCATTGTTTGCTATAACGACGAGGTAGGGTTGGAAGTAGCAAATGTATGCAGACAACTTGATATTTCTATTCCCGAACAATTATCAATTATTGGCCAGGACAATTCTTATATTGCGAAAAATGCTAATATCAAACTAACGACATTGACACACCCACAAGAACAAATGGGACATGATGCAGCTGATTGGGTCATTAAGAAATTACAAGGAAAGAAGGATTTACCAAACGAAACCTATTATCAACCAGTGTTAATTGAAGGCGAAACTGTCAAAGAGTTAGAAATACAATAATCTTAGTGTGTGATGCCTGTAGGCTCCATTCCCACAATGGCTGCTCCAGTTTATTAAGTCTTTGAAGCTTATCCATCCATTTTAATAAACCAGCAAATCCATCTTCATTATTTTCAAATGCAAATGGGTCTACGACTACAATTCAACGGAAATTCACTGCTCTAGCCACATGTAATTGTTGGGCAATATCCACCCCAACAATAAGGTGTTTATCGGAAATTCTCTCGATTAGTTGATTTTGTTTATCTTGCATTTTAAACTTCATATTAGGGTTCCTCCTCAGTAGGATATGAGTTAGAGTGGTTTCTTACTCATATCCTACTGAGGAGCCCTATTTTTTTCAAAGCTGAAGAATAACGAACTAACGGAATGTTAACCTGCCCCGTTTTGTTCCATAAGAAACCTCTATGGCGGCGATCCTCGCCGCCACCATCTATCACGAAACCCTACTCATTACCCCAAAATAAAGTCTAACCCATTAAACCGTTGACAATAATGGTGATAACAATACAACCAGCTGTAGGCAAACTCGATTTCATCGAGTTTGCCTACAGTTTTTTATGGGTGTACAATTTAGACGTTGATTTCCGCTCTAGGCACTCGCTTTCCGCGGGCGGTCCGGGGAGCCTCCTCGGCGCCTTTGCGCCTGCGGGGTCTCCCCTGGACACGCTTTTCCCGCAGGAGTCTCGTACCTTCCGTTCCAATCAACTTTGTCTTATCTTTTAGATAGAACACTTTTGCCTGGAGTCATTTTTGTTTTAAAATAGAAGTATTAAAACTTGAGGTGATGAGGATGCTTTCTAAACATGATTCTATTCAGCGAGATCAACTTGAAATGATTACTTTAGATCAACTGGTGCCACCGAACCATTTGGTTCGTAAAATGGAGGGTGCCATTGACTTCACTTTCATTTATGACTTGGTGAAAGATATGTATTCAGAAATTTTTTATTCCAAACCCCCTTTGTCTACTGAGGTAAGAGCATACAAGTAGCTCTTACCTCCCTTAAATTTTTCCCTGTTACTCTTCCTTGATTACTGCCATATTCATGTTCGCTTTGACATTCTCCTGGTTGATGGTGGTAAATGGTAAATTGCGCTTTCCTGAGAAATTCTCAAGCAAGTCTTTGACATCAATTCCCAAAGATGCCTTTAATGACTCAATGTTGCTATTAAATCCGTTGCATACCCAGTCACTTTATTAGCCCCGCCATTCGCACCGCTTCCACCTGTATCTACTACATTGTAACAGGGTTATATTACGGGAGAAATTAAAGAATTTATATATGGTATATGAGGTATCCATTAAACCCAGGTGTTTCTGGGAGAAAAAAAACCTAAAATGTATCTTAAAAATATAAATTTTTTATGTATCAATACCAACCATTTTACGATTAAATCACCCAAGATTTATTTCGCAAATCATAATGAAGAAGAATGGAAAAAAATAAGAGCCTGTCTATTCAAGAAAGGATTCTACCCTCCATAGGACATCTTAGTATCATAACCTATTGGTCGAACTATAAAAGCCAGTCTCTTAAAAAAAGAACTGGCGACTTTCGCATCGCATCGCATCTCATCAAAAATACAAATTTGTCATTCTTACTAATTTAATAAAGTCAAAATCAGTATCGACCATAACTTTTTCCTCATTAAATAAATATAAAACAAAAGAAATAAATGTAGTCAATATAGTTTCTTCAGATGATTTTAGTTGATTAATAAATTGATATAAATCCTCCAATATCTGATTTTTATTAGATGCTATTAAATTTGGTTCTCTAACATTAATGTCAAGGGGCATCAAGATAAAAATGAGTTCTATTAAGTTATTATTCCGTTCTAATAAGAGAAATGAAGGCAAGATCTCACTCGAAACTCTTAATTCCAGTTTTCCTAATTCTTATAACTGACATATCGAACATTGATGCTATTTTCGTACACCTTTTTCAAGAATTGGGAAGCAACAATACTTTCTAGCCCACTTTCTGTTCTGCCAAACGGATGACTTCTTGCCAGTCATCTATCGGAAGCTTGTGAGAAACGTCCACATGTCTATATTCTTAAAGCCGTAAAGCAACTTCCCCATACGGTTAAGATTAATCTTGAAATACCTGACTCGGCTCTCCTTTTGCCCCATCCAGACCAACGAGTATAGTTCACGGGATCACGTCCCACGCACACGTACACTTTACCTTGGCTACAATATAATATGTTCTATTAAAAAAAGGTCAACCAGTAAAATTAAACTGGCTAACCTTATTATTCGAACGCACCTTGTTATTAAAGACTTACTAAAACAAACATTCATCCTCGTTTTCATTCATAATTTAAATGAAGGGGATTCCTGTGATTGATGCCATTATTTATCCTCGGGATTTTCCACCTGAAATATTAACGGTTGTACCTGTAATATAACTAGAACGGTCTGAAGCTAGATAAGTGACTAATTCACCAATTTCATCCAATTTACCAGGTCGTCCAAGTGGTATTGTTTTGCTGTAATCAGATCCAAGACCTTCTACTGTTACTCCACGTGTGTAAGCTAATGCTTCATTATAAGCATCTGTTGTTAAACCTGTTTGCTCATTAATCCCTGGCGCAACACCCACTACGCGGATGTTGAATTTCCCCAGTTCTTTTGCCCAAGAACGGGTAAAGCCATTGACGGCACCTTTTGTTGCTGAATAAACACTTTGTCCAGAAGACCCTTCCATACCTGCCTCAGAAGAAATATTAATGATTACGCCTTTATTATTTTTCACCATTACTCTCGCAACTGCCTGAGCACAAAGGTAAGGTCCTTTTTGATTGACGGCAACCATGAAATCAAAATCCTTTTCACTTAACTCATACTCTGGCTTTTCGCCACGGAAATCGACAAGTAAACGCGGTAAGTTTACACCAGCATTATTAACTAAAATATCTACGGTTCCAAATAACTCAGTGGCTTTGGTGACCATATGTTCAACGCTTTCTTTATTGGTAACGTCGCATTGGATATGATAAGTTCCATCAGTTTGTTCGCCAGTTTTTACATTTAGATCGGATACTATCACCTTTGTACCATTCTTTACTAAATGTGCTGTAATTTTTGAGCCAATTCCAGAGGCACCACCCGTAACAATTGCCACTTTATTTTCTAATTGATGCCATGATTCATTCATTCTTTTTCCTCCCTTTATATATAGAGTCGAGAATAATAGGTAAAATTTAATTTAGCTGTTTTAACTCTTACGAATGCAATTTTCCGGTGAGGTAACTTCCCTCTTCTTGCATTCAATTATTCTATATAAATCTTTGATAAGCTTATTTTTTCAAGATTTGAAGAGTTGTCCCTACTTGCGGCATTTGAATATCTCTTTCTTCAAGATGTAAAGTGCCAGGTAATTCTGCCGTTTCAGAACCATTGAATTTTAACGTGATATGTCCAAGTGTACCTAAATTCTTTTTTACCACGTCACCTACAGAGGTAATGCTATATTGATGATTGCCTAAGACGAGAATGTCGCCCTTTTCGATTTCACCATTAATCTCATTTACATCAATTAATAGGCAATAATCCGCTAATTCACTCGGGGCATTTGCTCCGAATAGGATGAACATTTGTTCTCCAAGAAAATCAGAGACAGATGGACCAAGTTGGTTAATTTGAGTTTGATAAACTGTCTGCACAAGAAACTCCTCCAATTCTTTGCTTTACATCATTCATTCAGAATCTATTCTAGTAATTATTCATACATACCGAAGCTTGCGAGCCAAGCAATAAAAACGGTTGGTGCTCCGGTTAAAAAACGTCCGTACAATACGGAAGGAACTCCGACTTCAATGGTTTCCACTTCTGCCTCTGCTAAACCTAGCCCAACTGGTACAAAATCAGCTCCAGCTTGTGAGTTAATCGCGAAAAGAGCTGGCAATGCAAGGTGTGGAGGGATATTTCCTTTTCCAATTTCCACTCCAATTAATGTCCCAATGACCTGTGAAATAACAGCTCCCGGTCCCAAGAATGGTGATAATAATGGGAATGAGCAAATTAAAGAGATTAAGAGCAAGCCCGGCAAAGATCCTGCAAATGGTGATAAGTATTGTGCGAACACATCCCCAATTCCAGATGCTTTAATCACCCCGATTAACATGGCCACAAAAGCCATAAACGGTAAAATGGTTTTAATGACAGTATCTATCGTGTCACGGCCAGCCTGATAAAAGACATTGACGATGGAACCCATCGCCATCCCAATGCGTGCTATGAAGCCTTTAGGCTTTCTTTGTTCACTAATTTTTTCATCTGCGCTATACTTAGGTTTAGAAATTGTTTTTTCAATTTGACCGTTAGCATTGTTCACATTGGATGTTGGAGGTGTTGCAGCACCTTCATACAATTCAATGTTTTGAGGCTTTACTCCAGAAACGTAAATGTCCTCGGTAATGTGCATTGCTAACGGGCCACTTTGTCCAGTAGGCATGATATTGATCGTCATGATTCTTTTTTTGGGGTATAAGCCACATCGGAGCGTTCCGCCACAATCAATGATGACACACGCCATTTCATCCTCAGGTACACTCGTTTTAAAACCGTCGACTAATTCACAGCTTGTTAATTCTGCAATGGTGTCCGCAATATCCGGTCTTGTTCCACCCGTTACAAATACCACTTTATTTTTTTCTTCTGTCGGTGAAATCACTAATGGCCCGCCAAATCCGCCTTGCCCTGCATTGACGATAATTGACTTGTACTTCGTAACCGTTTGCGTCATTTCTTTCCCCTCCTTAGAGATCCACTGTTTCTTTCAATTTAACGCCTTGCTGTTTAGATACATAATAAGTTGTTAAATCTGTTACCCAGCCTCTTAAAAAGTTTGTGAAAATCCCCACCAAGAAGTAACGAAGGGCTAGTTCTGTTGTTTCAAATCCCAGTGTTGTAATTCCTGCAGCAATTCCCAAGAATACGAACAGCTCTCCTGGATTAACGTGTGGAAAAAGTCCGTTATGCGTGTGGCAGGAATAAGAAGCAGCAGCATAATAGCTTGGTTTGTATTTTTCCGGCAAAAATTTCCCAAGTGATAATGTCATTGGATTTGCCAAAGCGAACGTTCCAATTACCGGAAGAACAAAATATCTTGTAAGTGGGTTCTTACTCGATTTCTTCGCAATCAGTTCCACTCTTTCTTCTCCAACCAACCGTATAAGGGCATTCATTGCAACTAAAAGCATGATTAGGAGCGGAACAATACCTGTTACTAAATCGACAAAAGTTTCGGCACCTGCTCTAAATAAATTCATAAAGCCATCTGCTGCATTTGTAAGCCAATCCATTCAATTCACCTCAATAATTCCTATTATTTTGATAAGAGTAAATCAATCCATCCTTTCTTAACCTTCAATTCACCTCCTTTAGAGATAATATGATAGCTGTTCAGTGCATCCTCAATGGCTAACCTTGTTAACTTATTTACTTTATTAAAATCCTCTTCACCGAGGTGTAAGAGATTTTTCCCTTCAAATCCTTTTAAGTTCCGTACTCTTGAAAGCACGGTCACTCCCTGCATTTTGGCGGCTTTCAAAATGTTATTTTTTCGGTCAATTGCAAACATTACGACAGTGCCTGATTTAAAAAATCCCGTTCTTTTGCCAATCGCGACCCTTCCAAGCTTTCTCAACTCTGCATACCTTTTATTGAAATGCTTGATTTGCAAAAATCCAAAAATGCTCTGAAGAAGCCAAGAAAAACCAATTAATATAATGACATACCATAGCATTTTGATTTCCTCTTTTCATATGAACTGAATCTTACATCTTGTTTCCGTAACAATCAGATAATAAATCCATACTCCTTAAGATAGAGTAGCTCCATTTTCTTCTATGATTTCAATGATTTCATTTGCCGTTTCCTCAGTGGTGATCAGAGTGTTAAGGTATCCTCCTCTTAATCCCCCGATAATGGAAGGAGCTTTTTCAACAGACTCTGCAATACCGATTGAGTATGGAATATTCTTTAGTTTTTCCAGCTCAATGGCTATTGTTCGATCAGATAAGTCAGATTGAATCAGGTTTCCATCTATATCATAAAATCGTGAGCAGATATCACCTATGGCACCTTGTTGATTTAAATCTTCAATTTCCCGATTGCCGCAAAAACCGGCCCAGACTAAATTAGATGATTGGTTTGGGTTCCCAATCCCTACTACTGCTATTGTTAAGTTGTCCCAAAGCTCCGTTATTTTAGCGAAGTAGTGAGATTGAACAATATCATCCTTTGTCTCTTTTTTTTCCACTACTGCCGCAGCATCAATAAAATATGAAGTTCCTCCAAAATCTTCTGCAATATTATAAACAATTCTATTGACGTGATGCTTCGTATCCATAGGTCCAGGCCCGCCTACTAAAGGGACAAAATGAGCGTCTTTTTTTCCGGCGTTGGTAAATTCACCGATCAGACTTGCCATCGTGCTTCCCCAGGCACAGCCTACGACATCCCCGTCTTTTATAATCCGTTTTAGTAATTCAGCCCCGGCCATCGCTACCACTTTCTTTTTATCCAGTTCGGTACTGTCTCTTTTTTCAGGAACGATAATTACTTCTTTTAAACCAAACAACTTTTCCAATTGACGTTCCAATTCAAAAGCTCCATCAATATCGCTGCTGACAGTAATTTTAACTACACCATCTTCCCTTGCTTTTTTTAAAAGTCTGCTGACGGAAGTTCGGTATATACCTAATTCTTTTGAAATGGCACCTTGAGTCATATCTTCTTCATAATACATTTGTGCAATTTTAACTAAGAGTCTTTTTTCTTCTCTTTTATCCATTTAGTCCCACACCCTTTTTAATATGCACATTTGTGCAGACATAATCATTTGTGCTTCTTTATTGAATTTAGTATACGCTTTCAAAAATAGCAATGTCAACAAAAAACTGCCACTTGTGCAAATTTTAAAAAAATTATGTCATTTGTGCTAGTTTTGGAATTTAATAAAAAAATGAAGCAGCTTCATTTGATCAGGCTGCTTCATTTCTATTAATCTGACAGTAGGTTGGTTGAATCTTTTTGTAATATCAACCTATACAAAATCATACCAATCATCGACAGATTTCTTCACGGGCTGTCGAGCAAGGTACACAACATTAACAGTGACCCACCTTACCTTCCCTTCACCTGTTAAAATCTTTGATAATAGTTCTAACTTTTCCTTTTTTAAATAATTGCTTGCCGTTGAAGCATTTGTACATCCCGCAGAACCATAATGGATAACCATTAGAATATGATTTTATCTAAAGTACCCTCTTTTTCTATTTTTAACTTAAGTACAGATGATAATCTTTATTTGTAGGCTTGTTAAACTAACACACCCGTTAGTTCTCAAAATAACTTCATTTTAACATTCGAAAGGTATTGTCTCTTTATTTAATTCACGATGTAATACATCACCCATGCGCTTCATGCCTTCAATGATTTGGTCTTCAGGCATATTCGAGTAATTTAAACGTAAAGTATTCTTCTGTGTGCCATTTGGAAAGAATGGAACACCAGGAACACAAGCAACATTATTTTTTAAGCACTCTGTAAATATATGTTTGGAATCAACTCCCTCTGGGAACTCAATCCAAATAAATAACCCACCTTCTGGCTTACTGTAAGACAAATTTTCCGGAAAGAATTCTTCCATGCAGTCTAACATTTTTGTACATCTTGCTTTATATACTGCTTTGATTTTATTAATATGCTCTTCCATATCGTAAAGTTCCATATACTTAGCTGTTATCCTTTGAGCAAAGCTGTCAGTATGTAAGTCAGCTGTTTGCTTAAAAGCTACGTATTTATCAATAAACGATTGATCTGCACAAATCCATCCGATTCGAAGACCTGGAGTAAAAATCTTAGAGAACGTGCTCATATAAATTACTCTGCTCTCTGTGTCAAAATGTTTCACTGGCGGGATCTCTTCTCCAGCAAACCTTATAGCTCCATAAGGATTATCTTCTACAATCAGTACATTGTATTGATTAGCAAGGTCAATCATTCTTTTACGTCTTTGAAGTTTTAAAGTACGACCTGTAGGGTTCTGGAAATCGGGAATAGTATAGATGAATTTTGCGCTAGGATGCTCTTGCAGTTTCCTCTCTAGCTCTTCCATTATCATCCCATCATTGTCCATAGCAACTTCCACAAAGTTTGCATTGTATGATTTAAATGCATTAATTGCTGCAAGATAGGTTGGACTTTCACAAATAATAGTATCTCCTTCGTTAATAAATAGTCTTCCAGTAAGATCTATTGCTTGCTGGGACCCTGAGGTGATAAGAATATTGTTAATAGTAGAGTTAATCCCAATGGCTTTTAACTTTTGACAAATAGATTCTCTCAAGGGACCATAGCCTTCAGTGGTACTATATTGAAGAGAAGCCGCTCCCTCTTCATTCAATACAACATTGCACGCAACTTTAAGCGCTTCTACAGGAAACAGCTCTGGAGCTGGAAGTCCCCCCGCAAATGAAATGACTTCTGGTCTTTCTGTTACTTTTAATATCTCACGGGTCTCAGAAGATGAAACTAGACGAGCTCTCCCAGCGAATTTATTTTCCATTTGTAAACATTCCTTCCTTGAAACTTCGATA
This sequence comes from Bacillus sp. ISL-4, assembly GCF_018613275.1. Taxonomy (NCBI): domain Bacteria; kingdom Bacillati; phylum Bacillota; class Bacilli; order Caryophanales; family Bacillaceae; genus Bacillus; species Bacillus sp. ISL-4. Next base: position 91,250 of record NZ_JAGGQN010000003.1, read on the forward strand.
TTTTACCTTTCACCTCTACTTTATTTGAATATTCAGTTATCTCATATTTTCATTAATTGTTTTGAAAAGTTGACTGATCTAATTTCACTAACAAATGTAGAGCCTAATAGTAATACCCCACCCAGCATTTGAACTATTGTCATTTGTTCTTGCAGGATAATTGCAGAAATCAATATAGCTACAAATGGATCTACATAACTTAGCATAGCTATACTCTGTGCTTTTAATTTTTCCATACCAGAGAAAAATAACCAAAATCCAATCCCTGTATTGATGATCCCTAAAATTAAAATAAAAGGAATGGAAGAACTTGATACTTCAAAAATACCAAAGCCTTCAGTAAGGAAAACATATGGCATTAGAAGTAAAGTGGTTGTTCCAAGCTGAATGATGGTCAGCTCTAACTTTCCCATATCTTTAATAAATTTATTTAAAAGCAATAACGCGGCATAACATGCAGCTGCGATTAATCCAAAGGAAATACCAAGTATATCATCTGATCTGGATGCACTCACGCCTTCTCCTACAATCATTAACATACCAATGATCGCTACACCAATGCACACAATTTTTTTAATGGATAATTGTTCCCGAAGTACAAAGGGAGAAAGAATCATCACAAACACAGGTGCAAAGTAATAACCTAGCGTTGCATTGGCAAGTGTTGTATGATCGTAGGATTGATAAAGAAAGATCCAATTCCCTCCCAATGCAATACCTGAAAGAATCAAAAATAAAGCATTAGATTTAACTAAATTCCATGATATTTTCTTCTTATTCATGAAGAATATTAAGAGTAAAAATAAGCATCCTATGAAACTGCTTACTAATGCTCTTTCGCTCGAAGATAGATCAATGTATCGAACAACTAAACCAATTGTACCGAAAATAATCATTGATAATATAAACTGAATTTTAGATTTCATCGTTTACTCCTTCGAATCTGCGAAACAGCTTATATTTCGCAGATTCTTAACCTGTTTTTAATATAAGCGATCACAGGACTTCAATAATATGCAGGGTGACAATACATACACCGATTTGTGCATGTTTTAAATAAAAATATCCAGCTTGCACCCATCGCCACGCCCAAAATCACTAAATACAAATGCGTGATTTGTTTTTCCAAAACTGTACTTTCTGCTTAGACAATGCAAATATTCAAATGAGAAAAATGCTCCCTATCAAAGTCCGCAAAAAAACAATTTTGTTGCTTTTCAATTAAAATGTAACCTGCAACAATTCCGTTGGAGGCAACCAGGAGCATTGCGGCTATATATTTGAAATATGCAATTTCATTTTAATCACATTCTTTTTCTGAATTTTTTATTTCAATGACAGTCGGAATGTGCTTTGCATAGGTTAGGAAGTTATTGACGATCAGCTTTGTTTTGACCTTCATATATCCCGTTGTAGTCCCATCGCTACATCCATATCCCTCTTCCAAAAGCACATCCTTATCGAAAACAACCTGCACAAGATTTTCCTTGTCCATTAAAATGCCAAATACAGTAGCAGTGCCGATTTTTACGCCCAGAATATTTTCCATCAGCTCCGCAGGAGCAAAGGATACGCGTGAAATGCCAAGTGCATTGCTGAAATCTTTTGATTTGAATGGCTTATCAGCGGTAGTTATAAATAAATAAAATTCTGTCTTTTTACTATTACAGAGGAACAGCGTTTTTACCATTTTCACATTCAATTTTTGATTGATCTCGATACAGTCCTCCATTGAAATTGCTTCATCTGTATTCACTCGTTCAAATGAAATCTGTAACTTTGTCAATGATTCGTAGACCATTTCTTGTAGCGGAGACTTATAGCTGTCTGGTGCTTTTTCCAAAATATCACTCACAAAAAACATCCTTAAATACCTTTCCCTTTCCTAACTTGAATTTTTAATAGTAATAACATATCATATTCACATACATTACAAAAACGAATGTTTCTCATGATGTTCATGATTAAACCGGATGGATAGGAGAAAGAGATATGAATATCCAAAAATATATGGCATTTGTTAAAGCAGCAGAATTTGGTAGCTTTACAAAAGCTGCCGAAGCATTGGATTATACACAGTCTGGGATCAGCCGTATGATAAACGATTTAGAAACGGAATGGGGGGTTTTCCTTTTCGAAAGAGGACGTGCCGGTATCAGTTTAACCTCGGATGGCTTAAAGTTACTGCCCCAATTAAAGCGAATCTGTAATGAGCATGAAATCTTAATGACGCAGATCGAAGATTTACACGATATGCAGTCTGGGGTGATTCGTATTGGGACATTTTCCAGCGTAGCAACCCATTGGCTCCCTAACATTATTAGAATTTTTAAGAAGGATTATCCAAAGATAGATTTTGAACTTCTGCTTGGTGATTATACAGAAATTGAAAGCTGGATTCTAAATGGACGTGTTGACTTCGGATTTGTGCGGCTACCGTCAAAAACAGAACTAGAAACTACCTTTTTGGAGCAAGATCGATTGCTGGTAGTGATTCCGCAAAATCATATGCTTGCTAATTGCGAAAAGTTTCCAATCAACGACCTACTGAACAGTCCGTTTATGCTTTTGGAAAAGGGCGCAAAAGCAGAAATCTCTGAAATTTTTGAGAAGCACCATATTTCACCGCAAGTTAATTTTACAACATGGGATGACTACGCAATTATGTCTATGGTGGAAAACGGTCTAGGAATCAGTATATTACCAGAATTGATTTTACAGCGTATTCCTCACAAAATTATAGCGAAAGAGCTTGAAGTTCCGGCTTTTAGAACTATTGGTATTGCAACGAGAGAGCAAAAATCACTTTCCCTTGCGTCCAAGAGATTTTTAGAATATTTACCATATAGGAACAGTGAAAAAGTGTGATTGGTAATCATTTAATCACATTGTTAAAACACCACATCAATTTAATCCTGAATTCTGTTTCCAATTACTTAAACACACATGACAGTCTGTTTGAAATTTCTCAAATCAGTGGTTCGCGCCTATACTCTGGTCCGAACTTTTTATGATACTGAAGAAAACATTCAGACAGGCAACAATGCGTGTTTTTAAAAATAGATCTCACTAGAACCTTAGCAAACAAATGTATAAATAACTATTCCCGGATAAAGCCAGCTGGCATAATGGAGTTTGTCTCTCCGACAACCAGGAAAAAATTCTATAGTCATTGTATGACGTACATATTTGTTAATTATAAAAGGTCAGATGAACTGATCATGCCTTTTATAAGCGAAAACTATTCAAAAAAAGGTAAGAGCATACAAGTAGCTCTTACCTCCCTTAAATTTTCCCCTGTTACTCTTCCTTGCCTGCTGCCATATTCATGTTCGCTTCGATATTCTCCTGACTGATGGTGGAAAATGGTAAATTTCGCTTTCCTGAGAAATTCTCAAGCAAGTCTTTGACATCAATGCCCGAAGATGCCTTTAATGACTCCTGCAATGTGGCCATTAAATCCGTTGCATACCCGGTCACTTTATTAGCCCCGCCATTCGAACCGCTTCCACCTGTATCCACTACAGTAATTTTGTCGATATTACTAAGCGGACTTGCCACTTGTTTGGCATACTCAGGAAGCATTTTCAAGATCATATCCATGACGGCTGCCTGACCGAACTGTTCAAATGCTTCGGCAATCTTCTGCTTCGCCTCCGCCTCTGCCGTCCCTTTTAAGCGGATGATTTCCGCTTCAGACGTACCTTGTGCCCTTTGTGCGTCCGCTTTTGCAAGACCGTCCATGCGAACGCGTTCCGCTTCGGCTTTTGCCATGGCTTCGATTTTATACTTATCGGCATCCGCTTCTGTAATCTGTTTCATCTTGTTAGCAGAGGCTGCCTGCTCTACTGCATAACGGTCGGCATCAGCCTTTTTCTTCACTTCTGAATCATATTGCTTTTCACGGCGGAGGATTTCTTTTTCTTCCAGCTCAATTTGCTTCTGCCGTTCAATGATCCTGATTTGCATTTCCTGTTCTGTTACATCCTGCTTAGATCTGGCCGTTTCAAGATCGTAAGCTTGGTCAGCTCGTGCTTTGGCAATATCCTGCTCGCGACGGAATTCCGCAACCTTTAGCTTATTGATTTTTTCGGCTTCAGCAATCTCTGTTGCCCTTTCAAGTTCAGCTTGCTGTGCTTCCTTCGATGCTTCGGCGCGCTTGATTCGCGTTTCTTTCTCTGCTTCTGCGGTAGCTATATCGGCATCCCTCTTTACTTGTGCGATTCTTGGCTTACCAAGGGATTCAAGATATCCATTTTTGTCACGAACATCTTTTATTGTGAATGATACGATGATGAGTCCCATTTTAGCTAAATCCTGCGAGGCTACCCTCTGTACTTCCTGGGAAAACTTTTCGCGGTTTTTATAAATTTCTTCGACTGTCATCGACCCAAGGATGGAACGAAGATGTCCCTCCAAGACTTCCCGCGCTTCTTGTTCACGGTCATCTTTGGATTTACCAAGGAATTGCTCCGCCGCTGTGGCAATATCGGTGATTGAACCGCCAATCTTGATTATCGATACACCATCAGCCATGACTGGAACTCCCTGTTCTGTATATACTTCAGGCGTTGAGACCTCAAGTTTGCTTGACAACAAGCTCAATGGTTCTGCTTGCTGGAACACCGGCAAAACGAAAGCACCTCCACCACGAACAATCTTGATTTTATTTCCTGATTCGTCGATGTGAACATTTTTGCTTCCTAAGTAGCTTCCAGTCACGATCAATGCCTCATCAGGACCAGCCGTGCGGTATTTCGTAATAAAGACAGCAATAAGTGCGATAAGTAAAAATGCAACAATGGCGACGACAACCCAAATCAAATTAAACATAAACTACCTCCTACCCTTTTTTTAATCCTGATGGGGCATAACATAGACAACCCCGTTTTTAACTTCGATGATCAAGACCTTTGAATCCGAAACAATTCCTTCATTTTTATAACTGGCCGCAGTTTTCGCGATGCTTCCACTGATGCTTTCAATAAGGACTTCCCCAAACCCGTCAACCGGGATTGATGTCAGAACCCTGCCGACCCTCCCTCTCAGATCGTTATCATGAAATGTCAAACTTTCTTCCGCTGATGAGATGGGAATCAAAACAAATACATTCAGTAAAGTGACGATGGTAAATGAAATGATCAGGGAAATGCCGGCACTCAATCCAGCATGAAGTCCTGAAAGAGATTCAAGTAAAAACCCACTCGCAAAAAACACGGTCAAAAAGCTAAAAATGAGTGTAGGATTAAATATATCCGGTAATTCAAGGCCAGAAAATATATCATTAAACAAGATAAATAAGAATGTTAGCCCCCCGAATATAATTAATCCATATAAATAGACTGTTTCTAATGGAACCCCAAATAACTCCATCTCTTTCATCCTTTAAATTCGATTTTTTCCAAGCCGCATACTATTTTAAGGACCTGGGATAAGCGTTTTACCAACATTGATAGTCTATTGTTATAATCCCCTCCATTTTCTTCGCTTACCATTCATACGAATGATGCATTAAAAAAGTTTCATTTATTTTCCAAGTTTTGAATTTTACCCTTGTGTTCCCTTACAAACATTGTAGTCTAATAAATCATTAATGAATTAAAATCCATAATATCATTGACAGTGTTTAGTTAACATATTAAAATTCATTATATGTTAACTCGCCGTATAAATAGGTTTACATTAGGAGGAAGCACAATGAAGGAGCGTCATGAGAAGTTAAGAATGATGATGGTTACAGCTTTATTTGCAGCACTTATAGGAATACTTGCCCAAATTACAATTCCACTGCCCTTAGTACCGATTACAGGACAGACTCTAGCCGTCGGACTGGCAGCAACGATACTTGGTTCACGTTATGGAACTTCTTCCGTTTTATTATACTTGTTCATAGGGGCAGCGGGAGTGCCGGTATTCGCTGAAATGTCTGGAGGATTAGCTAAGATATTCGGTCCGACAGGCGGTTATTTATTATCCTATATCCCGACAGTATATATAACGGGGCTGATATTGGAAAAAACCCGTTTCTCAGTTGCAATGGCTTTCCTTGCCAATACAATCGGGATGATAATTACTTTAGTCATCGGTACGGTTTGGTTAAAATATATGAGTTCATTATCTTGGCCAGTGGCATTTGCCAGCGGTTTTGCTCCATTTATAATCGTAGGCGTTTTAAAGTCATTCCTTGCATCATGGCTTGGCATTACAATCCGTTCAAGGTTAGCCTCGGCTAATATGCTGCCAAAAAAAAATGCACCACTTTCCCAATGATGGGTAAATGAAAGAGAGGGTACTGCTTGTGGTACCCTCTCTTTCATTTATATTCAAATTCCCGAACACTTGCACAAAAAAAAGACTCTTAAAAAAGAATCTTTTTTACAAGTAATTATTGCGGTCCTATCCCCATAAGTCCGAATATAAATAGCAAATGTATATTTTCCCCTTTGCTAACCGTAATCATTTTACTATAGTAACAGTAATTTGACAACTATTGAGGATACACATGAACTTACTGCCATTTTATTACTTAAGGATGAATAAAGTAACAGATTTAATTATTTATTATTCACTTTATATTCTTTTTTCGTACCATCTTCGAAAACGACCTCTAAATCAAATTCTTGATAGTCATCCTTCAAATTAAAAGCTTTTGTCACTTCTTGAATGACCTCCTCCTCTGATGAATCTTTGGTGAATGTCAATTTTTCTAGAATCGGGGTCAATTCTTTCATTGCTTCATCACCGTGAACTTCATGTTTGTTAAGTTTGTCCTCGATCGAAGCTTCTGTTTGAGCTCCCATGGTATCATATTCAGCTTCGTATTCGTTATCATTGCCTGTATAATCCGCTTCCAATTGAAAATCCTTATAAGTGAAAGGCAGTTTTTCATTATTATCCGTTCCTGTTTCAGGATTATTTTCAGCTTGATTTTCATTTTCCTGAACCGGTGGGTTTTTCACTTCATCGTTTTCTTCGCCGCATCCAGCCAAAACAAGTATAGCGGCAAACGGCACTGATAATATTTTGATTGATCTTCTCATGAGTTTTTCCTCCTATAGTCTGTATACCTTATCTATTGCCTAATAGAGATCAAATAAAACTCAAGATTTCCTCATATACATCAAATCGACCAAGTGATCATAGTGGAAGGATATAAAACAATATCGCAAAAAAATGTGTGACAGATCCCCCAAGCACGAATACATGCCAAACCGCGTGATGAAACGGAAAACCGCGCCAAACATAAAATATGGCTCCAAACGTATAAAGCAATCCCCCTGCAATCAGTAACTGGATACCAGCTGTTGGCATCGTTGCTGTAAGTGGTCCCCAAACGATAACGATCATCCACCCCATTGCAATATAGAGAATCGTCGAAAGGAAGAGGAATTTTTTCACATAGAAAGCTTTGAAGACGACCCCAACTATGGCAACTCCCCAAATTATATCCAGCAGGGTCCAGCCTAGTGACCCTTGGATCACAAGAAGCATGATGGGCGTGTATGTTCCTGCAATGAATATATATATAGCTGAATGATCAAAGATTTCAAATATATCCTTTGTTTTGCCCTCTGGAAAACTATGCACTAAAGTGGAAGAGACGTATAAAAGTAGCATGGAAACACCATAAATGACAGAAATGACTATATGCCAAGGCGATCCCGTTTGGGCTGAGAATATGATTAAAAACACAAGTGCTGCAATACTTAACAAAACGCCGACACCGTGGGTTATCGCATTGACCACTTCTTCTTTTTTTGTATAAACATGTGTATTGGCCATGTTACAGCTCCTTAATTCCGGATTAATTTAGTATTCAACTAAAGTATACATTAGATCTTCCAAGCAATATAGAAAAGTGAATATTAACTTGATTATCACCCTTTAATTAGATTATTATCTAATTAGATGACAATCTAATTAAAGGAGGGATTAAAGTGCAATTAGAAAAATTGGTCGCTTTCCATAAAACGATTGGTGATGTAACTAGGATTAGAATTATTTCCATCCTGGCAAATGGTCCAAAACACGGACAGGCACTTGCTGGAATATTAAAATTGACGGCCCCGACCATCTCACACCATTTAACTAAATTGAAGGACATTAATTTAGTGAAGGATCGTAGAGAAAAAAATACGGTATATTATTTTTTGAATGAAGATGTCCTGAAGCATTATTCATCAGCATTACCTAAAATGGTTTCAACTAAGGGGGATTCCAATAATATGGATAATCAAAAGCTGAATTTAGAACACAAAAAGATCCTTGAAAACTTTTTGATGCCAGATGGTCGACTAAAAACCATACCTGCACAGAGAAAAAAGAAAATGATCGTTCTTCATCATATAGCCAACCTTTTGGAAAAGGGACGGAAATATCCAGAGAAAGAATTGAATGAATTCATCCAGTCTTTCCATGATGATTATGCAACAATAAGACGTGAACTCATTATCGGGAGTATCATGTACCGTGAAAACAGCATTTATGAATTGAATCCCCGCGAGATGTGGGCTGATATCGTTTAACGGAAGGTTTCAAAAATAAAAAACCGGCCTCCCATTTGGAAAGCCGGTTCTTGTGATATAGTTCATATGGCAAAATGGTGGCCACCGATAATTTTTATTACCTCTAATTGTTTCATCCATTCACTGTCCGAAATACTAGGATTCCAAAAATACAAGGCATCATTTGTATAGCCATGAATCGCCAATGCTTCATTGACAGCTTTCTTGGCATCATCTCCTGCTGGTTTATTTATACTGCCATCTCCAACAGGCGAGAATTGGTTTTTTTGATAAATCACTTCCCGTACCGTATCAGGAAATTCATCGCTATCAAGGCGATTCAAAACAACTCCTGCCACCTCAACCTTACCTCTGTATGGCTCCCCTTTAGCTTCTGCATGCACAAGTCTTGCTAATAATTCTTTATCTTTTTCATTCATTACATGTGGAATAATCAATGTTTTACCGGGCTCGGCAACATTATTTACATTATTATTGACTTCTTTCAACTTTCCGATTGGAACACCGTACTGCTTCGCAATATCCCATATCGATTCACCTTGTTTAATGACATGTTTGGCTGCTCCATCCGAAGCTTTACTGGTCGTTCCCTTAGGAAAAGCTATTCCAAGTATGATGACACTTAGAGTCATTATCACGGTTAATAATACTGATAATTTCATCCTGTAACCTCCTCGTTAAGCATCTTCCAAGGATAACAGACCATATGGGAGAAAACAGTGCTAAATTTTTTCCAAGGAAATGTAGGAAAAATATTCTCGGGGGTCTATTAACTTCGAAATTTTAATGATTCCCATTCTTCCCGTAGCATTCCCATTCTGATTGAATCATAATAATAACCATCATGATAACGGCATTTTCTCATCCTTCCCTCTACTTGCATGCCTAGCTTTTCTCCAACTGCGATCATGCGTTCATTACCTGACCATGTCGTCAGACCCACCCGCTCAATCTCCATTTTTTCGAATAAATAGCCTATGAATAACCTTAACGCTTCTGTTCCATAACCGCCATTCCAATACTCGGGCTCAAAAATCGTAATTCCGATTTCAAGCCAACGCGAAGGTTCATGTTCCCAGTAATATACAACAGATCCTATTATTTGATCGTTTTTTTCCATTAATAGCTCAGAGTAAGCCCCCATTTTTTCATCATAGGTTCTATGCTTCGCTTCTTTATCGATATACGTTTGGAAATCAATGAGTTCAAGTGGATGAAAAGGTGCATCCCACTTTTTCCATTCTGGATCCACTTCTCCATATTTCAGGCTCCATAAATGTTTTAAATCGGCTTGTTTAACATTCCTCAATATTACTTTACTTCCTTCAATCCAAACATCGTCCAATCCGCTTCCTCCCACTCAACCTTGCCGTACTTTTCATTTTACCTGTCGACACATAATTTAATAAAATATTGCCTATCTCTGGGACCATCGAATTCACAAAAATATACACCTTGCCAAGTGCCAAGGATCAAGCTCCCTTTATGGATGATCACCTGCTGTGAAGAACCAACCGTACTTGATTTCAAATGGGCTGCCGTGTTTCCTTCCATATGTAAATCCAATGTATGATCCCATGGGTATTGCTCATCCAATCTTCTTAACATATCCTTTTTGACATCGGGATCAGCATTTTCATTAATCGTGATCCCCGCTGTCGTATGTGGACAATATATAAGAGCTATCCCCTCTTGAATCCCATTTTCCTTGATGAATGCCTGTACTTCTGTCGTAACATCAATCATATCATCCCTTTTCGTCGTTTTTAAGGTATTTTTCTTCAGCATGTACGTTCACTCCTTTTGTTCGTTTTTATATTCCTTTACCCATAAACATAAAAGTTCATGCTTTAATAAACCAGTCGATAGTAAGATTAGCAAACCTTATTATAATTATTTTGTTTTAATATTGGAACTATAAGGAATGAGGGGGGTATTTTAAGTCAACATTTCCAATTAGCCACTCCTGCATATAAAGTGGACCGATTGAGGAAGTATTTCACGAAAATTCTATTTAAAAGAGAAACCTGCAGCCTAAAAATGTTAAGGGGGAGTATGGTTTGAATCCGGATCGATCAATTGAGGACTGCGCGAAAAGTCACATCCATCTCTTGAAGTTGAAAATCAGATGGGCTATTGGCTTCTAGCCACATTTAATAATTAATCGTATATCTTTAAAGTGACGCAAGGTTTCCTGAAGCGAACCGCATTTTTGTATCAACCTTTCGGCAACCGGATTGAAGTTTGGATTGGATATAAGAAAAGCGGACCCACTGTAATGGTAAGCGCTTTCAAACTGAAGACAAACTTGATGAAAATCGAGTTTGTCTTCAGTTTTTTTGTATTATGCTATGTTAATTTTCATTGTTGAATTACGATTGAAATAACAGCTAATCGAATAAAATGAATTTTTTCCTCTTGTGCAAGTTGCCGATATATCATTAGTTCTCACCCAACTCTAACTCCTTTATGGTCTTGCCATCCGTGGTTAATCGGAAGAGACCGAACATTACTGGATTGGCTTGCACCAATCCTTCACGCACTAAATCTTTAAGAGTCTGATTTACACAGGATAGATTTCCCCATTCTTTCGGGAGACGGCCAGCAATTTGAATCGGTGTCTGCCAATCAATGGTTAATGATAGCAACAAGTTTCGTTGTTTTGGGGTCAAGTCCATACTTACTTCCTCCCTGTTTTTAGGTCACCATTACTATATTGTACGTTCTTAATGACTGATAAGTTTCGTTAATCGGTAATAAACAGCTATCTACAAAGATTTTACTTATAGATAAATTGAAACACGGGCCATCAAGGACAGATTCAAGAAGAAATAAATCAATATCGTAAAAACAGTGTAAAGAAGCCCTTTCCACCAGATAAGTTTATCAAGGAAGAAAAAAAGGGGATTAAAGAAAGTTCAACTGATCCTGAGAGTAGCTACTATGTGCAAGAGAACAAAACAGTTTGCCTATTCGTTTCATGCGGAAGCAGAAAATACGCATGATAGTCACTTTAGATCCTCTATTTACAACTGCTTCCTTCCAATAAAATTCAAAAAGGTTTCGGAATGATGCCATTCCGAAACCTTCTTGTCTACAAACTGAATGCGGATCCAATATACTTGGACCCGCTTTCCTTTCAGTTTTTTTATATCCGTTTCTTTTTCCAGAACCCCAATATTAAAGCGGTGATGAGGGATCCTATTAAAATGGCCAACAAATAGAAAAATGGGTGATTGACAAGTGGGATGACAAATATTCCACCATGTGGTGCAGGGAGAGTCACGTTAAAAGCCATTGACAGTGCTCCCGCTGTCGCTGCACCGACAACACTGCTGACGATAACACGCAATGGATCCGCTGCCGCAAAAGGAATCGCTCCTTCTGTAATGAACGAAGCACCCATGAAATAATTAGTGAATCCTGATTTTCTTTCCATTTCAGTGAATTTGCTTTTAAAGAATGTAGTGGCCAAGGCAATCCCTAGAGGAGGAACCATTCCACCAGCCATTACAGCAGCATGCGGTCCGAAACTCTGAGCTTCAATGGCCGCTAGCCCAAATGTGAAGGCAGCCTTGTTTAGGGGGCCACCCATATCTACAGCCATCATCCCCCCAAGAATCAAGCCAAGGAATATTGCGTTCGTACCAGATAAACCTTGCAGCCAATTGGTCAAGCCCATGTTTATTGCGGTTACTGGTTCATTTATGAGAAATAACATGATAAACCCTGTAATTAACATACCGAATACAGGATAGAGTAAAACCGGTTTAATGCCATCGAGTGTTTGCGGTAATCTGGAAAACAATTTTCTTAAAAGTAAGACGACATAACCTGCAAGGAAACCGGCAATCAGTCCGCCAAGAAAACCGGCATTAGCCTGTGCTGCCAATAATCCCCCTACCATACCAGGAGCAAAACCCGGACGGTCGGCAATACTTGAAGCAATGAATCCAGCCAGGACAGGGACAAGTAAGAAGAAGGCACCATTTCCCCCGCCAATATCACTTAATGCTTTGGCAATGGGATTATAATCCGGATTTGCCGGATCGGCTGCCTCGATTCCAAAAAAGAAAGAAAGCGCAATCAAGATTCCGCCCCCGACGACAAATGGAAGCATATTACTTACGCCATTCATTAAGTGCTTGTAAATCCCCAATCCTCCTTTTGCTGAATCACCTTCATCACTTTTATCGTTTCCTGTTCCTTTGTAAACAGGGGCATCCTGATTCAATGCTCTGGTTAACAGCTCCTCAGTCTTCCGGATTCCATGGGCTACTGGGACAACAATGACATGTTTTCCATTAAATCGATCCATTTCCACCTGCTTATCAGCTGCAACGATAATCGCATCCGCCTCATCAATTTCTGCGGCGGTTAAACCATTTTTGATTCCTGTGGAACCATTTGTTTCGACTTTGAAATCGATTCCCATTTCCTTAGCTTTAGCCTTTAACGCATCGGCAGCCATATAAGTATGGGCAATTCCTGTTGGACAAGCTGTAACGGCTAGAATTTTACCTCGTTTATTGTTACCACTTGCAGCATTACTTGATTGCTGCTCTTCTATTTCTTCTTCATCGGCTTCCATTTCTTTTTGATTGATTATCTCCAACACTTCCTCACCAGAAGTAGCAGAAATCAATCGGGCCCTGAATTTATCATCCATCAGTAATGAAGAAAGCCGGGAAAGTGTTTCCAAGTGATCTGCATTCGCTCCTTCACTTGCTGCAATCATAAAGAACAAATGAGCCGGCTGCCCATCAAGCGATTCATAATCCACACCACTGACGGATTTGCCGAAACAGATGGCAGGCACCCTTACAGCACTTGTTTTTGCGTGTGGTATGGCTATCCCTTCACCAATCCCTGTTGTGCTTTGGTCTTCACGTTTTAAGATGGCAGCTTTGAAACCCTCCACATCGTTTAACCTGTCTGCCTCGGCTAGCTTTCCTGATAGTTCATCAATGACTGCTTGCTTTGTAACGCTTTGCAGATTGATGATGATTGTATCCAATTTTAACAAGTCTGTAATTTTCATAGAGTCAGCCTCCTGTTAGATGATTGATGGCAATTTGCGGTAATAACTCTTCAATTTTATCCAGTGTACCGAGATCGGATGAAAAGGCTGTAGCACTTCCTGCTGCAAGACTGAAGCGGAATGCAGATAGAATATCCACTGTACTTTCATATGTCCCGATGAAACCTGCGACCATTGAATCACCGGCACCCACTGAATTGATGACGTTCCCTTTTGGAACATTTGCGGAATATGACTCTCCACCGGAGCAAAGCACGGCCCCCTGTCCCGCCATTGATACAATAACGTTTTGTGCTCCTGCTTCAACCAATTTAGCGCCATATTCCCTAGCATCTTCAACCGTTCTTATTTCGGTTGAAAAAAGCTCACCCAGTTCATGATGATTGGGCTTTATTAAAAATGGCCGGTGTGGAAGGACATTCAGTAATTCCTTGCCACTCGTATCCACCACCACTTTAATGCCGTTATGGGAACAAGACCTTGCCATGGCTTCGTATACATCCGAAGGAACGCTTGGAGGGATGCTTCCTGACAAAATGAGAATATCATTATTATTCAACTGTTCGATCTGACTAAATAATTGTTGATAATTCCCCTTTGAAATGATTGGCCCTTGGCTATTTATTTCTGTCTCCAGCCCTGTTTTCAATTTAACGTTTATTCTTGTATCTCCAGCTATCTCTGTAAAGTCCGTGAAAATCTCTTCTTGTCTTAAAAACCTTTTTACAAATTCACCAGTTTGTCCACCGATGAATCCTAACGCTGTCGTACTATTTCCCAGCCTTTTTAGCACTCGGGAAACATTGATCCCTTTCCCTCCTGGGAATTTTGCATCATAACTGGTTCGATTCACCTTGCCCATTTGAAAACTCTCCACCTCGACCAGGTAATCGATGGATGGGTTTAGTGTCACTGTATAAATCATTAAATGGTCACGACCTTTATCTTTGGATTTTTATGGAGTTGATCAATTGCCTCTTCATCATTGCTGTCAGTAAGGATTATGGCATCGCTTACATCTGCCACCTTAGCGAAAGTAGCTTCATTCAGTTTTGAACTGTCAGCAAGCACGTATGTCTCGTTAGAGAGGCGTAATGCCATCTTCTTCAGTAGTGCTTCCTCCGGGTCGGGTGTTGTGAAACCCAGATCTTGATGGATGCCGTTCATTCCCAAGAAACATTTATCAAAACGGTATTCATTCAGAAACTGTACAGCATTACTTCCAATAACAGCATTTGTCGAAAATTTTATCGTTCCGCCCACTAACACTGTTTTGATTTCCAATTCGATGAGTTTTGGAATATGCATAAGACCATTTGTGAGCACCGTTATATTTTTATCCTTTAAATAAGGAATCATTTCCGCAGTTGTCGTGCCTGCATCAAGATATATACAATCATTTTTCTCTATGAATGAAACCGCCAGCTTTGCTATAAGTTGTTTTTCAGCTCTTGCTTTGTATTGCTTTTCCATAGTTGTTGGTTCAAGGCCTTTTCTTTGAAGTAAAGAGGCCCCACCATGCACGCGTTTCAAGAGCTTCATTTCTTCGAGTTGCACTAAATCTCTCCGAATGGTCGACTCCGAGGCTTGTAACTGATCTACAAGCTCTTGCAGCTTTACCGTTCCTTGTTCTTTAAGGATCGATAAGATGAACTGGTGCCTTTCAGTTGTCAACAATTCGCCCACCTCACTTTAATATCATCATCATATATGAAAACGAAGCAATAATCAATCATAAACGTTTAAAAATACTCAAATTCATTCAAAAATACCTTCAAAAACATTCATTTAGATAGATATGCCCTTTCTTGAATCCCATTATCTTTTTTTCTATGAAAATATCCTTTCAGTTCTTCACACACAAAAAACCCCCATGTCATGATGACATGGGGGTTCGTATTATTTTATTAACCTTGAAGTAAAAGTTGTTCTGGATCTTCCAGCATATCTTTGATAGCCACTAAGAAACCAACAGCTTCTTTTCCGTCAACGATACGGTGATCATAAGATAATGCAAGGTACATCATTGGCCTGTTTTCGATTTGATCTCCAACAGCGATTGGACGAGTCTTGATTGTATGCATGCCCAAGATTCCAACTTGAGGGGCATTCAAAATTGGTGTAGATAATAGGGAACCGAAAGTCCCGCCGTTTGTGATAGTAAAAGTACCACCTGATAAATCTGAAAGTCCCAGTTTGTTGTTACGCGCTTTAACAGCTAAATCCGAAATGTTCTTCTCGATTTCAGCAAAGCTTTTGCGGTCAGCATCCCTTACTACCGGAACAACAAGTCCTTCATCAGTGGATACAGCTACACCGATATCATAAAAGTTCTTTTTCAGGATATGGTCGCCTTGGATTTCAGCATTCAATAACGGATATTTTTTCAATGCGCCAATGACCGCTTTAGTGAAGAATGACATGAAACCAAGTTTAACATCATTTGTTTTCACGAAAGAATCCTTATGGCGGCTACGCAATTCCATGACTGCAGAAAGATCGACTTCGTTAAAAGTAGTAAGCATGGCTGCTTCGGATTGTACTTGAACTAGACGTTTGGCAATGGTTTGACGACGGCGTGTCATCTTAACCACTTCAATGCGGTCATCATTCACTTCAACAGGAGCTGCTGCTTTTTTAGCTGCAGGAGCTTGTTTAGGAGCTGCCGCAGGTGCTGCAGGTGCATTACTTGCTGCTTCTACGTCTTGTACACGTACGCGACCTAGTGGGTCGGCTACAGGCACTTGAGTCAAGTCAATTCCTTTTTCGCGAGCCAATTTCCTTGCAGCTGGTGATGCAATAACTTGTTGAGTGGATGATGCTTCTTTCGCTTCCGCTTTAGGAGCCTCTTTAGCAGGAGCCGCTTGTTCAGCCTTAGCTGGTTCTGCTTTAGCTTCTTCAACCTTAGGAGCTTCCGCTTTTGGAGCTGCAGCAGCTGATCCATTTTCATCAACGATGGCGATAGCCTGTCCAACTTGGACAGTATCGCCTTCTTCTGCTAAATGTTCCGAAAGTGTACCAGTATAATCTGAAATGATTTCTACGTTCACTTTATCCGTTTCAAGTTCAAGGACATATTCTCCTTTTTCAACGTGATCACCGGGTTGTTTTAACCATTGCGCAATAGATCCTTCAGAAATCGATTCTGCTAATTCAGGTACTTTTACTTCAGCCATTTTATTTCTCCCCCTCATTATTGCGTGTAATTGCTTGAGTCATAATCCGTTGTTGTTCATTTTTATGGACAAGTGGATCTCCCTCAGCCGGGCTTGATCTGCGCTTCCTTCCTATATATGTTACTGAAAGATTGCCAGGAGCCGCTGCATTTAGGCGTGGTTCAACAAATGTCCAAGCACCCATGTTTTTAGGTTCTTCTTGAGCCCAGAAGATTTCTTTAAGATTTGTATATTTTTTCAGGGCTTCTTGGACTCCAGTGAATGGGAATGGATAAATTTCTTCGATACTGATGATTTGCAACCAATCTGTATTTTTTTCAGTTGCCGCTTTTTCACGAAGTTCAACCGCCAATTTACCTGATGCAAAAACAATGCGTTCAACCGATTTAGGTTTTTTGCCCAAAGCTTTGGTTTCTACGAATGATTCAAAAGAGCCTTCACTGAATTCTTCTGCTGTAGAAGCCATCACTTGATTACGAAGCATACTCTTCGGTGTCATGATGACAAGCGGGCGTACTTGCTCTTGATCCAAAATCTTAGCTTGTCTTCTAAGGATATGGAAGTATTGAGCTGCCGAGCTTAAGTTGGCAACTGTCCAGTTGTTTTCAGCCGCTAATTGAAGGAAACGCTCCAGGCGTGCACTTGAGTGCTCTGGTCCTTGTCCTTCATAACCGTGTGGAAGCAGCATGACAAGACCTGATTTTTGACCCCATTTTGCACGGCCTGCCGCGATGAATTGGTCAAAGATTACTTGTGCTGTATTAGCGAAGTCACCGAATTGTCCTTCCCATAATACAAGTGTCTCAGGTGCAAATACATTATAACCATATTCATAAGCCAGAACTGCCGTTTCAGTAAGCGGGCTGTTATGAACAGCGAATGATGCTTTGGCAGTTTCTAGTGTGTGAAGTGGTGAATATGTTTTTCCGGTAACACTATCATGTAACATGATATTACGTTGAGCGAATGTTCCACGCTCTGAATCTTGTCCTGTCAAACGGATTGGAGTGCCGTCACTCAATATGGATGCATATGCCAATGTCTCAGCATGAGCCCAATCAATTTTTCCGTCAGCACCAAAGGAATCCAAGCGACGTGATAAGATCTTTCCTAATTTTTTATTAGGAGTGAATCCTTCTGGCCACTTAACAAGTTCTTCGTTAATTGTAACTAGTTCTTGTTTCGGAACTGCCGTATCAATGGCTGGAAGTCCTTTTTCAATAATCCCAGGAGGATTACATTCTTTAGAAGCTTCCGGTTTATTTCCGGAAATTTTCGCATATGCATCTGCAAGCCTTGTATCTACTTGCTCAGCAATCGCTTTAACTTCAGCTTCAGTGAACTCGCCAGATTGAATCAGTTTTTTTCCATAAAGCTCTTTAACGGTTGAGTGCTTATGAATTAATGCATACATTTCAGGTTGAGTCACCAATGGCTCATCCATTTCGTTATGGCCGAAACGTCTGTAACCGATCAGGTCGATCAAGAAATCCTTTTTGTATTTTTCACGATATAGGTTAGCAAGGTTCACAGCAGCCATGCATGCTTCCGGATCATCTGCATTCACATGCACGATCGGCACTTCAAAGCCTTTGGCCAAATCACTAGCATATAAGGTTGAACGTGAATCTTCACTTTCCGTTGTAAAACCGATCATGTTATTCGCGATGATATGGATGGCGCCGCCAACTTGATAACCGCGTAAACGGCTTAAGTTAAACGTTTCAGGTACAATTCCTTCACCTGGGAATGCTGCATCACCATGAATCAGAATTGCAAGAGATTTGGAAATGTCTTGAACCGGGAATCCTTTTTCTGAACGGTCTTCTTGTGCCGCACGAGAATACCCTTCCACGATTGGACCAACTACTTCCAAGTGACTTGGGTTATTGGCAAGTGTTATCCTTGCTTTTTGTATATTTGCTTTAGTTATCTGTTTATCCAGACCTAAATGGTATTTAACATCACCAGTCCATCCATTGTTAATGCCTGTTGAACCTTCGGAAGGAACCAAATCTTTATTCGGTGAATGTTGGAATTCAGAGAAAATGACCTCATATGGCTTTCCTAATACATGTGCAAGCACATTCAAACGTCCTCGGTGAGCCATGGCAATATTCACATTCCCCGTTCCGTTTTGAACAGTTTGTGAAATCATTTCATCTAAAATCGGAACCAAAGCATCCAGTCCTTCAATAGAGAAACGTTTTTGCCCTACATATGTGCGGTGAAGGAATTTCTCGAAACCTTCGACTTCATTCAATCGTTTAAGTAATAGTTCTCTTTTCTCTTTAGTCACTTCCGGGAACATGTTTCCGGATTCGACCATATCAGTAAGCCATTGCTTTTCATCCAAGTCATTAACATGGTGAAATTCAAAGGCTATCGTTTTTGTATAGAGTTGTTTTAGGTATTGTACGGCTTCGTATCCGTCTTTCACGTCTTCAGGTGATTCCGGGCAAATAAAGTCAGCCGGTATTTTCCTTAAATCATCTGCAGTCAAGCCATATTTTTCAAAGTGAATTTGTTCAGTATCAAGAGCTTCTTCTTTTAAAGGATAAATATTTGCAGCAAGATGTCCGTATGCACGGATATTTTCAGCTAACTTTACTGCAGACATAATTTTCTTCATTGGAAGAACTTCTCCGGTTTGTACAGTTGGTGCAGTTCCAATCGTTGTTTCTACCGATACATCGAATGAAGGAGGACCTGCTACTTCAAAAAAGTTTTTCAGTTCCGGATCCACTTCTTCCGGGTTGGCTAGAAATAGATCGTATTGCTCCATGACATACCCAAGGTTTGGACCTGAAAAAGCTCTCCAGTGGTCTAATACCTTAGAATCATTGATGGTCATTTTGTAAACCCCCAAATTTTTCTCATAATTTTTTTCATTACGTTTTATCCATCCCCAAATTTCTTTCTTCTAAATTTTCCCCAAATATATGATATATATAAGATATATAATAAATAACTTTGGTCATTGAATAATAAAATTTTAAAGGATAAAACGTTTTCAGATGTTATATTAACATGTTTTTGTCGAAATATCCAAAGGTTAAACAACTTTATGCAACCTTTTTGAAACTATATTTCTGTTTAATTCGTCAAAATACGCTTTTAATTGACTTTTTTGCTCATTTAAGTCTTTTTTTCGCTAAAAAAAGATTTTTGTATTTTTGTATAATGATTATTTTTCAGGTAAATTTAACTAGTCTGAAAGCCCTTTCACACTTCAATCAAACTTCCAAGCTGTTAAACTTAGATTGCCATATTGAAAGCTCCTGTGCAGGAGAGCTGCCTTTTTTTTGTCATCCCCTGACCCCATTGCGATGACCAATGGAATGAAATGCTCTTTGGAAGGCACAGCCTCTGTACTATAAGGGGCGGTTTTTTCATATTCAAACAAGGATTGCAAATCCCAATTCAAGATTTTCTCTTCGACCCAGTTCTCAAACTCGATTGCCCATCCTTCTGCAACATGCATATCCTCCTGTATTTGGGTGAAATTATGGACAATTCCACCGCTCCCGATGATCAGGACATTACTTTCCTTTAATTCCCTCAATGTTTTCCCAATTTCATACTGCTTGTCCAATGGCAGCGCAGGACTAATAGACATAGATACGGTCGGGATGTCAGCTTCGGGATACATGATATGCAAAAGCCCCCATGATCCATGGTCCAGGGGGCGCCTTTCATCAAGTTCCCCCAATACACCTATCCTGGACAATAAGGTTAAAATTCGATCTGACAGCTCCAGGCATCCCCTAGCTGGATAAGTAATCTGAAATATTTCTTCAGGATACCCTGCAAAATCATAAATGACTTCATGCTTCCCTACTGCTGAAATCATTTGATCTTCACTTTCCCAATGTGCTGACAAAATAACGATGGCAGCAGGTTTCTTCATAGTTTGCATATACTCCTTCAAAAAAGAAGTGTAGCCATTCTTTTCCAAAGCTAAAAGCGGTGTTCCATGTGATAAAAACAATGATGGCATCATAGAAACGATAAATCCTTTCGCATTGTAATCTCAATACCCTATACCTTAATTTACTATAGATAAACATTGTGTTCATCAATTAAATTGCAATTTCGGGGTTGTCTCATCAATAGTATCAAAGGTATACCCTTCTTTTTTAAGAAATTCAATTATATCAGGCAATGCTTTCACAGTATTCTTCATACTATTGATATCATGCAATAAGATATTAACATGCTTTTGATTTTTCGTCCCTTTTTGTACGGCAGTAATGATTTGTTGTTCACTTATTGACGGACTGAAGCCATCTGTCGAGTCAATGGACCAATCAAAGTAAATATACCCTTTTTCCTTTAGTTGTTGAAGGATTCCATTGATGATGGGTTTCGTTGCAGCCTGATGCCTCAGACGATTATTCGAGCCGCCAGGAAGGCGAACAATACGGCTTTTTATCCCATACTCCTTTTGCAGCATGGTTTCAAGCCTATTCAAATCTTGAAAGAAACTCTCAGTCGATCGATAAACGATGGAATAATCATGTGTATAAGAATGAAGGGCTATCGCGTGACCGCGGGAAACCATTTCCTGATAACTTTCCTTTGCATATGGTTCTTCATTCCCTTTTACGAAAAATGTGGCCTTAACATTAAAGCGGTCCAAAATATCCAATATCTTCATGGTATTCAAAGATGGTCCGTCATCGAAAGTCAAATAAGCGATTTTCTGATTTTCCTTACTTTTTAGAAGCGGTGTTATCTCTTCAGGAACCATTGCATGTACTTGAATGTTCTGGACATCCACAACCAACAAAATAATAATGAAAGAACCCGCCATGGAAAGAAATAATTTCAGGATATTCTTCATAGGTGTTGCATCCCCTTCCTTTTGACCATTAAGATGTACCAATTAAGGGGATTCATGCGCAATAAGGCAGCGGTAAAAAATACCGCTGCCTTTATTAAATGAGTTATCGATCAACATTAAAGTAGCGGGCTTCAGGATGTGCAAAAACAATGGCTGACACGGAAGCCTCTGGTTCCATCATGAATCCTTCAGTCAATTCCACGCCAATATCCTGAGGTTGTAACAGGCGGAATAGCTTCTCCTGGTCTTCCAGATTAGGACAAGCAGGATAACCAAATGAGAACCTTTGCCCGGTGTACTTAGCGGCAAACCGCTCTTTCATGGACATTTCAATTGGATCGCTGATACCTAAATCATCCCGCATTAATTGATGAATTCTTTCCGCGAAACCTTCAGCTGTTTCGAGAGCAAGTGATTGAAGGGCGTGATTTTTCAAGAAATCACCTTCAAGCTTTAGTTTTTCTGCCCATTTTCTGATCCCTTTTCCGGCAGTGACCAGGAAGAAACCAACATAATCCATTTGCCCGGAGGAGATTGGTTTCGCGAAGTCCGCTAAACAAAGATGCGGATTCGTATCTTGCCGGGGGAAGTCGAAAGTTTCCAAAACCTCGTTATGATTGTCCGGGTTGTAAACGAATAGCTTATCTCCTTCGCTTTGAGCAGGGAAAAATTGATAAACTGCATGCAATCCATAATCCGGTTCCGTCTTTAGGAATTCAATCAATTCATCAACGAGATCATTGAGCTGCACTGCTTTTTCATTCCCTTGCTTAAGCAATTCGGAAACTTTACCTTTTAACCCCAAATGATGTCCAATCAGCATTTGCCTATTAATATACGGCTGGATGACATCCAGTGGATAGTTTTTCAGGACGTGACGCTTGATGTCACGCGGTTTTTGAACAGGAGCATCGCTTAAAGGCGCAGCTGCGGACTGCTTCCGAACAGGTTTTTCCATCGTGGCAGCAATGGCGGCATTCGCTTTCGCTCTTTCTCGTTTCTCGACTAACTCTTCCAAGTACACCACTTTTTTGTCAGAGTCATGTAAAATATTCGTTACAGCCAAACCATCCATCGCATCTTTGGAATATAAAACCGGTCCTTCATATTCAGGTGATATTTTAAAATCGGTGAATTTACGGGATAATGCTGCCCCTCCCACTAAAATTGGGGTATCTATTCCCGCTTGCCTTAAATCCTGTGCTGTTAAAACCATTTGCTGTGCAGATTTGACGAGTAACCCAGATAGGCCAATGATGGTAGGCTCATGTTTTCGAACTTCTTCTATGATTTGTTGCGGTGCGACCTTTATTCCCAAATCAATGACTTCATAGCCATTATTGGATAGGATGATATCCACTAGGTTTTTCCCGATATCATGCACATCTCCCTTGACAGTCGCCAAAAGGATTTTCCCTTTCTTGGCACTATCTTCAGAGTTTTCCATTAGTGGTTCAAGGTGAGATACAGCCGCCTTCATCGCTTCAGCACTCTGAAGCACCTCTGCGACAATAAGTTGGTTGTCATTAAATAACCGACCCACTTCACTCATTCCATCCATCAATGGTCCATTGATGATTTCCAACGGGCTGTCACCGCGTTCAATTGCTTTATTTAAATCATCAATCAATCCTTCTTTCGTACCTTCGATAATATAGTTACCTAATCGTTCGTCCAATGGCAGGATCACACCATTATCCTTCTTCTCCGCTTTTTTCCCACGATAAAACTCGGTAAAGATCGCTAAAGTTTCTGTAGATGTTTCAAAAAGGAGTGCCTCAGCCAATTTCACTTCGTCTTCCGGTATCAGAGCGAAACGTTCAAGCTTTTCCGTATTCACGATAGCATAATCGAGACCAGCTTTTGTACAATGGTAGAGGAAAACGGCATTTAGAATTTCCCTTCCACGTGCTGGGAGACCGAATGAAACATTCGATATGCCAAGTATCGTTAAGCATTCCGGAAACTTTTCTTTGATTGCCTTAATTCCCTTCACCGTTTCTAAAGCAGAACCGATATATTGTTCATCACCCGTACCTACAGGAAATACCAGTGGATCAAAAATAATGTCACTTTTGTTAAGTCCATACTTATTTACGAGCAAATCCACAGAACGTGTAGCCACTTCCAATTTGCGCTCAGCATCGACGGCCATCCCAATTTCATCAATGGTTCCTACGACAACGGCAGCACCATATTGATGGACGAATGGCACTATTTTTTCAAAGCGCTCTTCACCATCTTCAAGGTTAATGGAATTAATGATGGATTTTCCTTGTGAATGTTTTAATGCTTGTTCAAGTACGGCTTCATCTGTAGTGTCGATGACCAATGGGACTTTCACTTTTTTGACGACCTCTTCTACGAACTCCTTCATATCACCAAGCTCATCCCCATCAGGATCAGCAAGACAGATATCAATGACATGGGCGCCTTTTTTTACCTGGGCACGTGCAATTTCGGCAGCTGGCTCGTAATGCTTTCCACGAATCAGCTCCTTGAATTTTCGAGACCCGATAACATTCGTTCTCTCACCTACGAATAAAGGACGCATTGAATCATCATAAATGAGTGGCTCTATGCCCGATACGGCATGCCCATGGGCTGATTCGGTAATTGTACGGGGCTGAATGCCTTCAAGGACACTAACAAGTTCTTTAATATGCTCTGGCGTAGTACCACAACAACCGCCAATGATATTGACCCATCCCTTTTCGGCAAATTGCTTCATTTTCTCTGCAAGGGAAGTCGGTGACTCATGATAGTGACCCTCTTCATCCGGGAGCCCGGCATTCGGGTAACAACTGATTGCGCTATTGGATATATCTGCAAGTGTCCTGATATGGTCTATCATGAATTCCGGCCCTGTTGCACAATTCAGGCCGACAGCCACGGGCTTCATATGTTCAACCGATAAATAGAAAGCTTCTATCGACTGGCCAGCAAGTGTCGTCCCCATCGGTTCGATCGTACCTGATATGATGACAGGCACATCTTTTCCTGATTTAGCGAAGGCTGCTTTTATTCCAGAAAAGGCTGCCTTGACATTAAGCATATCCTGACAGGTTTCCACCAATAACAAGTCTACCCCGCCATCCAAAAGACCGAGTGCCTGTTCTTCATAAGAATCGGTTAAAATATCAAAAGTCGTTCCACCTGTTACGGATAGCGTTTTTGTAGTTGGACCCATCGAGCCAGCTACATACCTTGGCCATTCATCATTGGAATACTTTTCACAAGCTTTAACGGCAAGCTCAGCTGATATCTTATTAAGCTTGTAGGCTATAGTGCTTATTTGGTATTCCTCAAGAACGATGCTGGTCGCTCCGAAGGTATTTGTTTCAATGATATCTGCACCCGCTGCCAAATATTTTTCATGGATGGATTGAATGATTTCCGGTTGCGTCAGTGATAAATATTCATTGCAGCCCTCGAATTGTTCCCCGCCAAAATCCTCGACTGTCAAATTCTCCGCTTGAAGCATGGTTCCCATCGCCCCGTCAAGAAGGAGAATCTTAGAATTTAACTGATCTTGAATCGCTTTTTTATTCATGTACTGCCACCTCTGATGTATGTTTACTGTCGACTTTTCTAATATATTTCGTAAGTTCCGCCGTCATTTCATAGCGAAGGAACGGAGTGATTAAATATATGCCCTTGAATTTTTCCCTTGCCGCGTCCACTAGCTCTCGTGCAATATTCACACCTTCAATCCTTGACTTTACAGGGTCATCCCCCGCTAACGCCATGGCCCTTCTAACATTATCAGGCAATTTGATGCCTGGGATCTCATTATGGATGAATTCGGCGTTCCGGGTGCTTGTCAAGGGCATGATACCGATGAAAATCGGGGTTTCTAAATGTTTTGTGGCTTCATATACTTCTTCGATCTGCTCCACGGAATAGATTGGCTGTGTCAAGAAGGATTGGGCACCGCAGGCAATCTTCTTTTCCATTCTCAGTACGGCTTTATCCAGATATTTCACATTGGGATTAAACGCTGCCGCAATTTTGAAATTTGCCCGTTGGCCCAAACTTTGACCGGAATAGGAAAGACCTTCATTAAATTGTTTGACCATACTTATTAGGTCAAAGGAAGATAAATCATAAACCGAAGTGGCCCCCGGGAAGTCCCCAATTTTTGAAGGGTCTCCGGTGATGATCAATATTTCGTTCAACCCCACTGTCTGCAGACCCATTAAATGTGACTGCAGGCCAATCAAATTTCGATCACGGCATGTTATATGCACCATCGGCTCTATATTCAATTGGTTCTTCAGTAAATTAGCCAGTGCATCATTCGATATCCTTGGTGAGGCAAGCGAATTATCCGCTAATGTAATGGAATCGACCCCTGCTTTTTTCAAAACCTCGGCACCAGTCATGAAGCTCTCTATACCTAATTTTTTCGGTGGATCAAGTTCAACTAGAATCGTCCTTTCTGTTTTGGCCTTTTCGAACAGTGGACGTTCCAATTCTCTATCATTCACTTCAATTATTTCTATTTCACGGGATTTCGTAAATTTCTCTTTCACAGGAGCCAAACTTCCAATCGCATTCTTTACAGCTTGAATATGCAGCGGAGTCGTTCCACAGCACCCTCCTATGATCGCGGCACCCTGCTCACGAAGTTCTAGGGCACTTGAACCGAAATATTCCGGCACAGCTTTATAGACGAGCCTTCCATCCACATAATCCGGGAGGCTGGCATTTGGGTATATGGCAATTGATGCTTGCTTTGGCAAACTCACTTCCTCCAAGGCCCGAATCATATGATGTGGACCGAGACGGCAATTCACCCCAACAACATCGGCACCCAATTGCTCGAGTTTTTGAAAGGCTTCATTTAAATGGATTCCATTTTGAAGATTTCCCAGTTCATGCATCGAAACATTTGCGATGATCGGCAGTCCAGTTTCATTTTTAACGATTTGCAGGACGGTTTCCAGTTCTTCCAGGTCATAAAATGTTTCCAAGAGAATCCCATCAGGGTTTTCCATCAAAAGACTGTATAGCTGTTCACGAAAACCCCGTTTTATCTCTTCAATACTTAAATCCGATTTCCTGATGCTCCGCTGTGCCCCTATGGTACCGAAGACATATGCCTTTCCTTTTGCCGCTTTTTTAGCAAGAATGACTCCCTGGCGATTGATTCTGCTTACTTCATCTTCAAGTCCATACCGTTTCAATTTGTTGAAATTGGCTCCATATGTATTCGATTGAAGGATATCTGCACCAGCTTCCAGATAGGCACGGTGGATGGACTCTATTTGATCTGGGTTCGTGCAGTTTAATTCCTCATAACATTGATCGATGCCATTTGAATACAATAAGGTCCCCATTGCCCCTTCCCCAACCAGTATTCTTTCTTTCACGTCTTTACGAAAATTCATCATTACACCCTCTCTCAAAAACAATCCTGTTTTTGTCGTATTCTATGAGTATGAGAGAAAAGGAAAAAAAACCTTCTCAAAGAAGAAGGTTTTTTGAAACATTCTCCTCATCTATCAAGCTCTGCTTGCTGGATTTAGCACCTTTGCCTAAGCTGGTTGCTGAGGTTTCTTCGGGCCAGTCCCTCCACCTCTCTCGATAAGATCCATTATATAATTTTCACAAGATTTCAAAATTTGATTATATTTAATTTACATTAATAATCTGTCAATTTCAATACCTGATCGACATTTTTTTCACTTTTGCAAAAATCATTCAATCTTTTGCAACTTGAACCCTCTTCAAGATCCTTTGTTTCCAGTCTTCCGCTAACGAGTCTAGTGTAAGTAAAGCCTTTGCGCCTTCCAGCCCATCTCGTTTATGAAGAATTACCTCTGCTGCATAATGAACTGAAATTTTTTCTTGCACACGATCTATTAGCACAATCTCGTTTTGTTTAGTTATCGTTCCTTCTTGAAGTACTCTTGCAAAATAACCAGTGAAACTCGTTTTCAGCACGAGTTCCAAAAACTTAGGTTCTTGATTGAAGTGGGAAATGGTCGAACAAGGTATCCTCCCTTGGTTAATTTGAACAATCACTTCTCCTATTTGATAGATATCGCCGATATACGTTGATTCTTCCCTCATCCCCTCTATGGTTAAATTTTCACCGAATGCAGGGATTTCCAACTTTTTAGAGAATTTTTCATTCCATAATGAATAATGCTCAAAGGGGTAAAAGCACAAAGCGCGATCAGGACCTCCATGGAACTTTACATTACCTACCCCATCACCAATTATACCTGATTTAGTCACTGTCACATTATCCATTGCTAGTTTATCCATTGCTGAAAAGATATCGATATTCGAAAAAATTTCATGCTTTGGCTTCCCGGCATGAAGTGCTTTGATTTTTCCATTTTGCATTTTGCATCTTCCATTCATATTTAATTTATATCATCCTGTATGTATAAATTATACTAAAAATCCATTTTATTCTGTAGTTTTTTATAAGAATATGCAATGCAAAAGCCTCATGAACCGTTAGATGGGCGAAATATCATTAATTTCCAGAAAAATTCATAGGTTAGTTTCAGTAATTTTGTTGCTATTTCAGAATTAAATATGGTAGAATATGAACACAATATATAGTCGAAAACTACAACCGTTCGCCTATATGTTGATTTTCACGATTGAATTCCTCATTGTCGCTCTTTAGGGAGCGAATTTTTTTGCCTTCATTTCCACCCATCATTTTCTTTTAACTCCATTCTGTTCCTTACATCGTGATCCACTTACATATTTATACTATCTTTACCTATGTAAATCTCCCCCTGTTCATTCACTTTCATTACCTTATTAGAAGGCAAATCCCCTTGCTAAAACAAACAGAAAGCCGAGCGACATCATGCGTCTTCCGCTCAGCTTCCTGTTTAAGCTTGTTTCTTTTTTTTCGGTGCCACTTTCTTTCTGGTCGTCTTTTTCATTTCTGGTTCATCATGTTTCGTTCGGTCAATGGATGCCTGTAACGCCTCCATTAAATCGGTTACATTGTTGGAAACTGGTTCTTTTGTTTTGGCTGTAATCGTCGTCTGTCCAGCTTTCTTTGATTCAATCAATTCAAGTAACGCGGTTCGATAGTCATCGGTGTATTTTGTCGGGTCGAAGGTAGTCGTTAATTGATCTATCAATAATACGGCAGTATCGATTTCTTTTTTTACAATGGTATCATTGGCAGGGATATTCGGAACATCTGCTGTGGAGCGGACTTCATCCGGATAATGAATCGTTTCCATCACCAAGGTATTATCAACGACTCGGATTACCGCCATTTGTTCTTTAGAGCGAATGATGATTTTCGCTAACCCTACCTTATTCGATTCCTTGAGGGCCTGCCTCAAAAGGGAATAAGCTTTTATCCCTCCGTCATTAGGGGACATGTAATAACTCCGGTTAAAATAAATAGGATCTATTTCTTCAATTTTAACGAAATCCACGATTTCCACGGCTTTTTCTTCGTTTTGTTTTTTCAGTTGTTCTAGTTCATTGTCTTCCAATACAACAAACTTTCCCTTTGTATACTCAAAAGCGCGGACTATATCATCCTTCCCCACTTCTTTCTGGCATACCGGACAAACCTTTTCGTATTTAATCGGCGAATGACATTCCTTATGCAACGTCCTCAAAGAAATATCCTTATCCTCCGTTGCGGCATGAAGTTTAATCGGAATGTTCACCAAACCGAATGATATGCTCCCCTTCCACATCGTATGCATATTCGTCACCTCATAACTTATTTTTAAAGAGAAGAACAATTTTATTATTCCCCTTTGTTCAAAAAAAAACGAAAAAACAATTGCCAACTCTAACACTTCGTTTTTTTGGCAAAATAATGTTAATCAATTATTTGCGGAGGTAAATACAAAAATGAAACCGATGCTGCCAACCTATTACCCCGAAGCCCCCAACTCCAAGGATTGGCGTTATGAAGTCAAATATGACGGCTTTAGGGCTATTTTAACGATAGACTCCGATACCATAAGCATTTCAAGTCGGAACGAAAAGGAATTATCACCACAATTCCCGGAAATCATTGCATACATCAAAGATCTGGAACTGGAAGAATATCTCCCGCTTCAGTTAGATGGAGAATTGGTCTGGCTTACCAATCAGGCGAAAGCCGAC
Source organism: Bacillus sp. ISL-4 (assembly GCF_018613275.1). Classification (NCBI taxonomy): domain Bacteria; kingdom Bacillati; phylum Bacillota; class Bacilli; order Caryophanales; family Bacillaceae; genus Bacillus; species Bacillus sp. ISL-4. The sequence continues at coordinate 120,953 of NZ_JAGGQN010000003.1, forward strand.
TTTTTTCAAATACAGTGGCGAGGACGCCTTGGAAAACAATCCTTAATTTCAGAAAAAGCCCGTTTTTCCCCATGCCGGTTTATAGCGTTTGACCTGCTTAGCATCAGCGGAAAAAACGTAGCGGCTAAACCTATGGAAGAAAGAAGGAAATTGATGTTGAATATGGGGGCAAATCTTGGCTTTCCTATGCCTCCTGATCCCAACGATAAGGCTTTGATACAATTAATAGAGAGTTTTGACGTTTTGGATAATGCCTTGAATAAGGTCGCCCTATTAGATGGCGAAGGAGTTGTCGCCAAGGAAATTCGGGGTACTTGGCAAGAAGGAAAACGTACTACCTCTTGGATTAAGGTGAAAAATTGGAAGACCGTTTCTTGTTTCATTACAGCATTGCACAAAGAAAATGGTTACGTTTCCCTCGCAGTTTTCAAAGAAGGTGCCGTAACGAAAATCGGAAGTGTTAAAAACGGACTGAGTGCTCAAGATAAAAGGATATTGCATGAACTGATCAAGCAAAATGCATCAGGCGAAGACGCACAATTTTTTTATATCCATCCATCCATTTGCATCGAAGTTCAATTCTTACACGTGTATGAGGTAAATGAATTGCGTGAACCTCAGTTTTCGCAATGGCTTTTACAAACGGCTCCCGAAGAATGTACCTGGGAGAAATTCGTGCTAGGTCAATACACATTTCCAGATACTGTACAAATAACTTCCAGGGATAAACCGCTTTGGATAACAGGAGATGAACAGGTGGTAAAAGTTGAATACCTTCACTATTTACGGGAGGTTTCAGCTTTCTTCTTACCCTTCTTGAAGGATAAACTGCTTACGACGATCCGCTATCCTCATGGCACCTTGGATAAAGAAAGATTTTTCCAGAAAAACAAACCTGATTATGCGCCGTCCTTTATTAAAACATTCATTGATGACGATATCGAGTATATGCTATGTAACGATATTGAAACGCTTCTTTGGTTTGGCAATCAACTTGCATTGGAATTCCATGCGCCATTTCAGAAAGCGGGTAAAACACGACCCGACGAAATCGTCCTGGACTTGGATCCTCCTTCCATCGAATTTTTCTCCCTAGCGAAAAAGGCCGCACAGGAAATAAAAAAGGTGATGGAATCATTAAGGATAAAAGCTTTTGTAAAAACTTCAGGTAACAAAGGACTGCAAATTCACATCCCACTGCCTGAAGACAGATTTACTTATCAGGAGACACGCATTTTCACCGACTTTCTCGGTGACTACTTAACAAGTTCCAACCCAAATGATTTTACAACGGAAAGAATGAAAATTAATCGACATAATCGACTATACTTGGACTTTGTGCAGCATAGTGAAGGAAAAACCATCATCCTTCCTTATTCCCCGCGAGGAAATTCTTTCGCTGGTGTGGCTACACCTTTGTTTTGGGAGGAAGTGGACGAAAGTCTCCAGTTAAAGGACTTTACGATTGAAACCATACCAAACAGAATAAAAAGGGAAGGGTGTGCATTTATGGATTACAGACTCGTCGATAATGGACCAGCCTTTTTGGAAGTATTGTCGTTCCTAAAACAAAAAAAGACCAACTAAAGAAGATAAAGTTAGACACTTCATTTATTAAAGCAGCCCTTTAGGGTATGAACCCGGAAAGGGCATGCACTTTGATTTGTTGTTGATCAAAGTAGTGAATATATCTCATAATTTTCAGTTGACATGAATCAAAAAACACTAGATCGGCACGCTCGCTTACGATTGATCGTGAATTTCGTGCGTTTACTCGTGAATTTGGACTTTTACTCGTGAGTTTGGCATTTTTACTCGTGAATTTCAGGCGTTTACTCGTAAGTTTCGCGCTTTTACTCGTGAATTTCAGGCGTTTACTCGTGAGTTTGGCACTTTTACTCGTGAATTTGGACTTTTACTCGTGAATTTGGACTTTTACTCGTGAGTTTGGCACCTTTACTCGTGAGTTTCAGGCGTTTACTCGTAAGTTTCGCACTTTTACTCGTGAGTTTCGCAATCTCGTGAGTTTTCGACTTGTTAAGGTTCATTGAATACCTTGCACAATCTCTAACTTTTAACCAAATTGAAAAAGGGGTTCGGAATTAAAACATTCCGAACCCCTTTTTAATTTAGACTAACACCTAGTCGGTACTTTCCTTATAATGTAGTTTTCAAATAACTTTGAACTTCATCCTGCAACTTAGCATATAAGCTTGTTTCCGCTTCAAAGTCCTGTTTTTCCAGGATTTTAAATTTTTCCGGGTGGTTTAAGTCTAGGTCAATCGAAACCTTGAATTCATAGGTTGCGTTCCCGATTAAATCAATTGAATACTTTTGGCTTTCTTCATCATGGTGGACCACACATTTAACTTTTCCGCCGTTATTGTAGACAGATATTTCACTTTCCAACGTGTTTAAACCAACAGAGCATGTTACTAGGCTTGAAGCCGACATCGCCGTTCCACATGCATTAGTAAAGCCTACTCCCCGTTCGAATGTCCGCACATAAATGCTCTCTGGTTCCAGCTCTTTCACAAAACTGACATTGACACCATCAGGGAAAAGCTCATTCGGTTGATTGACCTTTGTTGAAAGTTCATTCTGCAAATCACTTTGTAAAACCTCACTATCGACGAGCGTGATCAAATGTGGATTAGGAACCGCCAATGCCGAAAATAATAAGGTATCATGAAGTTCCGGCAATAATTCGTTTTGCAATTGTTCTTTAGCCAATACAAGAGGTAGATCCTTCACATTAAAACTTACCGGGGAAATTTCCACCTTGAAAGTCGGAATTCCCTCATAAATATCTTCCGTTTTTTCCACGAGTAGATTTGCCTTCATGGTTTCCACGATCATTTTATCGAGCCCTAGAACGTCGTTCGCGTATCGTGCAACACAGCGAAGTCCATTGCCGCACATCGAGGCTTCCGATCCATCCGCATTAAAGACACGCATTCGGCAATCAGCATGTTCACTTTTCATTACGAACAAAATACCATCCGCTCCAAGCCTCTCCCTATCGCATAGGGCCTTCGCGAAATTTTCCCGCTCTTCTTCAGTAAACGTTAGGGTCGTAGTCAATTCATCAATGATTAAGAAATCATTTCCTGAACCATGGCTTTTTAAACCTTCAATAATCATCCTGTCACATCCTCTAATATGCTGCTTGTCATTTATCATTTTTTTAATATTCTATATCATAGCATTTTCAAGATGGATGTGTCATCGCGTAAATCACTATACATCCATTTTTTTCGACGAAAAAACCAATAAGAAGAGCGGTTGGAATAAGAATTAACTCATTCCAACCGCTCTTCTGAATTATTAACCGATCATACCAATGATGAAATAGACGATAAACATTCCGGCACTCACATACATCGGGGCTGACACTTCTCTCGCTTTTCCGGTTACCAGCTTCAAGAACGGGTACAGGATGAAACCGAATGCCATTCCATCGGCAATACTGTAAGTGAAAGGAATGATCGTAATGATCATGATTGCAGGTATGCTCTCGGTTAAATCGCTGAAATCCAGCTCTTTTATATTTCCGAGCATCAAAATGCCAATGATAATTAAGATGGGGGCAATGGCGCTATCAGGGATTACTTTAATCACCGGTATAAATAGAAGTGATAGAATGAATAGCACGCCCGTCACCACTGAAGTAAAACCAGTTCTGCCTCCTGATGCGATTCCAGCTGCCGTTTCAACTGTAGCAACGGTAGGACTCGAACCGAATATGCCTGAAAGCAGAACGGACACACTTGTCGCCTGCAGCGACTTTTTATAGGCATCCTGGCGGTTTATGCTATCTACATGCCCGTGTACAAGACCAATATTTTCAAAAACAAGAACCATCGTCATTGCAAATACACTTATCCAGAATTCAATCCGGTTCGCTTCCAAGAACGATAATGAAAAGAAGAGATCGCCGTAGGAAGCTGTGTCAATGCCTGAAAAATGGATTTTTGACAGTTGAACCGTCCCGAACAAATAAGCAATGAGACTGCCTGCCAGAATGGTAATCATGAAATTACCGGGGACATTCTTGATGAACAGAGTGATTGCCAGTAAAAAGGTCAACACCGTTGCACACACCGCTGGATCGCTTAAATCTCCCAGTGCGACGATAGATGATGAACCTCTCGTGATTATCCCGCCCTTCTCGAGACCGATTAGCATCAAGAATAAGCCAAGACCGACAGAGATGGCTTCTTTTATCGACCTTGGAATCGAATCACTGATTAACTTAGAGTATTTTGTAAAAGCGATGACTACAAAAATAACCCCTGAGATAAACACAGCACCCAATGCCGATTGCCAAGATAGACCCATTCCTTGAACCATGGTATAAGCAAATAGGGCATTTACGCCCATTCCTGGAACGAGGAGGATTGGGACATTCGCCCAAAGTCCTATCATGACACAGCTTAAAGCAGATAAAAGAATCGTCGCAATCATTGCACCATTAATCGGAATGCCCGCTTCCGATAAAATCAGGGAATTCACGATGAGAATATAGACTATTGTAAAATAGCCGACCACTCCAGCAAGGATTTCACGTTTTCCATTCGTTCCATAGTCGGAAAAATGAAAAAACGTTTCCAAGTTTAATTTCTTCATGTTGTATCCTTATTAAATTTGTCCCTCGCCCACCCGTTTGTATTAGTGACAAACTACACTTGGCGATTTTAACAAAAAAAAGGATAAAAATAAATAGTATTGATCAAAATTTGAAAAAAACTGTCGGAAATAATCCCGACAGCCTCGTTGAATATATTATTTTTGTCCTTCCGCATACCCATCGACTACCAATTCCAGCTTCCCTGTATCAGGTGAAATGATAAGACCATGTACAGGAATATTTTTAGGGATCAAAGGGTGCCCTTTAATCACTTCCACACTTTTCTTACAACTTTCATAAACATCATCAAATCCGCGAAGCCAACTGCGAATATCTATACCCGAAGCTCCAAGGGTATCGATGGTGCTCTGTGGAATATCACGTTCGAGCATCTTCCCTACTACAGAATCAGCATCTACTGATGCCATCCCGCAATCATGGTGAGGAATGACCAATACTTCATCTGCCTTTAGCTCATAAACGGCAACAAGGATACTCCGCATGACACTTCCGAATGGATGGGAGACGATTGCCCCGGCAGTCTTCAGGATTTTGACATCGCCATTTTTGACATTCAAGGATTTTGGCAATAGTTCAACGAGTCTAGTGTCCATACAGCTTATGATGACCATACGTTTCTCAGGGAACTTATCCGTTCTATACTTGACATATTCACCTTTTTCTACAAACTGTTCATTAAAATCAAGAATCTCATTAAGTAAACTCATACTCATATTTACCACCTTTTAATTAAGTATTTAATCTATGTATTCCACTAAGATTATATCAAATATTTAAAAGATTTGCTAAAGGTTAACCCTAGTCAATTTGAACGATGATTTAGAGTGGCAGCACAGAACCCCAAGACGATGATTTTAGGAATTTCATCAACATTTGATGAAAAAGAAAGTATGGGTGTATTTGTCTTGAATCGTTTCCCCCACTCCAAAGGCATCCAGCCCTCTTGGTATGAAACGATCTTTTCCCCTTCTTTTGTGGCAATCTCGAATGAATTCACACTTCCCGGCGTTTCAATGGGCATCCATTCCGTACCATCTTCCTTATATATCATTCCATTAATCTTCACGAATGACCGATTTTCTTGATACGATCCAATTATGCCGCCCTGATCATCCATGATCGTCAATTTATTGAAAAGTCCCCTTTTGATATGGTACTTAGCCAGTAAACGCCCCTCATGGTCCACCAGTTCATAACGCTTGGCCAGGAGCATCGACAAGAAATTGGGTATCATCCACATGAACCACTTCATATTCAAATCCCGTACCTCGCCCATTAAAGACCCATTCGGCGCAAAGAGAAGCAGGCGCAATGTCGGTGCTGGCATAAAAGTCAACAAAATATGTTCATTTTTAAATAACCCAGCATTTGTCCCGATGTGTTCATCAGGTAATTCCTTCATTCTATTTTCATATATACGATGACTGACAAATTGGGCAATGCTAAAGAAAATAAAAGGAGACGTTATCAATAATATATTGCCCGGTATCATCGCAAAAATATGGCAAGTGAAAAATACAATGGCCAAAAGAAGTGATATCCAAGATGCATGAAAATTTGAATTGCTCGTTTTCTGATAATATTCACGTATATTCATATCCTGCTCTGCTCCTCACTCCTTACAAGAAAGATTGCCGCCTTGAACGAACATTGATTAGCAATACCACAAGCCGCCCGGCATCCACTTCCTAAAAGTGCATTGAAGTAGTTATCATAATACTTTATTCGCCTTAATGTGATCTATTCCCTTTTTAATGTAGGGCAATTCCAACTTGGTTCATAGAAAAAAGGACTCCGAATTGAACGGAATCCTTTTACATCATTACTATAATATCCTGAAAATCAACGGGAACCTATAATCCGTTCCTTCATAAGCCCTAATGGCAGCAATGATGGTGAATACGACTAAAGCTATCCCGATAACCGGCAATAGCAAGAATCCAACTAATACTATAGTGAGTATCCCTGCAACTATTGAATATACGGTGTAGGAAATGAAAAAATTCAGGTATTCCCTTCCGTGATAATCCACAAATTGTGACGAGTCCTTCTTCAATAACCAAATCACCAAAGGACCGATAAATGCTGTAAAAAAGCTGATCACATAAATAAGGGCAGCAAACACTCTTTCATCTTTAGTAGGCATAGTGTCTTCTCCTCCTTTCTCATATGAATAATTACGAATCAAGTGCAAAATAGTTTCATTTTTCCTCTCATTATATTCGAAAAAGGTAAAATTGGACTACCTTTTCTTCAAAAACCCAATTGGCAATACATATGACAAAAAATCAGAATATGTTCATCTGTCTTGTGCATACAGTTTAAATAATGGATGTCCCATACCTTCTAGAATGGAGTGATGTTTTTTTGCTGAACGAATTTCAAGCCTTCATCCTTGGGATCATTCAAGGCTTGACTGAGTTTTTACCTATTTCAAGCACTGGACATTTATATTTAGGACGGCATATTTTCCATCTTGACGAGGCCGGCATTTTTCTGGATACCATGCTCCATATCGGAACCTTGCTGGCGTTATTGGTCGTCTATAAGAATGACATTATTGCCATTTTGAAAAACCCTTTCTCCAAAATGACTCTGCTTCTCATTGCCGGGACAATCCCTGCAGTGATTGCCGGTATTTTACTCGGGGATTGGTTCGATGGCCTTTCAAAAACAGGTGTGACCATAGGCTGGGAATTTTTAGCGACCGGACTGATTTTATGGGTAGCGGACGGAGTAAGAAAAGGCGGCAAATCCCTTAATGAAATTTCGATTAAAGATGCCTTGATCATTGGTACCTTCCAAGCCGCTGCCATCATGCCTGCCCTTTCGCGCTCTGGCCTGACGATAGCCGCTGGCCTATTCTGCAGGCTGGATAGGGCCACAGCAGCCTATTTTTCCTTTTTGCTATCAATCCCTGCCATTACCGGGGGCATTGTATTTCAGATGAAACCGATATTTACAGGAGAAGTTGAACGGCTTCCACTCACTGCGCTATTCGTCGGAACCCTGGCAGCAGCAATCTTTGGTTATATAGCCGTAGTATGGATGATCGATTTCTTAAAAAAGCGTTCACTGAAAATATTCTCCATTTATGTATGGACCCTCGGCGCGATCATTTTATTCATGCAATTCACAGGTGAATTTTAAAGAAAAAAGCAGGCGAAAAAATCAGTTTTTCATGGAAAAATGCATACGTTTGCCTTTCAAATTCACCCTTGTTGAAAAAGTTGAAATTTGACGAAAAAAAAAGGCAAAAAACCTATTCCCAAACCGTTTTTTTTTTAGTATTATACCTTCGTAAGGTTCTTTTGATTTGCATACTTTCTGACAATAAAAATAGGGAAGGCAAATGGTGCGCCACCGGTTTCCGGTTCTAGTGGGTTCGATTCCCACCCCGAAATTTTTTGATGAACGACTTAAAAAATTTCGAGGGTGGGCAGCGACTACGCATAAGAACTGCCCTCAAACGGAGGGACGGAAATGTTAAAAAAGAGAGATTTCACAGATTGTTTTTCTCTTTATGAACAAATGACGCATCCAGATGTCTTCCCTTTCGTGCGCCATAAGGTAGATTCATATGAAGAATATGTTTTCATTACTAAGCAAACGATCGAAGCAGAAGATGCTGGGCAACTCATTTCACGAACAATCTTGGATGAATGGGAAAATCCCATCGGTTGTATTTCTTTATACGATATTGAAAATGGTGCAGGTTTCTTAGGCACATGGCTTGGCAAGCCTTATCATGGAAAAGGGTATAATGCCATTGCAAAAGACGCTTTCTTTAAAGAGCTTTTTTTCGAGCTCGGTTTGGAAACGGTCTTCATGCGTATTCGCAAAAAAAATATCCGCTCTATTAAAGCCGCAGAAAAACTTCCCTATGCCGTCAATGCCAACGAAACAAGAAAATCCCTTTATGATCAGATCAATCATGAAGAAGATATCTACGATTTGTATGAAATCCCTAAAGATTTATACACCTTTCATATCCTTAGACAGCATGATGATGACGAACAGCAGTTACTTGAAGCATAGAGCGAAGAACATTTCAACATGGCTTTGTTTATCTTTTCATATAATGGCCGGAGCTTCCAAACCTGGAAAGCTCTTTTTTCCATTTTCACAGGATATTTAAGGTCGATTGCTGCAAATCCCTATTCTTTTTAGGGATATTTTTTTATAATGAATACAATTGACCAATTCAATAATATATTCAAAGCGTCATTGAAAGGACTTAATCATGAAAAAAACATTTGCTTTTATCGTGCAGCTCATCTTCCTGCTCATCATTTGCAAGCTTGGCTATTATTTAGCCAATTTACTTCATTTACCCATACCAGGCAACGTCATCGGCATGATTTTATTATTCGGTTTATTACAGACGAAGGTTATAAAAGTCGAATGGATTGAACTTACTTCAGGATTTTTGGTAAAGCACTTAGCCTTTTTCTTCATTCCCATTTCAATCAGTTTAATGACCATGGGATGGCTTTTCATTGAATTCGGTTTGCCATTGGCACTAACATTGGGAGTCAGCCTGATTTTTGGATTCATCGTTTCAGCTTGGACCGTTCAGAAGCTATCCCATAGAGGAGAGGTTAAGCAGCATGACAGTGTTCATCACAACTTATAGCATCTTGATAACCATCCTTGCCTATTTCATTGGAAGGAAAATATATGCTAAACATCCATCACCTTTTACGACGCCCGTATTTTTCAGTACGGTTACAATTATTCTCGTACTGCTGATCAGCGGTTTGGACTTCGAAGATTATTCACCAGGAAAAGACATCATCACCTATTTCCTGGGACCGGCTACCGTTGCTTTGGCCGTACCACTTTATAAAAATAGAAAAATAATCGTTAAATATGCAATGCCGGCAATTAGCGGCATGATTTTTGGTCTTCTAGTCACATTGATCATTGCCTTTGCCATTGCAAAAGCATTTTCACTTCCGCAATTCATACTCCAAGGATTGGCGGTTAAATCCATTACAGTGCCCATCGCTGTTGAAATCACCGAACTTTATGGCGGAAATTCCAATATATCAGCAGCCTTCGTCATTTTGACAGGGGTACTTGGTACGATGATCGCTCCAAAAATGATGGATAAACTGAACATTACGATGCCTTTCGCACGCGGTATCGCTTATGGTACGATCGCTCATGGTCTCGGTACGGCTCAAGCAGCCCAGGAAAGTGAGTTTACCGGGGCTGTCGCAGGTGCGGCAATGGCTATCGCAGGTATCCTTATTTCCTGTTTCTTTCCTTTTATAAGTAATTTCCTATAAAAAAGACCGCAACGTCAACGACGGTGCGGTTCTTTTTATGATTTATTTTTTTTGCAGATCGTCGTATAAACGCCTTAGAATATACGTTTTATACAGCTCCAGCTTTTTTTTCTCAATTGGATGATAGCTAATCCCTGCGGCTTTCAGCTGCTGAATGAACCACCCTTTGGAATATTCATAAGCCACTCTACCCCCTCCTCTGTTCGAAAAAGATATGCTACATAGAGGGGAATGATACTTATTTTTTTGCACCCATTACTTTAAGTAGTAATTCATACATTTCAGCTGCCGTTTTGAATGGGCGTTTTTGACGCATTTTCTCCTGATATTCATCCGATTGTTTCACTAAATCCGCTAATGTAGCATTAAAAATCCGGTCATTTAGCTCTTCTTCTTCGATGACTTTACAAAAACCCTGTTTTTCAAAGCTTGACGCATTCAGGATTTGATCTCCACGGGATGCATTGGCACTTAGAGGGATAAGTAACATCGGCTTTTGTAAAGCAAGGAATTCAAAAATTGAATTTGAACCTGCCCTTGACACAACCACATCAGCAGCCGCCAAAAGATCGAACAATTCTTCATGTACGAATTCAAAAGGAGCATATCCCCTTTGTTTCAATTCCGTTTTCACATTTCCCTTCCCGCAAATGTGAATAATCTGATAATCCTTTAATAAGGCATCAAGGTTATCTGTAATTAAATTATTGATTTTAACGGCCCCAAGGCTTCCTCCCATAACGAGCAACACTGGTTTGTTATTCGTGAATCTACAAAATGCCTTTCCAGCAGAAGCGTTTCCAGTAAAAATCCCATCGCGCAATACAGCGCCAAGATACATTGCCTTCTCTTTAGGAAGATCCTTTTCCGTTTCCTGGAAAGTAGTGAAGATTTTAGATGCAAGCGGCATGGCAATCTTATTAGCCAGACCAGGCGTATAATCCGATTCATGTATCGCGATCGGTATTCTCAGCATCCTGCCTGCCAAAACGACTGGAACCGAAACGAATCCACCTTTAGAAAAAATGAAATCCGGCTTGGTCTTTTTTAATATTTTTCGTGCATCAAAAATCCCTTTTATGACCCGGAAAGGATCTTTCATATTTTCAACAGATAGATAACGCCGGAATTTTCCAACGGAAATCGTTTCATAACGGACCTCGGGAAATTCCGTTTCGATGATATTTTTTTCAATGCCTTTTTTTGATCCAATATAAGTAACATCCCAATCATGCTTTAAAAATTCCGGGATAATTGCTGCATTAACAGATACATGACCGGCAGAACCGCCTCCGGTAAATACTATTTTCTTAGTCAATATTTCCACCTTCCAAACTTAAAAAATCACTTTGCATCCATATTACCATATATCCTTGCCATTAATAACTTGAAAAAGTATTCAGTGATTCGCTAAATCCCAATGATGAATGTAATCATCGATTATTTTTCCTTTTTCAGCATGAATATATTATAATCTTAGTATTCTACAATACTACAAGATACATTGGAGGAGTAATACATTGCAAGAAGTTTCTGAATCACTCGATCAATTTGATGGAATCGAAGCCTGGACCAAATTAGGAATTTCCATTGGCATTTTTCTAATTTTCCTTTTGCTTCGGAAAGTATTTACTACATATATATTCAAGTTCTTTCTACGAATTGCAGAAAAACGTAAAGTAGAATTTGCCGCCAACTTAATGCTCGCTATAGAACAGCCGGTAAGATTGCTTATCGTTTTGATTGGTGTCATTATATCCATGCACTATTTTCCGATCGACTCACCTTCGATTGAATTCAGATCGAAAATATACAGATCGTTTTTTGTCTTCATATTCTTTTGGACGATTTTTAATATCAGTTCGATCTTAACTATATTATTCCCGAAATTGGTAAGTAAATTCGGACTTGAAGTCGATGAAATCGTCATGCCGTTCTTTACGAAAATAATAAAATTAATCATCATTGCTTTTGGTGCCTCCATCATTGCGGAAGAATGGGGATTTAATGTCGATGGATTTGTTGCAGGGCTTGGTTTGGGTGGATTGGCTTTCGCTCTTGCCGCTAAAGATACCGTCAGCAATTTCTTTGGAGGTATCGTCATCGTTACCGAAAAACCTTTTACCATAGGAGATTGGGTCAAAACTCCAAGTGTGGAGGGAACCATTGAAGACATCACATTCCGAAGCACAAAAGTTCGGACTTTTGCTCAAGCTTTAGTTACAGTCCCAAATGCGACCCTATCGAATGAACCGATCATCAACTGGTCAAAGATGGGCAAAAGACAGATTGCCTTTCATTTGGGCGTGAATGTCACGACACCAAAAGAAAAATTGGAAAATGTCATTAAAGAAATTGAAAAAATGCTCATTGATCATCCTGAAGTACATCCGGAAACGATTTTGGTTAAATTTGATGAATTCAGTCATTCCGGTTTCAACCTTTACCTTTATTTCTTCACGAAAGCGACGGACTTTGGAGGATATTTATCAATCAAAGAAGATGTGAACTTTAAAATAATGGAGATATTGGAACAGGAAGATGTACAAATTGCCATTCCATCACAGGCATTCATTCTTCAAAAAGACTCAAATTTGGAAGCCATGAATGATTTTGAATCCATGCGCGACTAACAAAAAGACTTGCCCAATACGGCAAGTCTTTTTTAGCTTCAAATAAAAACTCTTAAAACATCACATCCTTATGTGATATAATTCTTTCATTGTGTTGAAAATTCCAAATATTGATATTGAGGTACTTTGATGAATCAGACTTATACTAAATCACAAAAGATCCGGCTGTTATTTTATATATTGATACCTATCCTGATCACCCAAATCAGCATGTATGCCATGACATTTTTTGATGTGATGATGACGGGACAATACAGCACTCAGGACGTTGCTGGCGTCTCCATTGGCAGTTCGCTATGGACACCCGTTTACACCGGGCTGAGCGGGATATTGATTGCCTTGACGCCGGTGGTTTCACAGCTGCTAGGTTCCAGGCAGTCTAAATCCGTTTCCTATTCCGTGATGCAGGCCATTTATTTAGCTGTCGCTTTAGCCATGATCATTTTAATCATTGGGGCGTTTTCTTTGAACCCCGTATTGAGTGCCATGGACCTTGAAGATGGTGTCCACATGGTGGCTCATGATTATTTGATCGCCCTTTCACTCGGGATCATTCCTTTATTCATTTATAATGCGTTGAGGGCTTTCATCGATGCTCTGGGACAGACTAGGATTTCCATGATCATCACCTTATGTGCACTCCCGGTAAACGTCCTTTTTAATTACCTGTTAATATACGGGAAGTTTGGATTCCCTAAACTTGGCGGTGTCGGTTCCGGTTACGCCACTGCCATTACGTATTGGTTAATTGCCCTTGTGGCCATCCTTGTTGTGATAAAAATCAACCCATTTTCGACATATGAGGTTTTCAGTGAATTTTTCCGGGTTTCCTGGAAAGAATGGAAGGGCTTATTATTGATTGGAGTACCAATCGGACTGGCTATCTTTTTTGAAACAAGCATTTTCTCGGCCGTCACCCTTTTAATGAGTAAATATGATACCGTGACAATTGCATCGCATCAGATTGCCATGAATTTTGCGTCACTGCTTTATATGATCCCGCTAAGTATATCCATGGCATTGACGATCGTCATTGGATTTGAAATTGGGGCAGCCCGTTATAAAGATGCCAAAGAGTATAGCTGGATTGGCATTTCGATGGCATTGACGATGTCGCTCGTTTTGTCGACCATCCTATTCCTCTTCCGCGAACCTGTAGCCTCTTTATACACAAAAGACCATGAGGTAATGATGCTGACATCACATTTCTTGATATATGCCATCTTCTTTCAGATATCGGATGCCCTGCAGGCACCTATTCAGGGTATTTTGCGTGGATATAAAGATGTAAATGTCACATTTGCGATGTCACTTGTCTCCTACTGGATTCTCGGGCTTCCCATTGGCTATTTCTTTGCAAAGTATACGGATATGGGAGCCTATGGGTATTGGATCGGCTTAATTTCCGGCTTGGCTCTCGGAGCTATAGGCTTGGCGGCTCGCTTACGGTTCATACAGCAAGTAAAATATAAAAAAATGGCATAAAAAAAGAGTGGGACTGGATTATACCGGCCTCACCCTTTTTCATTCTGAATTCAAACTCTAAACCACTAGGCTTTATATATTTTCCCAAGAACATCCTTACCGCCTGTTACCGGTATGATGCTGCCGGTAATGAAATCTGATTTTTCATCACAAAGGAACGTGATGACCCTCGCTATATCTTCACCTGTACCCGGTCTGCCGACTGGAACCGTATCATCCTTTACTGCTCTTGCGACCCTAATTTCCTCCTCTTTCCAGTCACCTACGATATCACCGGGACAGACCATATTCACGGTGATGCCATGTGTAGCTTCTTCGGCAGCTAAAGTTCTTGTCAAGGAGGTCAAGCCGCTCTTTGCAGCAGCAAAAACAGAACGATAGATCCAACCTGGTGCAGTTTCACACCGTTCAAACCCTAATGTAATGACTCTACCCCATTTTCTACTGCGCATATGTGGAATAAGCTCTTTCACAAAATAGAAAAAACCATTTAAATTTCCATCCATGATGTACTTCCATTCATCACTGCCATATTCAGTCATGGGTTTACGCTCATGCATATATGGCCCTGCGTTATGAATGAAAATATCAACATGACCAAATGACTCCGAAATCTTTTGCAAAATATTCAGGCAATCCTCCTCACTTGACGAGTCACCTTGAATCGCAATTGCCTTAACATGGTACTTATCCTGTAATTCATCCACTAATGCTAAAGCTGCCTTTTTACTTTTTCGATAAGTAATGATAATGGACATTCCATTATCCGCGAGTGAAAATGCCATCCTTTTGCCGATTCCAGTTGCTCCACCAGTAATAAAAGCTACTTTTTCATCCACAGGCTTTACCCTCTTTATCTAATGGATTTTACTTAATTATACATAAGTTTATTCCATTTTCTATAATTTAGTAATTATAAAAAAGAACCTATGGGCTTTAGCTGCATAAAATATAACAAATAAACCTGTCAGACAAAAAGCAGGAGAGAGGAATTCAATATGTTTCCCTGGAATTCACTTTTTTCTTTTAAGAATAACCCGAACCAGAAGGACTTCATGAAAAATATGCAGCAAAGTGATGTACAATCGTTCATCGAAAAAGTATTTTCACAAGTCATCCCTGACAATATGCAAGGTATGATGAACCAAAATGATGGCGGCTCACAAATAGTAAAAGCCAGATCTGAACATCCTTTACATGCCGAAGTATTTGAAACCCACTTATATGTCTTTGTAAGAATTCCCATAGAAGATGAATCTTGGCTAAAAAAAATGAAACTTTACCATACATCTAACCAATCCATCATCGAGGGGATTCCTGAAGAGTCAGATCGGCATGTCATTACACTCCCCGCACTTGTTAAGAAAAAAGGGGCATCGGCCCAATATAAAGAATCAACATTGGAAATACGTCTTCAGAAAAGTTTCAATACCCAGTATTCAGAAATCGATGTATCCGAGATATAAATTGCTACACACCGGGACCTCGCTAATAATAAGGTGCGGTTCCTGTTATTTTTTTGGTGCCAACCTTTTTTAGATTTCGATGTATTTTATTTCATGGAATGATCCATTCTCGCAAAAAAAAAGCGCACCCCATGTTAATGGGATGCACTTTTCTATTAATCTATTATTTTCCGATGAATTGTTGAGTCCAGTAGTTACCAGATTCTACGTAACCTACTCCGATATGAGTAAAGCTAGGGTTCATGATGTTTTCACGGTGTCCTTGGCTATTCATCCAAGCTTGTACCACTTCTTCAGGTGTTTGTTGACCTTGTGCGATGTTTTCGCCAGCTGTATTATAGCTGATTCCGAATTGTTTCATCATATCGAATGGTGAGCCGTAAGTTGGGCTATTGTGATCAAAGTAGTTTTTATCTTTCATGTCTTGAGACTTGATACGTGCAACTTTGCTCAACTCAGTGTCGATTTTAAGAGCTGCCAAACCTTGTTTTTCACGTTCTGCATTAGTTAATTTAACAACTTGTTGTTCAAAAGCGCTTAATTCAGAGTTTGTCTCTTGTTTTTCATCAGTTGATTTATTAGGTGTTACTGGTTTTGCTTCAGGTTTTGCTTGGTTCGTTGTTCCAGCTTCTTGCTGAACTGGTTTTTGTACTGGTTTTTGTACTGGCGTTTGAACTGGTTTTTGTACTGGTTTTTGTACTGGCGTTTGTTGTGCCTGCGCTGCAGGTAAAGTGATATTGTATTTAGCTAGGTATTGGTTAAGGACTTTTTGCATATCCTCTTTATTAGTAGATTTAAAAGTTACTTGATTCACAGTATCACAGTTGGCTGCTTCAGCTTGGTTAGCTCCTACTCCTGTGAATATAATAGCTGCAGCCGCTGCTGCTGACATAAACATTTGCTTTTTCATTCGTATTTCCTCCTGTGATGTTCATTTTTTGTTGTGCTTTGCTTCTGGAATTATCATAACATGCACTTTTTGTAATAAAGGCTCCATCAATTTCCATCAAATTCACAGGGTGCGAATGAAAATATATTTATGATCCAAGTTTCAGAGAAATCTTGCAAAAATGCTTTAACTATCTATGTTTCTGCCAGTAGTATAAATACTCATATTCTCCCAGTAATTCCTTGTCAATGGTAGTTACATAGAACTATTTCCATTGAATACTAATAAATTTTAATTGACATATCATTTCCAACCTGATTTTTATGACTTTCTTTACTTTTATGTTACAAATTTTTCAGTTTAACTTCGACATTTCGTCATTTTCCCTCTATCGTCTTGAATATTTTTCCAAATAAAAAACAATCCGGTTTTAAACCCGAATTGTTTTGATTTCGATGGTATATTCATCATTTCATTTCTTCATCATTCATCTCGTCCATTTCCTTTTTTTCGCCATTTTGTTCAGGAGTGCTTGGTTTGCCTATTACGAATTCTTTCTTTGGCATGTTGTGCATATCCCTTGCAGTTACATGGGCATATACATAGTAGGTTCCTTCTTTATCAAAATTCTTTTCCAATTCATATAGGCCGTTCCCTTTATGTTTCACTGCGATCTTGTCATGATCATCGCTATTCGCAAGCCAAATTTCAAAACTGACATC
The DNA here is from genome assembly GCF_018613275.1 of Bacillus sp. ISL-4. Lineage (NCBI taxonomy): Bacteria > Bacillati > Bacillota > Bacilli > Caryophanales > Bacillaceae > Bacillus > Bacillus sp. ISL-4. The sequence goes on from NZ_JAGGQN010000003.1 coordinate 138,093, forward strand.
ATCCGCATCTGTCACAGCTTCATCCCCATATGTTACTTTTGCCTGAAATTTCACAGGCTCATTCACTTTACCCTGAATTGGATCGACAGCTAAATCGACATTTAACATTTTCGGAATTTCCTCTTCCTTGCCGCATCCAGCCAAAAAAATTAACGCCATGCAAAATAACATGATTTTTTTCATTTTTGAACGTATCCCCTTTTTATGAATTCCATTCTTCTTTTATAATCGGTAGGATGACCCTGACTTTTGTTCCCCTTTTTTCCTTGCTTTCTATTTCGATTTTACCATTTTGTAATTCCACCAATTTTTTAACAATGGACAGTCCAAGCCCTGACCCGCCATCAAAACGGCTGCGTGCTTTGTTCACTCGGTAAAAACGATTCATGATATATGGCAGATCCGCTTCCGGAATCCCGTTACCCGTGTCAGTAACCAGCAGTTCGCAATCATCTTTATGCTGAATTAAGGTAATATGGATCGCTCCTCCGGAATCCGTGTACTGAATGGCATTATCAATAATGTTATGTAGGATCTGTTCCATCCTTCCTTCATCCCCCAAAATAATCGGGTCTGGATCCAGATCTAGCTGCAAGCCCAATTGCTTTTCTTTTATTATCGGTTCATATTTCACAAGTACGTCTTCAATGAATTGCGCATAGGCAATCGGGGTTTTATTTAACATGAATGGATCACTATCCATTTTTGATAAGTCCATCAGATCTCCCACAAGCCGCTGCAGCCTAAGAGCCTCCCTTGAAATGAGTTGAAGGTATTTCCTTTGCTCTTCATCATTTTTCACGACACCATCCAATATGGCCTGCGTATAGCCCTTTACGTAACTAAGCGGGGTTCTGAGCTCATGTGCAACATTTTCTAAAAATTCTTTTTTTCTTTCTTCTTCCATATGGATGGAATTGGCCATATCATTAAAGGCCATTGCCAGTTTCCCTATTTCATCATGACTCCTTACCTCGACCTGTATGTCATAATTCCCCTCTGAGACACGATGGGCTGCAGTCTCGATTTCCTTAATCGGACTGACTAGCTTTTTCAACCATTTCGTAGTAAACAAAATCGCGACAATCAAAAATAATAGAACTGCCGCCATCCATTTTGCGGCAAATTCCTTGAGTAATACCGTAATGGAATCTACAGGAATATATGTATAGATGATACCTTCGAGCCGATTTTCGTCAATAAGGGGTATGATCGCCGCTACGATGTTCTTTTCAAATCTTTTCTCATAGCCCTCTTTTTCAACGGCTTTCCCATCTAAAAGCATTTGCCGTTCTTCTTCAGAAATAAGGGTGTCATAATTGATTTCAAAAGGCAGACAGGCACTCAATTCCCTCGGATTGTTGACGACAAAGACCTCGCTGTCATTCTTACTGTTAAACCATTCAACTTTTTTCTTGAAATCTTCGCTGATTTCACCGCCGGAGTAATCCGCCCCTAGCAATGACGCTTCATTGACTAAATCTGTTTTAAGCTTCTCCACATATAGATTTTTATAATAATATTGAGAAAGTGAATAAGCGAACAGCACGGATAGGATGATGGCGGTGATGATGGTGAGCCATAATTTAAAAGAGAGGGTTCGCCATTTATTGATCATTTCTTTTCCTCTATCTTATAACCGATTCCCCAGACGGTTTGAATGTAATCGGCTGCTCTTAATTTCATTCGTAACGTTTTGATATGGGTATCCACGGTACGTAAAGATCCTCCATACTCCCCGCTCCATACATTTTCAAGCAGCTGTTCCCGGCTGAGTGCCTGGCTTTTATGACGCATGAGGAATAAAAGCAATTCGAATTCCTTCAAGGTTAAATTGATTGGCTTCCCTTCCACCAAAACCGTTCTGGATTGTAAGTTCAAGCTAATTTTACCGAACCGGACATGGTTTTGACTCTCTTCATTCAATGATAATTTCCCTGTCCTCCGCAATACCGCTTCGACCCTTGCAACCAATTCTCCTGGATTGAACGGTTTGACGATATAATCGTCGCCACCAAGCTTCAGCCCTTTCACCTTATCCCATTCTTCACCTTTCGCACTGACAAAAATCACAGGGATCTCCCAATTTTCACGAATTTCTTCACAAACGGAGAAACCATCCATACCTGGCATCATGATATCCAAAAGAATTAAATCCACTTCCTCTGTTTCAACCATACTAATAGCTTCTTTTCCATTCGCAGCTTGAAGGCATCGATAACCTGAGTTCAGTAAATACATTTCAACTAGATTTCGCATATCTTCTTCATCATCCACGACTAAAATGGTGTAAACATGCATGTCATCTACTCCCTCAACATCAATTGGAACGGACCTTCGCCGACTTTGATCGTTTTTTTAACATCGACTGTTTCAGCATCCATTACGTACACTTCATCACTATCATATCCCGCCACGATCACATCTTCGTTAAAGCTAGCCATTTCAAAGGGGTTGACGCCGACCACTTTGCTTTTCACTTCCTCATATTGATCATTCAATTTATATAAGGAGCTTGTACCATGACTAAGGACAAATATGCCTTCTGCATTCTCAAGGAACTTTATCGGCATGGTTGGGGCCTTCAGCTTATTCTTCAACTCTCCCGTTTTTGCCGAATAAATATATAGATTTTCTTCCACTTTGTCCCCATCACCGTGCCCTCCGATCCATATTTCATCCTTTTCTTCCCTTAATAATGTGCCTGTGCTGGAACTATGTACGGGAAATTCAAAATCGACCTTTTTCGTATCAAGATTTATCACAGAACATTTGGTATCACCAAAATTAATAACATACAAACGATTCGCTTGCTCCCCTTGAAGAACGGTCAGGGGGCTTTTACCAACCTTGACAATATCCTGTTTCTCCCCATCTGTATTTAAAAAATAAATGGAGTGATTCGATTGGTTGACCGCCACGATGCTTTTTCCATCACGTAACAACTGCATATTAACGATCCCTTTGCCAATTTCCCAACTGTTTATCAGTTTTCCTGCTGATAAAGAGTACACTTGGACTTTCTCCATCTCTTTTCCATAAAGCAGGATAGTATCTTTGTCTGCCAGGAGCAGGGCTCCGGTAAATGGTTCTGAAATATCCCATTTTGCAAATGGATGATAGTTTTCATCTATGAAAGTCAGTGAGGTATCCTTGATATTGACAGTCGCCAGGAAAGATTCACTTTTATTGATTTTAGTAAATGCATTACCGCTATTACACCCAGTAAGCAGTACGATGGCAAGAAAAAGCCCAATGCCCCACTTCATATTTTAAGCTCCTTATTCATTAAATATCTATTTTTTAAAGATTTTAACAATGATTTGTGAAAAAAGTATGAAGCAGAAAAGAATATTTGCTAACAAGCATCTGTAACACCTCGGAAATTATAATCTTTCCAATTCAGTGATATAGGCCATGACGATCGCATTTTTCATTTCTTCAGAAAGAGAAGATTCCATCACGCGTTTAATACAGAGGTAAAATTTCTCCAATACTGGTTTTCGGGCACGGGGATGGGCATTTTCATCCAAAAGCTCACGGCGGATGAGTTCCGACAACACTTCCCTTCCACCTCCATCGGTCATCTTACGATTATTCCATATGCTTAAATAAGCCACCAGTAATTCTTCTTGCCTGACATTTTCTTTCATAGTATCCCTTCCATCCATTACTAATTTATACATATTAATGTTCGAGTTTGTAAAGACTATCTTAATAATACGATCATGCTTTTTAAAATTCAAAAAAGGAGTGAGTACAATGTCTCAAGTATACCGCTGTCCGAATTGCCGGACAAATAAATCTCGCTTCAATCTCATTCAGCAAGTAGCAACACCCATTAAAAAGGATCCACAGTCAGGTGAGATTATTGAACAATATTCGAATGATTCCCTTCAGCCATTCCATCTAGCATATAATGGTCCTGAAGTTCGGGTTCAATGTGCTGCTTGCGGATTAATAGAAGACGAAAAGACATTTGCCGCCTTTGGAATGCAACAATAAAAATGGTCAGACCCCTAAATGGGTCTGACCATTTTTTCAATCTTTTCCTACTGATATCTTAGCCCGGTCTATGGCGATTGGAATGGCTTTTCCATCCTCATATCCTTCATCCAATAATGCATTGGCGATTTCTATAGCCTTTTCCCTTACATCTTTATCTAGATTCTTCATCGAGTTTGGGTAATCGTTCTTATTCCATGGCACTAATACCGCCTCCTTGATAAGAAAGTCTCCTTTTTATGTTTCCCTTCTTTAAAGGGCGGTAAACTTTTATCGGGCCGCTTTCAATTCCAAAGCTTTCAACTGACCGATCAACATTTCCTTATCCAACTTTTCCCCGATCATAACGATATTCAATGGCATTTTCATCATTTCATTCATATACATCGGCATTCCGTAGGAGTATTGGAATAAATGGGGGTATTGTGAATGTGTAAAGGAAATGTATCCTTTCATTCGATAGACCGTTTCCGGCAGAGCCCTAAGCCACTCTTCAAAGTCGGTTTGTGCCACGGCTCCTTCAAATGTATGAACGACTGCAGTTAAATGCAAATGGTCATGTACATCAAGCTTTTGATGGCCATTATGCCGTTTTCTTTGCATCTGCTGCAATGATGCCAAGGATACGGCTGCATACTCCGTCAATAAACATACAGCATCCGAATTCAGCGCCTGTATCGTATAATTCAGCTGTGCGGCCTCCATCTCACTTACTAAATCCGCTTTATTCAATAATATGAAATCGGCATGGTGGATTTGCTCGGCAAGCAACTGTCGAAGCTGCGGAGACAGTTCCTCCCGATCGCGCCACCTTAATAAATCGACGACAGTGATAATCCCTTTATACTCCAGCCTTTTGGCGAAAATCGGTGACATGATGCCATCCAATACTTCAACTGGATGAGCTGCGCCCGTCGTTTCAATATAAACCGCATCCAGTTCATTTTCCGTTAGCAATTCATGAAGCTGAACCTCCAGTTTATCTTGAATTGTGCAGCAAATGCATCCGTCAAACAACTCCTTAAGAGGCACTCCATCACCAATGAGTCCGCTGTCAACCGATACACTGCCAAGCTCATTTAATAGCACGGCCACTTTTCTACCCGCTTCACTTTCCTGTTTTAAAATATTTCGAAGAAACGTCGTTTTCCCGCTGCCGAGAAAGCCGCCCAATATGTACACTTCTGTTGTTTTCATTCTTATCTGCTCCTATGATCCGGTTAAATTCGATTCCCGTTAAATTTTATCATACTTATCTTACTAAAGCACTTGCCGGATCCACATAAAAAAACCAGCCCGCAAGCTGGTTTCAGACATAGACAAATTCGAAGAAAAGCGAGTTCGACTGCAGTTTTTTATTTAAAAACGTTCCAGTCGATTTCAGAAATCCGCTCCCTTTCCGCCGACTGTCTGCCAAGCGTCTGTGAGGTCTCGGCTAACCAGTTATTCGGCAGGAGTGTCGCAAATTTCTTCAATTCAATAAGGATTACCGTAAAAAACCATTAAGGATAATCTGGTTTTGTTTTTTAAAATCATGGTTCGGGATGAGACCATTCCGATTTCCCTTTTGTCGACAAATTGAACCCAGCCCGTTAGCTGGTTTTTCAAAAATGATTCATGCTTGAACTTCATCTTTTTCGTAAATCGGCACCCATCCTGCCGCTGTAACGAAAATACGGACAGCAACAGTTTTCCTATCTTCTGCGAGCGTGAAATAATGTCTTGTTGATTCTGGTACACTAATAAGATCTCCGGGATTAAGACGTACATCAAACCACTGTGTATCATTGCCTTCAATGGCAAAGATACTCGTCCCCCCCGCTATGAAACGCACTTCATCATCTTCATGGTGGTGTTCCTGCTTAAAGTTTTCAAGCATTTGATCCAAGTTCGGATTTGCATCTGATAATGTGATGATATCATGCGCTTTATAGCCTCTTCTTTCAGAAATTTCCGCTATCTCTGATTGGAATGTTACAAGGATTTCCTCCTTGTCAGCATCTGTTAGATCGTATTTTTCCACAAGATGGGCCGGTAATTTAGAAATGTCCCATTGCTCATAAATAACCCCTTGTGTTTCTAAAAACCCTTTTACCTGTTCACCGTTTTCAATAACCTCGTTTGTTTCATGGAATCTGATCGTCGCCATCATTCATACCTCCTCTATGAGTGTTTATCTTAAAGAACCTGCAAACGCCTTTTGTTGATTAAGCAACAGTTGGTATTGAATTAAAAATTCGCAAGCTTCAAGTATTCTTTTTGCTTCGAGTCCGCTTTTACCCCAAACCGTGATGCCATGATTGCGGATCAGCACGGCGCCAGAGTCTTCTTCGACATGCTGCTTGAACTTTTCGGATAACAGCGGAATGTCAGCGTGATTATATATGATTGGAATCCGAAGCTCCGAATCTTCCTCCCACCGACCGGTCGCTTTAATGATTTCATGATTACGAAAGGAAACCTGGCCTTCATCTCCGTACAATTCTGATATCACATTATTTTCAACAGTATGCACATGGAGTACACAGTTCGCATTGGTTTTCCGGTAAATGACTGTATGAAGTAAAGTTTCGGCCGATGGTCTTAGGTTCGTTTCTTCAACTGGTTTTCCTTTTAAATCCACCAGTAAAAAGTCCGAATCCGTTTGCTTCCTTTTATCCTTACCGCTTGCCGTAATATAAAAGAAAGGGCTTTTGGGCTCGCGGATGGACAAGTTCCCGCTTGTTCCCATAAACCAATCCCTTTCGGCCAGTTCAGCTTTAATATCTGCCAACTCCCGCCATTCTTTAGAATGATTGTTCACGCTTTAACCGCCTCCTGCTGCTTTAAAATATCAATTACATCAAAAAATGTTTCAAATCCTTGATGTGGAATTCCTTCCCTATCGCATTTTTCAAGCAGTATGTCACGGGCTATGACAAAATCGGCCTGTTTTGCCGCTTCAAAATCCGTTACTGAATCTCCAATAACGAACTTAAAATCTTCCGCATCCGCTATTTCCCTCATAATGGATGGCTTGCAGCAACCGCAATCATTATTACATTGATCATCACAAGCATGCGGCCACTTTATATAAATCTTTTCCTTATCAAAAAATGCATGGTTGCAATAAACGGACTCTGTTGGCAAGATATCATTTAAAAGCGGTGCAATGAAAAAATCCATTCCCCCGCTTACTATATATAAAGGGATGTTGGCTTGTTTCGTATACTCAACGAATTCATAAAACCCTGGACGAATGCCGGCCGTCTTTCTTACATATTGGATGATGTCATCCTTCATGCCACTATCAAGCAGTGAAAACATATCTCCAACTCCTGAAGATATACTGATTTTTTGCTGAAGGACACCATCTTTCAACGCTTCCCATTCCGGAGGCGCAAATTTTTTCATGATGGAAATGATATTATCCGTGTTGGTGATCGTTCCGTCAAAATCACAAAAGATGATCGGTTTCATTATTTCTTATAAGCCTCCCCATAACACAAGAGCTTTTTTTAGTGTTTCTTCCTCAGCCGCCGCTTCAGATAGGTCCTTTCCTGCTAGAACGGCTTCCACAGCAGAACGGAAAGCCTTGGCCCCGCCCTCTGCTCCGTCAGGGTGCCCGTGAATTCCGCCCCCTGCATTAATCACGCTATCGAGCCCAAAATCCTTGATTAGGTCCGGAACCATGCCTGGATGAATGCCTGCAGAAGGAACAGGGAAGGCTTTTTTCCATGAAAGTTCATCTTTTGTCAGAGCTTCAGCAATCGCCAAGGTCTCCTTTTTTTCTAGTGCGACATTTCCATAAGGGGATGGGAACAAGGATAAATCCGCACCTGATAACCTTACTAATTTACCAAGCAATAACGGATAGCCGATCCCATAAAATGATGAAGATGCCAATGCCCCGCTATATGCGGGATGCGCCATGATCGGCAGCTTGATACGATCATGTTCACTCAAGGCCTGCAATACATCCAAACCATATGTATGAACGTTGAACAATAAAGCATCTGCCCCTGCTTCAGCCGCCTGCTCTGCCTTATCCAGTAATTCAAATGTTTTCCCTGATAGATTGACAGCATATAAAGTTCGGTGGCCAGTGGTTTCATGGACTTCATTCAAAATTCTTTTTCCCGTTTTTATCCTATCGAAAAATGGAGTCAGTTCCTGGTCGAAGAGGATCTCATCATCTTTAACTAGGTCGACACCTCCTAATGCTTGTTGCCTCAGTTGCTCATTATGGAATGTCAGGTCCCTTCCTAATACACCTTTAAAGATGCTCATCACCAGGGGCCGGTTAAATACGCCAATCTTTTCCCTTATGCCTCCAATACCAAATTGCGGCCCGGGAAAAGCTTTTTGAATATCACCGACAAAATCCAGGTCGATAAGTTTTATTTCTCCGTCCAATGAAAGTTTGCCGAAGACCGTCGTGAGGATTGCAGGTAAATCAATGGAGAAATTCCCTGCCGGATAGGCAATTTTAATAAGCGAACGGTATACTTTACGATTAAAGTAGCTGTTTGCCCTCTCTTCTTCAGATAGTGGTGTCACCGATACGACGCGCCCCTTATGTTTTTCCAGTTGTTTCTGGACCAAATGTGGCAGGTCCGTCCATGTCCCGACAGTCAAACCTAAGGCAATGCTCTCTGCTTTTTTCTCATGATTTCCATTGAAGTCATGAATTAAATAAGTAGCGACTATCTCGCTCATCTGAATCACTCCTATAACACGTTAGTAAACTCTCGATGTCATTAACCTGTAATGTTCTCAAAATGGCAAAAGCCCCTTCATAAAGAAGAGGCTTTAAAAAGCCATCTTCTTATCTCCCAGCCAATGGCTGCAAGAATTAGCACCGTGCCTTGTGGATTTAAAGAAAATCCGGCGAAGAATTCCGCCCCATTTTACAATGGAATTACGGTCGGTTGCTGGGCTTCATAGGGCTAGTCCCTCCACCTGCTCAAAATAAGAAAACGCTGATATATAAATTGCATTCAAGTATCGAAAGATTAAGAATTTATTTTGTATTCTGACAGGTAATCCCTACTTTGTCAATAAGTTTTAACTATTTAACGGTGAATAAATCGGATACCTCATTCCATCGTTAAAATAAGTTTAATGTACGTATTCGTTCCACAGCCTCTTCAAGCCGTTCTTCCGAAGTCAGCAGTCCTACCCGGACGTAACCTTCGCCAAATTCACCGAATCCATTCCCTGCGGCAACAGCTACGTGGGCATGGGTTAATAAGTAATCTGCAAAACTCTCTGACGTAAACCCTTTAGGTACCTTGAGCCAGGCAAAAAACGATGCCGCAGGCGCTTTGACTTCCCAGCCGATTGCCCTCAATCCCTCAATGAAAACATTCCTTCGTCCTTCGTACATCTGCACTAACTGCTCTACACAGCTCTGCGAGTCAAGCAAAGCACTTGCCGCAGCTTCTTGTATCGCCGGGAAAAGACTTACATAAAGATGGTCTTGTAATAGTTCAAGAGCTTCTATTACACTCTTATTCCCCACTGCGAAGCCGACTCTCCACCCTGCCATATTGTATGTTTTCGATAGTGTGTATATTTCTATTCCTATATCCTTCGCCCCCTCCGCCTGGAGAAAGCTAATCGGTTTTTTTCCTTCAAATCCGATCGCACCATAAGCGAAATCGTGGACCACACAAATGGAATGCTCTTTTGCGTAGGAGACGGTTTCATCAAAGAAACTTTCAGTTGCAGAAGCACCTGTGGGATTATTCGGATAGTTCAAGAACATCATTTTGGCTTTATCAAGTACTTCTTTATGTATGTCATCGTATTTCGGAAGAAAATCATTTTCTTCTGTCAAGGGCATGAGTTCGGTCTTTGCCTGGGCTAAAACAACCCCGGAAAGATAATCCGGATAGCCGGGATCTGGAACAAGGATCGTATCACCTGGATTCAATAAACACTGCGGCAGTTCGACAAGACCTGCCTTCCCCCCGAAGAGAATCGCCACTTCACTATTCGGATCCAGCGTGACACCGTATTCTCGTTCATAAAAGACGGCGGCAGCATCTTTTAAATATTGATGTCCCCGGAATGGCGAATATTTATGATTAATCGATTTTTCAGCGGCAGACTGCAAACTTTTCACGATATGTTCTGGCGTCGGCTGATCAGGGTTTCCCTGGCCTAAATTAATGACATCATGTCCTTGCTCCGTGATCGCATTGACTTTTGCGACTAGTGAAGCAAAAAACTGCTTGGGCAGGTTCTGAAGCTGGCCGGATTTTTCGAATTGCACCATTTATACACCTTCTCTGAAATTTCTTGAAATTCTAGTCACAAATGATATATGTTTATCATAGTCTTGTAAAGTATTTTTTACATGTGGGGGTTTTAAACGATGAAGTGGAAAATAGCTTGTATTCAAATGGATATAGCCTTCGGGCAACCAGATCTCAATTTTCAGGTTGCAGAACAATGGATGGAAAAAGCAGCACGGTCAGAACCCGATATCGTCATTTTACCGGAACTTTGGACAACAGGATACGACTTGACCAGGTTAAACGAGATTGCTGATCACGAGGCAGAAAAAACGATTGAATTTTTTAAAACACAGGCACAGAAACACCAGATTCACATCATAGGCGGTTCCATTGCGAAAAAAACAAGCAAGGGAATCTATAACACCATGATCATCATCGATAAACATGGAAATCTCATTAAAGAATATGATAAGCTTCACTTATTTCAGTTAATGGATGAACATCATTTCCTGCAACCAGGAGAAAAAGATGGCTTATTTACTCTTGATGAAAAAATATGTGCTGGATTCGTTTGTTATGACATCCGTTTTCCTGAATGGCAGCGAGCCCATACCGTTCAAGGCGCCGAAGTTCTATTCGTAACGGCTGAATGGCCAAAGTCGAGACTCGATCATTGGAGAGCCTTGTTGATTAGCCGTGCCATCGAGAACCAAGCTTATGTTGTAGCCGTTAATCGTTCAGGTTCGGATGTCAATAATATATTTGCGGGTCATTCCTTGATTATTGATCCATGGGGGAATATCATAAGTGAAGCCGGAGAAGAAAACGAACTCTTGACAGGCATCCTGGACTTCAATAAAGTTACGGAAGCCCGTAACAAAATACCTGTATTCGAAGATCGCCGCCCTGATTTTTATTAATTTACCCATTGACAAACTATTTAAAAAGTTGTTATTATTTTCCCGAAGATTAAAATTTCAGAAAACATTTACTCTTATCAAGAGCAGGCTGAGGGATAAAGGCCCTATGAAGCCCAGCAACCGACTGTAATACCATTGTGAAATGGGGCGGATTCACCGCCGGATTATAAAATCCACAGAGCACGGTGCTAATTCCACCAGAATTCATATTCTGGAAGATAAGAGGTCCGAAGCCAAAACTTCTGCCTCTTTCTATATGAAAGAGGCTTTTTTATTCTTATTTTGAATCTGGAGGGGAAAAGAATGACGCAAAACCATTCAAATTTTAAGAGATTGACAAACGAAACAGCAATAACCCTTGCAAAAAAACTTGGGTTGGTCAATGCGGATGCAAGTTTAAAATGTAAAGAAATCGGCGATGGAAACTTAAATTATGTTTTTCATATAACAGACACGCACACAAATAAAGGAATAATCATCAAACAAGCGGTCCCTTATGCCAAGGTACTTGGTGAAAGCTGGCCGCTGACATTGAAAAGGGCTGCCATTGAAGCGAATGCGCTGATTCATTTCAGAAGTTATTGCCCCGAATTCGTACCGCAAGTCTATTATTCGGATGAACAGCTTGCCATCACGGTCATGGAGGATTTATCTCACTTGAAAATCGTTAGAACAGGATTGATCGATGGCGATTCATATCCATTGCTTTCACAGCATATTGGTGAGTATGTTGCGAAGACGTCATTTTATACATCCGATTACCATTTAGAGCCATCTGCGAAAAAGGAAGTGGCCCGACATTTCACGAATCCGGAACTCTGCAAAATCACTGAGGTCTTTATTTTCACGGATCCATTTTTTGAGGAACTCCCGGGAGACTTCGAGGTGGAATTGACTGATGCCGCCAAAAATATCTGGAATGATCAAGAAGTGATACTTGAGGTCGCTAAGCTGAAACAAAGCTTTGAAACCGAGCAGGAAGCCTTACTTCATGGAGATTTACATACTGGAAGTATATTTGCAAGTGAAACTGAAACAAAGGTTATTGATCCGGAATTCGCTTTTTATGGGCCCGTTGGTTTTGACCTTGGTCAATACACCGCCAACCTTCTCTTCCAGGCAGTCACACGCAATGACGCTGGAAAGGAAGAGATTTTCACACACCTTCATGAATTTTGGAATGCCTTTGAAGAAACTTATACCGAATTATGGGAAGGTCAAAATAAAAGCCCATTCCGCCATGTGAAAGGTTATCTGCCTTACTTACTGACAAAATTCAAAAAAGATGCTTTCGGTTTTGCCGGCTGTGAACTGATTCGGCGAACCATTGGCCTTTCCCATGTTGCCGATTTAAACGTCATTGAAAATAAAGAAACAAGGATTGCTGCCAAAACGGCATCATTGGAAATTGGTGCATTTTTAATTAAAAAACGGGAAGAATTGGATGTTCCAGCTGTCATTGAAGCGTTGAAGCAACGTACCCTGCCATCTTATTCAACCATTTAAAAGGAGACCTGCACATGACTACACTAGCACCCTTACCATATTCGGTACAATGGGATGATACCCATATTATATTATTAAATCAACAAGCCCTTCCTTCCATAACTGAATTTATTGAACTTCATTCTGTTGATGATGTATATGACAGCATTTTGACATTAAAAGTTCGCGGTGCCCCAGCAATTGGACTGACGGCAGCATTTGGTGTTGCTCTTGGTGCCAAACAGGAAACAAGCGCTGAATTAGGGGATTTCAAGAGAAATGTAACGAGGCATATTGAAAAACTCGCCTCTTCACGGCCAACTGCAGTCAACCTTTTTTGGGCGTTAAGGAGGATGGAGAACACCTTGCATTCTGCGCAAAGCATTTCAGCTGCAAAGGAAGCACTTGTATCGGAGGCTAAAGCCATCTTTGCTGAAGATGAAGAAATGTGCAGGAAAATCGGGGAACATGGTTTATCCTTATTCAATAGAGGAGATTCCATTCTCACTCATTGCAACGCTGGGGGAATTGCCACAGCTCGGTATGGCACAGCCCTGGCTCCCTTCCACCTTGCTAAAGAAAGGGACTTTCCGCTAAAAGTGTTCGCATGTGAAACCAGGCCTGTCCTGCAAGGTGCGCGTTTGACGGCTTGGGAATTGATGCAAGCAGGGGTTGATGTCACCTTAATTTCAGATAATATGGCTGCACATACGATTCACCACAAACAAATAAATGGAATTATCGTCGGGGCCGACAGGATCGCGGCTAATGGAGATACAGCCAATAAAATCGGGACATTGGGATTGGCCATATTAGCCAAGCACTTTGGCATCCCCTTTTATGTGGCCGCACCATCAAGCACATTCGACCTTTCTATCGAATCCGGCACATCCATCCCGATCGAAGAACGGAATGAAGCGGAAATCACCTTCATTCAAGGTGTAAGGATCGCTCCGGAAAACGTGAAGACTTTCAACCCAGCATTTGACGTTACACCAAATCATCTTATTACGAGCATCATTACCGAAAACGGCATCATAACACCGGATTTCATTAAAAACATTCCGCATTTTGTTAATTGATCCAGGTTCCCTATTGGTGATAAAAAAACGAGAAGGATTTCGTATCCCTCTCGTTTTTTAAAGATGATGATTATTCTTACAAGGTCTATAATACAATAATTCAAGTGAATTGGAACATATTCACTTAATATAAGGTTGTTTTCAATAATAGATCTTATTATTTTGAAAAGAACTCCTGAAGTGCCTTTTTATTTTTAGTGTAGTCCATTTCCAAAACGGCTCCGGACTGGGGATATATTACATCTTTAAAGCTTCCTTCCACTGGAACCCTTAAGGTTTCGACGGTGTCCGGTGTATGGAAGACGGCTTTTGGACCCATTTCCATTATTGTTTTCAGTCCAATATCTGTATCCAGGTACGAGAGTCCTTGTTCGATGATACTAGGAAAGGCTGCCATCCCTTCGAAGGATGAGATTTGATTTATGAACGCTGTTTTTAATTGGACCATTACTTCTTGTTGACGCTCTACCCTTCCAAAATCACTTTCATCGTCATGCCTAAAACGGACATATTTCAATATTTCCTCACCATGTAAAACATTTTTACCAACACTTGCTTGAATGCTCATATCATCAATGATTTCCTGATCCACATTCACCGCTACCCCCTCAGGGGCAAGTAAATCGACCATCTTCACAAATCCCTGGAAATCGATTACCGCTACATGATCGACCTTGATATCGAAGTTCTCCTGTATGGTTTTCTTGAGCAGTTCCCTTCCACCATAATAATAAGCTGCATTTATTTTGTTATATCCTGATTTATTCCCGGGCATTTTTACATAACTATCACGCATGATGGAAGCCAGCTTCAGTTTCTCCTGCTCAGGAAAGTATTTTGCCAGGATAATCGCATCTGATCGAGATTTTTGCTCTCCCCTTGTATCAACACCAATTAACAGAAATGTTTTCACGCTTTCCTGGTCCTCTTCTTTGGTTAGTTTTTTTTCCGTACCTGCATTTCCATTTTGTTTGGGTAAAGGGGCATAGGTGCAGCCTGCCAGAATCAAGATCAATAGATATATGAAAAATACCTTTTCTTTCATTACCTCACCTCATCGGAAAATTACCCCTATTATCTGTCTAATATTGGAATTTTATGCATTTAACGACAAAAAAGCCTGCCAACGATAATCGCTGACAGGCTTTTCGGGCATAATCATTTATTTGATTTCTTTCTTTAATACTTCTACTGCCTTTTTCACTTGTGTGTCGTTTTTAAGGATCTTCTCGCGGATGACCTGCATCAATTTCACGGTAGTATCATCTTTAATAGTCCCAGTTTCTTTAATTTTTTGTTCCTTCTGGAATGCTATGACCGCATTCGTGGTTGCTTCATCAAAGAATCCATCTATCTTTCCTGGATCATGTCCTGCTTCCTTCAGCATCTCTTCAGCTGCTTTCACTTCACTCGAAGAATCGGATGCTTTCAATTCCTTATCAGGTGAAATGTACGGAAGGCTGGCATAATCAGGAAGCTTTACATTAATATCCGGCTTGATCCCTTTTTTATGAATCCAATTGCCTTCAGGAGTCAACCATTTAGCTGCCGTATATTTGAAGTTAGATCCATCTTTAAAGTCTTGGGCAGTCTGAACTGTCCCTTTCCCAAATGACTTGACACCGATCAATGGAATGTCCGCAGACTCACTGACAGCCGCTGCAACGATTTCAGAAGCACTGGCACTTCCGTCATCAATCAACACGACTACCGGGATTTTCAGTTCTCCATCATTCTCCGATTTATAGACTTCTTTTTTCCCGCTGCGCTCCTCAACTTGAAGGACCACTTTCCCATTAGGTATGAACAGGCTTGCCATTTCTATTGCTTGGTCAAGAAGTCCCCCTGGGTTTCCGCGCAAATCCAATACAAGACCCTTCATATCCTTCTTCGACATTTCTTCAAGCGCCGTTTTCAGCTCTTGGACTGTATGTTCGGAAAAACTGGTCACTTGAATTTTTGCAACTCCATCATCAAGCATTTCCGCATATACCGTTTCAATCGGAATTGTATCCCGTTTAATTGTGAGATCAATCGGTTCCGACTCACCAGCTCTTGAGATGGATAAATTCACTTTCGTTCCCTTTTCGCCCCTGATTTTCAGGACAGCTTCAGAAGAGCTTAGTCCTTCAACGCTTTTACCGTCCACACTTAAAATGATATCATTCGGTTTTACCCCTGCTTTTTCTGCTGGGGACCCTTTTATCGGTGAGACGACCATGATTTTTCCATCCTGCTCCTGAATTTCGGCACCGATTCCTTCAAAGGATGAAGAGATGCTCTCATGGAAACTCGAAGCTTCCTTTTTATCCATATAAGCAGAGTAGGGATCATCCAATGATTTGATCATTCCATTAATTGCCCCGTCAACCAGCTTATCTTGATCAATCTCTTCATAATAGTTATCTTTTATCGTGTCATATGTAGAATACAGCTTTTCAAATTCCGAATGTTTATCCGGTGCTAATGACTCTACTTTTTCATCTCCAAAGGTCAAGGCTATTGTAGTAATCCCTGCAGTTAGAAATATGACTAAGAAAATCCCCATAATGAACGTAAACTTCTTTATTTTAATGAATTTCCCTGCCTCTTTTGGCTGTTTTTGATTTTCTTCTTCCACTGAAGCCTCACCACTTTCATTCTTCATGACGATATAAACGATTTCATTCCTATTTTATCAGCTTTCATGCTAATCGAAAAATAATAGTTATCAAAAATAACAACTTATGACCATATGTATTTTTTTACCGCTTCGCAAACGTTAATATAGAGAAAGCTCCAAGGGCAACAGCCATCTCCGACATTACAAAAATACGGATACCAAGGAATAAATGAGCCTGTATCCCAACTGTCATTATACAGCATCACTTATTCCTGGTAACCCGCCTGACATTTACATCCAATTATCAATCCTTGATAGCTGCTTCCAATGCCACCTCAACCATTTCGTTAAAAGTTGACTGGCGCTCATCCGACGTCGTTTCTTCACCGGTTAAAATGTGATCGGAAATGGTTAATACAGATAAAGCTTGGCGGCCAAATTTAGCGGCAAGCGTGTATAGGGCAGCTGATTCCATTTCTATTGCAAGTATTTGGTATTTTGCCCATTTTTCCAATTCACTATTATCGTTATAAAACTGATCAGCCGTAAATACATTACCGACCTTCAATTGCAAGCCCTTTGCCGTACCGGCGTCATACGCTTTTCTTAGTAATTCGAAATCAGCGGTTGGGGCAAAGTCCACCCCACCGAAAGTCATGCGGTTCATTTGGGAATCGGTGGAAGCACTCATGGCAAGGATCACATCCCTGACTTTTACATCTTTTTGAATCGCTCCTGCAGTTCCCACACGAATCAGCTTCTGGACATTGTAGCTATTCATCAATTCATTCACGTAAATGGAAATCGATGGAACCCCCATGCCTGTACCTTGTACAGAAATTCGTTTCCCTTTATATGTCCCTGTATATCCAAACATGTTACGAACTTCATTATAAAGTTTAGCATCCTCTAAAAATGTTTCAGCAATATATTTTGCACGCAACGGGTCCCCTGGTAGTAAGACCGTTTCCGCAATTTCATTTTCTTTTGCACCAATATGTACGCTCATACGACTATGTCCTCCTTAACTTGTGGTTGAAATGATATTCAAAAACTACTATACCATATCAACCACAAGTTAGGAAAATTGAACCTTATCCTAGAACTTGAAAAACTGGAAATCACGAAAAGACTTTTGGCACCCTTACTCTAAACCGCAAACAAAACGGCGGTGTTCCGCCGTCTTTTTTTTAATCGTTAATAAAATTAAGGGAAAGGAAGCTGCTAACCGTCTTATGACAGGTTACTCATCGACTTCTTCATCAATTATGCATTTTTCAAGAAGATATTCGAATGTGATGTCAGCAAGATCTTCAACTTCAGCTTCTGTTGGAAGATAGCCCCGTCTTATCAATTCTTGAAAAAAGAATTCCGCTATCTCTTCTGTATCAATAAAAACCTCAATTTCTCGCAAATCATCGCCCCCTTATTTAAAGGTCTATGAATGTGTAGAGACAAATATACCAGTAAGGCATCCCATAATGGAAAATCATATGAAGGGCCTATAGTCATCATGGTCCATTTCTTTTCAATTTGAATGGAAGCTTCTATAGGGAATTTGGAAATTGCCCTTTAAAAAATTTGGGATACCTTTCACTTCGTTTGCTTCTTTTTATGATCTGGATAAATTTCCTCTGCCGCTTTTTCAATTTTCGCAAGGGCAATCTTCATGATATGGCGGTATTCATCATCGCCAAAATGTTCGTAGAGCTTACAATAATCATTATATAAATCCAACAGTCCATCAATCATTTCCTTTTTTTCATTTTTTGTCATTGTCATATCTCGCTCACCTTTACCAGGGTTGTTTTGTTTAGAAATGATAGCAAGCTCATTTTTCTTTTTAGGAAGTAGCAGACCCAACTTTTTTATAATTCCGTCTGCACGTTTAGCATCGGCTATCAAAGTCAGTTCTTCTTCATGCGCTTCAAGCCATTCAGCATCCGAGATTCTTGATAACTCATAGATTACATCCTCCCAGGCATTTTCCTTATAGCGCCAAATTTCCGTTCGATAGCCGATAATCTTGAAATAATCCTGTTCATATCCATCCACTTGGACCAAGTCACCTAATAAATATTTATATTCAATATCGATTTGTTCTTTTGGATAAAGGATTTCTCCTTCATATTCATTTATCGATTGCAATGTTTTTTCGATATAAAGACCTTCACTATAGTTCACTTCATACACATAAGCACCATCGAGAAATTTCACATCGGTTATATTCCCGACTGTCCCATACATTGTTATTACGACTGTATCGCCTAATTTAAATTTCGGCTGTTTTTTTTTGCCCATAAGAGACATCCCCCAATATGGTCCTTATCGTTTGATTAGTAAATTATATGCACAAACAAACATGGAGGTTAATGGAAATGAGAGGGCATTTTGCTCATTTAACTAAGTAACCGGCCCATTTATTAAAGGGAACTACAACCAAACAAAAACCGCCTCATTTAATGAGACGGTTCGTAGTGGGGATGATGAGAGTCACTTTCGTTCCTTCGTCGCGGACGCTCTCCATTTGGAATTTACCTTTTAATTCCTCCATTATCTGAATGCACGTCGCCACACCTAATCCGTTACCATCCGGTTTGGTGGTATAAAAGGGCATACCGATATTTTTTAAATCCTCGGGCCTGATGCCTTTTCCATCATCGCTGATCACTAATTTTACATATTGGGACACGGAAGACTGTTGCAGTTCAATCTGCCCCCTTGCTTCAATGGCTTCACAAGAATTATTCAAGACATTCAAGAGAACCTGCCTTAACCGATTTCTGTCTGAATAAACAAAGACGGATTGTGTCACTCCATTAATTATTCTTACATGATAACTCGGATTTGAAGGGGTATAGGTATCTATAATTTCTTCAAGGAAATCCTTTAAATCGAATTTCTCCCATTCCAGTTGATGCGGTTTTGCCAAATCAAGAAGTTGTGTCACGAATGCATTGACCCGATCCACTTCATGAAGCATGACATCACTATATTTTTCTATTAAAGATTTATCATGATCCTGGCTCTTCATTAATTGGAAAAAGCCCTTTATTGTCGTCAACGGGTTCCTGATTTCATGGGCGACACCGGCAGCAAGCTGGCCAACATATTTCAATTTTTCCGTACGGACGATTTCCTTCTCACGTTCTTCTATCGTTTCCATCATTCTTAGAAAGGCAAGGTTCAATTTTTCCATTTCCTCGAAGCTTCTTTTGTCGGATATGATGAATTCCTTTCCCCCTATGAAATCCTCTGTCGCTTCGACAAGTTCTTGAACTGGCCGTATGAGGGTCTTTGTTAGTAAATAGACAGCCAGAATGATAGAAACAAAAACGATGCTGTAGATTGTCAGGTACCGTGTTAATAGGTCATTCAAAGGTTGAAACACCTGTTTCTTATCAGCACCCACAACAACAAACCATTTATTCTCCGTTTCTGCAATCGTATGGACAGGCTGGATGGAATATATTTTTTCCCCATTCTCTGCACTGTACAAATCATCCGATAACGAAGCTTCCATCAGCTTACCTTTAGTTAATCCCATTTCTTTCAAGGCAGAATCCTGCATGACGCCATGCGGGTCATTTTTCGAGATCATGATGCCTTCTTGATTGATCATGAAAAAGTTCACTGGATATTTATCGCTAATTTCATTAGCCTTTTTCTCCATCATCTCCCAAAGCCCTTCCAATCGGAAAGCTGGGGATACCACACCGATCATTTTCCCTGCATCATCATATACCGGCGAACTTAGAACCATTATGGGTTTTGAAAAAGTCCGGGTTTTATAAACGTCAGAAAGGAATTCATGACCTTCTCTGGCCTCTTTGAACCATATTCTCTTCGAGAGGTTGTCCCCGATCATTTTATTTGATGTATCTGCAATGACATTGCCTTCCATATCCAAATGCAAGACACCGTAATAATTACCTTTTGCATCGATAAACTTTTTTAGTTCATCTGATTTCTCTTCTTTTGAATAGCCAGGATTGACGATTACCGAATTTGCACTCATAAACTTCACATCACTGATTCGTTCGTTCAAATAGTTATATGTTTCATTTAAAATATTCAGTGAACCTGCATTCAGGGCATTTTTTGCTTCCTTCTCCAGAAGGGACCGTTGTGATCCATAGGATATGATTCCCAATATCAGAAGAGGAACACTTGCAATAAGTAAAGAGTAAAGCAAAATTCGGGCTTGAAGGCTTTTAAGCATCCTTCCGATCCTCCCTATTCCTGATCTCCCAATATGAGCCCTTCTTCTATTTGGACATACTGTTCCCACGCATGATCGAATACTGACATACTTTCGAGATAGTCTGCATTCAATTCTAAATAACTGCTCAGTTCATTATAATCAGTCGATTGTTTTGGGAAGCCATGGTCCTCATAGGCATGATTGGCAAATTTAGTGATTGCTTCAATTTCCTTCGGTTGTCGAAATTTCATTAAATATAAATAAAATGGTCTCATGATGTCGAGCCCCCCTAAAATAACTATGATTTCTGCTTTAATATATCGGAAACTTTCGCTTCCGTCCACTTTTTTTAAAATCAATTTGGTTTTTTCTTCCTCATTTTAAGAAATCCACGATTTTTCAACACAAAATGCATTCGATATATTACGGAATTACACTAAAATATCGTACTCATTCCATATTTATTTCATCCTTTTAAAGAATTTTTTTACTTTTAACGACTTAGTTCTTCATGACTCGATAAAGGAAACGAAGTGCTTCAATCTTGTTTAACCTAATACCCAGGCCCCATAATAAATACGCTAAGCATGTTCTGTCATGCCGCTTGAAGGATGGGGGAATTTCTCAAAACCTTATTATCCAATTTACCCGCAGGCTTCATTTTGCAAAAGGGAAAATCCCCTACATCTAAGATAGAAATAGTGGTTTACACTGTTCAGTCGTCTAAAATGAGGGGATTTATTCATTTATGGAAAAGTAATACACCTTACCACTAAAAGTCAAAGTAATTATGTTTCAACAGTCTTTTCATGTTCATTAGCTTACTGTTCTTCGTTTGTTTTTCAAGCTGTTTCGAATCAATTAAAAATAGTTGATTTTCAATTTCCTTCACTATTTCATCACTTTGAAAAAAAGCATCGCAACTCTCCCAATGAGATGAAGGGGTTTCCCTAATTTCAACCGCCCTCGTACCATCATCCGGCAGTTCCCAATACACAGTCCCCTTTACTGTTGCAAGCTTAACTTTCTCACACCATGGACACGTCTCCATGCTATTCATCCCCCTTTGGAGTGCCCTTTTTCTGCTGTGCCTGGAATTTCTTTTCTTTTAACAGATCCCGCTTTTCACGTTGGTTTTTCAATGAAGCATACTCTGGGTTGGTCACGTAATTTCCCCGTCTATTCATTCGCTTCAGCCCTTCTGGCACTAAATTGAATTGCTTGTCGTTCATTAAACCCGACACACCTAAATCTGACTGTTTTTATTCCATATCAGGATATACCCCTTTGAAATAATCATCTGCAAGTCCTGGTGTATATTGCTCAGGTTCAGGATATGTGGTTATCACATCTTCAAAATTGCGCAGCAACGTTTTTGTTGGGGATTGTGAAAGGATATAATTGGCTGCAGTGCGATTTTCTCTACCCCTCCTGGAGCATCGATGACGAAGGCAGGGACGTCGTTTTTTATTGTAAGTATGAGATGTGTGTCTTATCTAAAGAAAACATGCGAAAAGAAGCCAATAGATACACGGTTGTTCCACTGACTCCTAAGTTATTTTGCTAGCACCATCTGTTACTTTAATAAGCAAAAAGAACTTAGCTATTGATTAACTTACTTTTAAAGTGGGTACATATAAATTAAAAAGCAAGTACAGAATAATCATCTCTACTTGCCTTTCAATTGAACTCTATTGTTAGTTTTTCTATATTATTTATTGCTTTTATTTGCTGTAAAAAATCCAGTATTTTCACTATCGCCTTACATCTACCCATTTTTCTCAATGATATTGGGGTTCTTACGATTAGTATGAAGAACATACAACTCACGAGTAGGATTTTCACGATGAAGTCCTTGAAGCTTTCATTGCATCTGGAGAAATAGGAAATTTCTTTTTGGTACTCTTCACACCCATCAAACACCTTGCTATTACTTTTCCCTATTCATAGCTCATTGTCCCTATTTCAACTTTAATTACTCATCATACGCTCCCAAGCTGTTTCATATCAATAACTCCAACCCCAGACCATACATAGTATTGTACCGAAGACAGTAATTAGAGCTAGGAATATAGCGCAATATAGAGTCATAAAAATTGATTTGCTATCATCAGTTTCACGAGCATGCATAAACACAACTAGTTGAACAGCCGCTTGTATGAATGCTGTCAATATAAAAATTGTCATTCCTGTTGCTTTTGACATATTGAAGAAGTAAACCAAAAGAGCTACAACCGTCAAAATCAATGAAAATACAAAACCCCATACTTGTTTAGCCGGGAAAAATTCCTTCATGCTTATGTCATTCCTTTCATGTAGATAAAGGTGAAGATAAAGATCCAAACGATATCTAAGAAATGCCAGTATAGAGAGAAAATGAAGGATTTATTGGCTGTTTCAGGTGTCAACCCGCGTTTTTTCACTTGAAGGATAATAAATAACCCCCAGAAAAGTCCTAATGTAACATGTGCTCCATGTGTCCCTAATGTTGTAAAGAGCATCGATGTAAATGCACTAGTTTGAAGTGTAGCTCCTTCGCGATAATAGGTAATGAACTCAGTAATTTCAAATCCTATGAATCCTAATCCAAGAAGGAGAGTGATTACGAAGAATGTCAACATGGCTTTCTTGTTGCCAAGTCGCATGGCATGAATTCCAAGCCCGATGACAAAACTGCTTGTTAAGAGCAAGAATGTTTCAGCAAGTACTGGAGTGATTTCAAAAATTTCTGCTCCAATAGGACCGTTACCCGTACGATCAACTAATGTAAAATATGATGCAAAGAGTGTTGCAAAAAGCATAATTTCGGCTCCAAGGAAAATCCAGAAGCCTAAAATATTTAGACGATTTTGTTCCGTACTATATTCAAGAGGTTGCGAGTGATCTATTTCCATTTATTAACACCTCCGAATTTTGCTTCTGTCTCTTTAATTTCTTCTACAGAAATGTAATGCCCATGATCTATTTCGAATGAACGATGAGCCATGCAAACAAAGATACCGATTAACCCAATAATCGCAAGAAACCAGATGCTGAATACTAACGCAAATCCAAAGACAAAGAAGATACAGGACATGATAAACGGTCCGCCGCTGTTATTGGGCATATGAATTTTTTCATAGTCACCCTTGAATAATTCATGTCCTTTATATTTAGCATCCCAAAACGTTTCCCTTGAATTCACTTGTGGAATAATAGCAAAGTTATATTCTGGTACTGGATTATGAGTAGCCCATTCAAGGGAACGTGCATCCCACGGATCATCACCAACATCTCTTGGAGCATGGCGAATGCTATAGTAAATCGTATATACAATTAATACAAAGCTGATTGCCATAAAAACGGCCCCGATAAACGAAATCATATTCAATGGTCCAAATCCAGTCGATTCAGAGTATGTGTATATACGACGTGCTTGACCATCTAAACCAGTGATATACATAGGGAAGAATGCTAAGCAAAAACCAATGGTTAGAAACCAGAACGCCCATTTCCCAATCCTTTCATTCAACATGAAACCAAACATTTTCGGCCAGTAGTAAGTTCCGGCACCCAGCACAGCAAATACTACACCCGGAATAATGACATTGTGGAAGTGAGCGACTAAAAACATTGTATTATGGTATTGATAATCCGCCGCTGACATCGCAAGCATAACCCCGGTAACTCCACCAATTGTGAAAAGAGGTATGAAACCTATTGAATAAAGCATAGGTACGGTGAATCTGATTCTACCTTTCCACATCGTGAACAACCAGTTAAAGATCTTGATTCCAGTCGGAATAGCAATTACCATCGTTGTAATCGAGAAAATACTATTAACATATGCTGCTTGCCCCATTGTAAAGAAATGGTGCGTCCAAACGAAGAATGAATATATAGAGATAAATACCATTGAAGCAACCATTGATCGATAGCCATATAGGTTACGACGTGAAAAGGTTGGGATAATCTCACTAAATAGACCAAATGCAGGCAAGATCAAGATATATACTTCAGGATGTCCCCAAACCCAGAACAGGTTAGCCCAAAGCATATCCATACCGCCATCAGTCATTGTGAAAAACTTGGTTGCAAATAGTCGATCCATTGTTCCCATGATCAGCGCCACTGTTAATACAGGGAATGCGAAAATGATAATAATGCTTGTGACTAAAGCAGACCATGTAAACATTGGCATTTTCATTAATGTCATACCGGGTGCTCTCATTTTAAGAATAGTCGTCAAAAAGTTAATCCCCGTCATTAATGTACCTATTCCGGCTATCTGAATACCAATCATATAATAATTCGTTCCAACATGCGGGCTAAATTCATTACCTGCAAGCGGGAAATAAGATGACCACCCTGCATCAGGCGAACCACCAATTACAAAAGAGATGTTGAATAGCATCGCACCCATAAAAAATAACCAGAAACTTATGGCATTTAGACGTGGGAATGCTACATCTCGGGCACCAATTTGTAATGGCACTACGAAATTCATTAAGGCCATAATGTACGGCATCGCCATAAAGAGAATCATCACAACCCCGTGTGTTGAAAAAATTTCGTTATAGTGCTGTGAATCTAATAATTTGTTATCCGGTACGGCAAGTTGCGCACGCATCATCACAGCATCTACCCCACCACGAAATAGCATCAACAAAGCAGATATTAGATACATAATGCCTATTCTTTTATGATCGACTGTTGTAAGCCAGCCACTCCATAAATGAAACCATTTTTTAAAGTGGGTTATACCAACAATGATCAAGAGAACAGTAACACCAATGGCTACCATTGATGAGTAAATGACGGGACTAGGATTAGGTATAAGAAATCTAGAGAAAAAACCCATACTTTTGTGTTTCCTTTCAGAAAATAATATTTTTCTTGAGATAGACTAAGAAATTATTCATGATTGTGTGCTGATTTTTCTTTACTATTACTTGACTTATGATCATGCTCCATATGTTCACCTTTTGAATTCGCGTTAGAGTCACTTGAGCCATGATGATGTCCAGCATTTTCACCTTCTGGAGCTGGGGAAAAGTCCAAATGAGTTCCAGTAAACGTTAACTGTCCCTCATGACCCTGTTTTAATAATTCATTGAATCTTACTTCAGTAATAGGTTTAGCAGTTTCCTTAACTTCCTTTACCCATTCATCAAACTTATCTTGAGACATCGCTTCGACGTGGAACGTATTTTCAGCGAATCCTTTCCCACTAAAGTTTGCATTTCGTCCCATCATTTCCCCTGATTCGTCGGCTGCTAAGTGTAATGTGGTTACCATGTTAGACATGGCATATTTTTGACCGCCAAGTTGTGGAATCCAGAAACTCGTGATAGGCCCGAATGAATAAAGTTTAAACTCAAGTGGTCGATTTGATGGAATATACAAGTAGTTTACTGTCTCAATATCATTTTCTGGATAACTAAAATGCCACTTCCAGTCAGATGACGAAGCGTAAATAACTAATGGATCTTGACCTTTGTACCCTTCCGGAGTGGCTTCCACTTTATTGTTGGAAATTACAGACACAATGGAGAAGAAAATGACGATTAAAATTGGCACCCCAACAATAATTGATTCAACAACATGATTCCCTTCAATATAGGGTGGTTCATAATCTTTAGGTAGTTTAGAGTCACGGTATTTCGTTAACACAAAAACTAAAATAGCACAAACAACAATAACAATAACCGCCATGATCGCAATTGATAGCCAAATCACATTGGCTTGAGTTTGGGCTTGAGGTCCTTTAGGATCTAAGACAGCTAATGATTCACAGCCAGAAAGCACATTGACTATGGTAGAAAGAATGGCTAATAAAACCCATTTTGTTTTCATATATGTATCCTTCCTTTTAAGATTTTATTTCTAAGTTATCCACAAAAAATGAAGTTATCCCAAAAAATGCTTATTAAGAATGGTGGTAATTTCTCACAATCACATTTATAGGCGGGATGAATATGTATGAACTCATTTTGGGAATGTTCAGAGAAACAGGTAATCTAAATACCTACTTGCTTTGAAAAGGAATTTGAATATGTGAGGAGATACTGCATGGATATTTTTTTTCCTAGTGGTCAAAGTAAAGGGAGTGAAGATGAAAATTTAAAATGGTGGCAATTGTCCTTAATAGGGGTTGGATGCACGATTGGCACTGGATTTTTTCTTGGATCGGCCATTGTTATAAAAATAACAGGCCCTTCAATTCTCTATTTTAGCAGCTATTGGAACCTATATTGTATACAGCTTATTAGCTAAAATGACGGCTGAAGATCCTCAAGATGGATCTTTCTGCTACTATGCAAACAAAGCATATGGGCGTTGGGCCGGTTTTAGTTAATACCCATTGAAGAAATTTCAAAAGACCTCTCCAAAAGAGGCTTCCAAAATAATATATCTCAATTTACCGCTTGCTTCCTTCAGAATTCCGCGTCACCACGGAAAGCAACCGCTACTAATGCCTTCACCGTTCGAGATGTACACCCTATAGACCGCACCGCCGGGCGCACAGAAAAACCTCACCAAAGAAAGTAGATGAGGCAACTTCTAATTATTTTGTTATTTCCCAAAATCAAAATAATTCCGCTTTAACACCCGCTTCATCTTCAATAACTCGTCATACGTCGTCTGTTTCCCTAACTGTTTCGAATCTATTAAAAATAGCTGATCTTCAATTTCTTTTACAATTTCATCACTCTGAAAAAGAGCTTTACAATTCTCGCAATGGGAAGATGGAGTTTCAGTAATTTCAACGGCTCGCGTCCCATCTGGTAATTCCCAATAGACCGTACCAGTTACCGATGAAAGTATACCTATCTCACACCATGGACAAGTTTCCATGCTATTCATCCCCTTTTGGAGTACTCTTTTTTTGTTGTGCCTGGAATTTCTTTTCTTTTAATTGATCTCGTTTTTCACGTTGATTTTTTAATGAAGCATGCTCCGGGTTGGTAACGTAATTTTCACGGCGATTCATTCGCTTCAGCCCTTCAGGCACTAAATTGAATTGCTTGTCGTTCATCAAACCAGCTATTCCTATATCTGACCGTTTTTCTTCCATTTCAGGATATATCCCTTTGAAATAATCATCTGCAAGTCCTGGTGTGTAATTCTCAGGTTCGGGATATGTTGTAATCACTCCTTCAAAATTACGAAGCACTGTTTTTGTCGGTGATTGTGAAAGGATATAATTCGGTTGCAATGTGATTTTCCCTCCCCCTCCTGGAGCATCGACGACGAAGGCAGGTACAGCATACCCGGATGTATGGCCTCGCAGCCCCTCGATGATTTCAATCCCTTTTGAAATGGGAGCCCTGAAATGACCGATGCCTTCCGAGAGATCGCACTGATAAATATAGTAAGGGCGGACACGGATCTTAACAAGATCATGCATCAGCTTTTTCATGATTGCGACACTGTCATTTATCCCCGCTAAAATAACTGCCTGGTTGCCCACAGGTACACCTGCATCGGTAAGCATCTCACATGCTTTCTTTGACTCCTCGGTAATTTCTATCGAGGTATTGAAATGAGTATTCAGCCAAACTGGATGATATTTTTTTAAAATGGCACATAAATTTTCAGTGATTCTTTGAGGAAAAACAACCGGAGCCCGCGTACCTATCCTGATTATTTCAACATGAGGAATTTCCCTTAAGTTCTTGAGGATATATTCAAGGATCGTGTCATTGATCAATAATCCGTCCCCGCCGGAAATAAGGACATCACGAACTGCTGGCGTGTCACGTATATAACCGATTGCTGCGTCCAATTGTTTTTTTGGCACGCCCATGCCAATTTGGCCTGAAAAGCGTCTTCGTGTACAATAACGGCAGTACATCGAACATTGATTCGTCACCAAAAAAAGAACGCGATCCGGATATCTATGGGTCAGTCCCGGTACAGGGGAGTCCTCATCCTCATGTAGGGGGTCTTCCATGTCATATTTGGTTTTATGCATTTCTTCCGAGATTGGGACCGATTGCATTCTGATTGGACACCTTGGGTCATCTTTATTCATTAAAGAAGCATAGTAAGGGGTGATATTCAATGGAATGGTTTTTGTGGAAATCCTCACACCTTCCTCTTCATCCGGAGTCAGGTTTATCACTTTTTTCAAATCATCAACAGTTCGGATCGTATTCGTAAGCTGCCAAAGCCAGTTGTTCCATTGTTCTTCGGTTACATCTTTCCATAGCTCTATATCTTTCCAGTTGCGATCTGGCTTATATAAGTCAAATAACATTGTTATACCTCCTGAGTTATGATAGTAGTATTAAATGCAAGAAGGGTGCCAAAATGACCTAAAAACTCGAGTGCCCATAAAAAAAACCGGACTGCTGGCTGCATCCGGATTTTTTTCATTCAAATATGTTTTTTTATTTTATATTGCAAGGTCTGTCTTGGAATTTGCAATAGCTTCGATGCCTGGAAAACGTTACCGTTCGTTTGTAGAAGGGCCTCGGTAATCAATTTTGTTTCCATCTCAATCATGGCCTCACGAAGCGGAAGTATTTTTTCTGATGGGGTGGGCTTTTTTAAAAATTGGGGCAAATCTTCAAGATTCAAAACATCATTCTCCGTATGGTTCATCATGAATTCTATCGTATGTTTAAGCTCCCTTACGTTTCCAGGCCAATGATATTTCCGAAAAAAAACCTTGGTCTTCTCATCCATGCCTTTTATCGACTGTCCTAATTTACTGTTAAATATTGATATGAAATGTTCAGAAAGAAGCTCTATATCATCAATCCGCTCCCTTAACGGAGGCAGCTCGTAGCTCAATACGTTCAATCGGTAAAATAAATCCGGTCTTAGCCTGTTATCCGATACCGCCTTTTTCGGATCTATATTCATCGCTGCCATGATCCTGACATCCACCTGTACACTCTTTGTGCCGCCTATCCTCCTGATGAACCCATCTTCAAGTACACGCAAAAGCTTTGCCTGCAAGTCAATCGGCATCGATTGCAATTCATCCAAAAACAAGGTTCCGCCGTTGGCTAATTCAAACAATCCCTGACGTTCCACAGCACCAGTGTAGCTTCCTTTTGCCGTACCGAATAGAAGCGATTCCAATAAACTTTCTGGAAGGGCAGCACAATTTTGCGCGATGAAAGGTTCTTTACCACGGCTCGAATCCTGGTGGATGCTTTGAACAAAAAGCTCTTTTCCTACACCGCTTTCCCCATAAACCAATACCGATGAGGAGGAGCAGGCAGCCTTTTTCCCTTGTGATATCAAACCTTTAAACCCAGTATCATTTGTCAGGATTTCCGTAAAAGAATACAATCCGCCGTTCGCAGGCGTTTTCCTTTCAGGACTTTTGATCGTCTTGAGCGAGCTTTCCAGATCAGCTAACCTTTCAGATAATTGCTTCAAGCTTGAATAATCCTTGGCAATTTCTATCGCACCTATCATAAACCCATCAACATATATGGGGAGCGTCGTATTTAGCGTCTCAATAATTCGCCCATGTGCATTTACATATGATTGACTATAGTTGTAGATTGGTTTTTCAGATTTAATGACCCGGAGTAAGGTCGATGATTTGTGATTCAAAGAAGGAAAGGCTTCAAGCAATGGTTTCCCAAGCACCTCACTTCTTTTCATCCCATCATGATTGGCCGCCACTCCGTTATAAAAGATGGTCTGTCCTTTTGGATCTATCACGTGAATGCCTTCATCAATGGTTTCTAATATCGCTTCCAACACTTCACTTGTATTAAAAAATTCACTTGGCAAGATATCCCTCCTCAAGACCTTCTTGCTAGATGTATATGAGGAAATGCCAAAAACTTGTCATGTTACGCCTAAAATTGAGCATTCAAGTGAAATTTTTCACCCAAAGATTCATATCTTCCAGTTTATCGAAGATATAACAATTATTGGCCAAACGTCCGCGGTACGAGTAACCATGCTGATGCAATGCAGCATTCATGCCGAATGAGAGCGACCTGGCAATCGAATAGATACAATAAATTCCATGTGAAAAAAGATAGTCTTCAAGCGAGGAAATCAAGTGTTTCATCAAGCCGAACTGCCGATGTTCCGGCAATGTCGCACAATCGGTGATTTCTGCATTATGGTAAAAGGAATTAATTTCTGCGGAAGCGGCACTGACGATCCTCTCTTCATGGACATAAATATAAAAAACCGTTCCCATTTCCATGCACTTTTTCACATATACCGGATCATTCATCGGTGTGGGATACACTTCGAAAACCTTACCATACAATTGGGCCAGCTGAAGTGCATCGGTAACTTCTGCTTTACGGCCTTGATAGGCTGACGGCGGATCATCTAGTCCTGATTTTGTCGGCAGACTCTGAACATCGGTAAGGATTTGATCTTCCTTCTCCCATTCTGCACTGTTGCGCCTTTCATTCCGGTTATATTTAACCAGGAAGAAACAATCGCTTCCCAAGAAGAATTTATCGATGCTTCCTTCATATAGAAAGCCTTGGGCAAGCAATGCCATAACGTTTTCCCTGCGTGACTTGAAGATGATTTTTTCTGCTGATATGCCTTTAGCCACCTTCAAAGATTCCTCCACGCAATCTTGAAAATGACCTAGATAATCATCAACCCTGATTCGCTTATTAAAATGATCGATCGTAATATGTATGGTGCATCTTGGCTTTTGAATTCTTTTTTCAATGATTCCAGCCTCCATTTGTCCGCTCCTTTCACATTTTCGAAAATTGTTGCGAAAGGCCTGACCCTTCCTGGAATCAGACCTTTGGAAAAATGATTATTCCTGGTCCACCCCACACCATTCAATAATGGTCAATGCGATGATTTCCGCAACCATCATCATTTTATCCACCTCAATATATTCGTTCGAATCATGGGCCATCTTCGTTTCCCCTGGTCCAAACACAACTACGGGGGTAGAGCCAACAGATGATAGATACCCTCCATCCGTCGCCCAAGGGGACGCTTCGACAAGCGGTTCTTCCCCTACCACTTTTTCATGGTATGTGCCAATTGTCTTCATTAGCGGGTGATTTATTTCGAGATTGCCAGGCAGCCATCTGGCCCCAAACCATTCTAATTCAATAGGTTTTTCTTTGAACCATGCATCACTCCGGTTTAAAGCATCTATTCGCTCCTTCAGCGATTTTTGTGCCTCTTCCATGGTTTCTGTCGGGGCGATGCCGAATCTACCTTCTAGAACGGCTGTATCCGGCACAGAGGAAGGCCAATTCCCGCTTTGAATGCTACCTATGTTGATTGGAATCGGGATAGGAACATTTTTATAGAGTGAATGACGGAGTGACTCATTCCGTTCTTGTTCAAGCAACTTGATTTCTTTCATTACAACAACCGCTTTATCTATTGCACTGACTCCTTCATACCTCGTGCCTCCATGTGCAGACTTGCCTTTTATTCTCAGTCGAAACCACATCGAACCTTGCTGTAAAGGGAATAGTTTCATATTTGTAGGCTCCGGAATGATTGCACCATCAGCTTTGTACCCCCGTAAGACTGCCGCAAGTGTGCCGGCACCACCGCTTTCTTCTTCAATCACACTCTGGAATATCACATCTCCCTTCAATTGAATTCCAGATTCGACGATCGCTTCGATGGCCAGCAATAAGGATACATTGCCGCCTTTCATATCCGTCGTTCCCCGCCCGAAAACTTTCCCGTCTATCAACTTGCCGCTATACGGATCATCGTGCCATGCTGCATGATCTCCTTCAGGAACTACATCAATATGTCCGTTTAAAATAAGGGATTTCCCCTTGCCTGTTCCTCTTTTAATAGCCACAAGGTTCGGATTACCTTTAAAATCCCTACGGTCGCAATAAAAGTGAGGATGTTTTCTTAATTGTTCATCCCCGATCTCCCAAAGATCTATTTCTAGTCCAAGTTGTCTGCACTTCTCGACCACTATGGCTTGTGCACTTCCTTCTTGCCCCCTTTTGCTCGGTTCCTGAACCAGTTTTTGCAAAAGCTGAACCCCATTCATCCGATGTTCATTCAACCATGTTCTTATTTTTTCATCATACATATCCATTCTCCCCTCTCATTCTTTTAAATTATGGATGTTTTCAGAGACGGTAAACGAGGCTTCGGTCCGATTCCTGATTTCCTGAATGCTGGACGTATCAAATACATCAGTTAATAGGAGACCCTCTGAAGTTACGGAAAACACGCCTAATTCGGTGATGATCATATGTACGCATTTTTTGGCAGTTAACGGCAACGTACATTTTTTGACTATTTTAGACATGCCCGCTTTATCGTTATGTTCCATCAAGACAATGACCTTTTTTGCCTTCGCAGCCAGTTCCATTGCACCGCCCATGCCTGGCACCCGCTTTCCCGGGACAATCCAATTAGCGAGATCCCCCGCTTGACTTACTTGAAGGGCTCCTAGAATCGTGATATCCACCCTGCCTCGCCGTATCATCCCAAATGCAACAGTACTGTCGCAGTAAGAAGCCCCGGCTCTAATGGTGATCGGCAGTCCCCCAGCATTGCAAAGATGCGCATCTTCCTTCCCCATTTCAGGAGTACTGCCAATTCCAACAAGGCCATTTTCTGCATGAAACATAACTTTATGATCATTCAAAAGATGATTCGGTACAAGTGATGGAATGCCAATTCCCAAATTGACCAGCATCCCACCGCTTATTTCTGCTGCTGCCCGTTTCGCTATTCTGTTTCTATCTCCGGTTCCCAAACCCATTTCCAATCGACTCCTTTTGATGGAATGATATAATCCACAAAGGCACCGGGTACAATGATGTCCTCTGGATCCAAAGTGCCAAGCGGAACGATTTGCATGGCTTCGACTATAGTGATTTGACCGGCCGCAGCAACGATTGGATTCGTGTTCCTGGCACTTTTATCAAATGTAAGATTTCCATAAGGATCTGCCATTTCTGCGTAAACAATGGCGATATCCGCAGTTAATGCCGGTTCCACCAGATAATTTTTCTTACCCAGCTTTACGGTTTGTTTGCCGTCCCGGACGATATCGGCCTCAATTCCAATATCAGTCAATATCCCGCCGAGTCCCATCCCTCCGGCCCGGATGCGTTCGACAAGTGTCCCTTGGGGAGAGAACTCCACTTCGAGTTCTCCATTATTCATTAATAGTCCTGCATTTGGATTGGAACCGATATGGGAAACGATGACTTTTTTCGCACGGCGTTGGGTGACCAGTTTACCGATTCCGATATCGGGGAAACCTGTATCGTTCCCAATCAAGGTTAAATCCTTAATACCCGATTCCAAAATCAGATTGATCAATCCCGGAGGCGTCCCTATGCCACCGAATCCCCCAAACAGGATGGACTGTTTATCCTTAAAGTGATGGCGGACATCCTCCAAACAACAAATCTTCTGGAATGTATTTTCCACCACTATGACTCACTTCCTTGTTGTGATGGCCGTTTACCTATCGATTCATTAAATTGCCAAAAAGTTATATCGACCCTCATTAACAATTCAGCACACTCCTCTTCCGATATCGTTAACGGCGGGGAGATGATGATCGCTGCCCCTGTTACACCGTCAAGGCCTGCAGCTGCGGGATAAAGAAGTATTCCATTCCTCATTCCCAATTCAATGATTTCATTAGTCACGTCTGCCTCCTTCGGAAATGGGGCCTTCGTTGCTTTATCCTGGACAAATTCGATGCCAATCAATAAACCTCTCCCACGTATATCACCAATAAAGGAATACTTCCCTGCCAACTTTTTCAGGCCCCTAATCAGGTAATTCCCTCTGTCGGCTGATTTTTCGACAAGTTCATTCCTTTCGACATATTCTAAAACGGCCAAAGATACCGCACACGATAACGGATTTGCACTTAGAGTATGGCCTCCTATAATTGACTTCGAGCCCTTCATTATGGGCTCCATCACGTTTTTGGTCATTACTACGGCCGCTATCGGTGTATACCCCCCGCTCATACCTTTACCAAATGTTACAATATCAGGATCCACATCCCAATATTCGGAAGCAAGCATCTTACCTGTACGTCCAAATCCGGTCATTACTTCATCCGCAATGAATAAAATATCATTCTCTTCGCAGATTTTCTTGAGTTTTCGAAAATAACCATCAGGAGGAACAATGGCCCCTCCGGCTGCGCCGATAACAGGTTCTGCAATGAAAGCCGCTATATTTTCACTGCCAATACGACGGATTGATGCTTCCAATTCCGAAGCACAGGACATTCCGCATGTATGTGGATCAAGTTGAAGTGGACATCGGTAACAATATGGAGGAGATACAGAAGGATATGATTCAAGCATAGGAGTAAATCTTTCCCGGCGAATCGGATGTCCAGACATTGAAAGAGCTCCCATCGTGATGCCATGGTAGCTCATCCATCTCGATATGATTTTCTGTTTCTTTGGCTTCCCTTTTTCCTGCCAATGCTGAATGGCAATTTTCAATGCCGTTTCAGTCGCCTCGGAGCCGCTGTTTACAAAAAAGCTGTATGTCAGTTCCCCTTTGGTCAATTCTGCAATTTTTCCGGCAAGTTTCTCTGCAGCATCGCTGGTAAATTGGGAACGATACACAAATGAAACCTGTTTAGCCTGTTTTACCATCGCTTCAATGATTTCCTGGACTCCATGGCCAATATTGGCTGTAACAGCACCTGAAGAAGCATCAAGGTATTCCTTTCCATCTTTGTCGTATAAAAACACTCCCTGACCATGACTGATAGTCGGGTAGGCTCCTCCCAGGACCGGTTTGATCAATGAAGACTGCTCCATAAGCCCACACACTCCTTCTCTTTAAAAACAAATGCAATATAGTAAAGTGTATGTCCAGATGAAAGCAATCTTGCTAAAGAAATTGGCCTAAGCATGTTAACGGATAAATTTCTTGCTTTCATGGGTGATCGTCCAAAAATGGCGACAAAAAAAGTGTATCCGCAAGAGATACACTTTTTTCTTACAATGCACTATTTAGTTTTTCTTCACGAATTGACTCCAAAAAACTTTCATCCTTTAAAACAGCCAGCACATTTTTATAAAAAGCAGTTTTATCGATAACTGAAGTATGCACATATTCATACTCTTTTAAAGACGGATGACGCAAAACATTTTTCATGCAGGAATGACAAACTTTTTTAGTTCCTAACTTATAGTAGTTCAAGTTACTTGCATCCCCATTAGAAGTATCTTCGTTACAAACGAAACATGTATGGCTCACACGGCCTTTTTTATTATACTCGGCCAAAGCCCCTTCTAAACGAATGGATGCTGGAATTGTTAATAACACATAATCACCTTTTCTATTTTAAATCTCTTAGTATTATATCAGAAAAATATAGAATTTGAACTATTAGACTCATATTCCCTAATAATGCTTGTAAAATAGGACTATTTCCAGGGCTGACAAGAGGAAAGACTCCTAATAAAATACACCCTAATGCAAAATATATTCATACATATCCCGAACAGATTAAAACACCGTCCACTTTTGAACGGCGTCTTCAAACTGTGTCATGGATGGATCTGGATCGTCGCTTTTCCGTTCTTCACCTTCATTACTGCTTTTGAACCAACCGGCACCGTTACAAATGGATGAACATGACCAAAGTTGGCATTAGCGATCACGGGTATGCCATTTATCTCCTCTTTGGCGGCGATGATTTCCTGTAAGGCATATTCAGTCATTCCTGAATCCTTTTGGAAACGGCCGATGACGATTCCTTTAATCCCACTTGCACCTGGCTGATGGAGCAAGGATTGTAAATCCCGGTCAAAACTGAATGGATGGCTTTCTTCGTCATCTTCTATGAAAAGGATACTGTCCTTTAAAGATGGCATGTACTCTGTGCCTTGTAATAGATTGAGTGTACAAAGATTTCCCCCAATGATTGTCCCAGCAGCTTCACCTTCCTGAATGACCATGTATCCAGCATTCGGGTGGAAAGTGCGGTCATCCTGTTCTAAATGCCAAGAATCATCACTCCACGTTTCACTTGGATCAAGATAAAAACCTTCACTTTCGATTACAGCCTTTTTAAAATATTCCATCGTATATTCCAGACCAGCCTTCATCCCGAACGTCGAGAAATGAGGACCTGAATATGTAGTTAAGCCTGTTTTATTATATATGGCCAATAATATTGCTGTTATATCACTATACCCCATCAACACTTTTGGATTTTCCTTAATCAAATCATAGTCGATATACCGTAACAATTGGTTAGCGTTATATCCCCCGATGGCTGTAAAAATCCCCTTCACATTTGGATCCCTGAACGCATCATGCAAATCCTCGATCCGGTCTTCGATCGAATTCGAGAAAAAGTCATCATGGAACAAAGTCGTTTCACCATATGTCACTTTAAAACCAAGCTCAGTCAATCTTTCTTCTGCCAATCTGCGTTGTTCCCCTTTGACAATCGCCAAGCTTCTTGAAGGAGCGATTACGCGAATTTCATCCCCTGCTTTTAAACGGGAAGGTTTCATATCTTTATCCCCCTAAATTAATTACATTCTGTCGTTATTTTAGCAGAAATGGTGAACAAAGAAAAACCAAGACCCTTAATGTCATTCACACAACTCATTTCCCTTCCTGATTGGCCTAATTTCCCTCCTCAATGGCATTCTCTCGTCATTCCCGTTGTGCCATAATCTGGATTGGAAAAAGGAATGGTTATGCATTTCCTGTCCCATTTTGATTACATGTTTTTTCAGTCAGACACCTTGAATCTAAAAGGTCCACCGTCACCCCACCAATTTCCTTACATAAAGAAAAGACCAGCTTTCAGCTGGTCTTTGGGTTATTGTCTTAGCAGCAGAATGAAGCACCGATGATAATCAATAGAATGAACAAGACAACGATTAATGCGAAGCCTGATCCAAATCCGCAGCAACCGCCGCCGCCGTATCCGTATCCACCTCCACCATAACCGTACCCTGGTCCTGCAACATTTCCACCATATCCGTACATAAAGTTTCACTCCTTTTAGAATTCTGATTTCTCTTTACACCTTACCATATGTCAATACGCCCGCCTCGGTCTGTGCATTTGCCTATTTTTCTGAATTTAAGAAAAAACTTCAATAAAACACCATCTTCACCGCTAATCATTCAATGTCTGAAATACCACGATTAACCATGAAAAATGTCAAAAAAACGTTTTATATTTATTGTGTTACTTCAAAATTGGGATATAATAAGGAAAAAACAATTCTTAGCCTTTTTAAGCTATCTCATACCTACATGGATACATAAAAGGCAATACGGGGGAACATAATTGAAAACGAACGCAAAATCCTTCATCCCTTTCGCTGCAATTGCCACGATCCTTCTAATCAGCTATATCCTTCAAAAAGCCCCTAAAACATATGGATCAGATGATTCGATAAATGTTTATCAAAAATTCCAATCAGGCCAGCCCATTCAGTATCTCGTCATTGGTGACAGTATCGGAAGAGGGTCCGGAGCTGAAAATCCTAATCTAACATGGTTCAAACAGTTAGAAAATAAGATGAATGATGCCAATGATATTCCTTTACACGGTGACTACGTGGTCCAAAGCGGATCCACTGCTTTTGAAGGCCTATTCAAGCTCTCCCAAAGAAGGGAGCATGATCATAAAGATCTGATTTTCTTCGTTTTTGGTGAAAATGACCGCAAATATATGAATGTCGATGATTTTACCATGACATATGAAGCGTTAATGAGGAAGGCAAAACGTCTCCACCCTAATGCTGAATTATTCACAATAACAGAGAGTTCCTTGAAATATAAGGAATTTGCTTCAGCCATCGGACTTTTATCCAAACACTACGGTGCAACGAATGTGGATATGCGACCAATATTCAAAAATTCAGGATATACGGAAAAACAGCTGACAAGAGATTTGATTCATCCAAATGGGCTTGGTTATAAATTATATGCTGATGCAATTTATGAACGGTTCCTTGATAACATCAAACGGGAAAAGGCTGTAGCAGGCCTTCCATCTAAGCTTCATGCCCGTTCTGGATTTGAATTATCGGAAATTGACCACTATGAAAAAATGAGCGGTTTCCGTCCAAGGGGCGGTTATTTCACTAGTAGTGAAAAGGGCAGTGTGATTGAATATACCTTCAAAGGAAGTATGCTTGGTGTGAAACTTCTTAGAAGTCCTGATGGCGGGGAAGTAAATGTATGGATCGATGGAAATGAAATCACGACATTGAATACGTGGTGGCCATTTGCCCGTGAAAGATATTTATTTGTCACGAATGGACTCCGTCCAGGTTCACATACAGTCCGTTTCGAGGTGACTGGCAGGACTAAAGCAATGAAACTTACCACCATTCCATTTGTCCGGATCGCATCAATCATCACGGATTGAATCCCACCTAATATTAAAATAACCCCCTATCAATTTCTGATAGGGGGTTTTCCAATCAATCAAAAAGCTTTTTGTATTCTCCGTATCCTTCTTTTTCAAGATCTTGGAGCGGGATGAACCTTAATGAAGCGGAATTGATGCAATAGCGTAATCCCGACGGTCCCGGCCCATCATTGAAAACATGACCCAGATGGGAATCGGCCGTTTTTGAGCGAACTTCGATCCTTCTCATACCATAACTCGTATCGAGGTTTTCCACCACTTCCTCTTCTTTAAGCGGTTTAGTGAAGCTTGGCCAACCGCAGCCTGAATCAAACTTTTCCTTTGAAGTGAAAAGAGGATTACCTGAAACGATATCCACATATAATCCTTCCTCCTTCAAGTTCCAATATTCATTGTTAAAGGCTGGTTCCGTTCCATTATTTTGTGTGACTTCATATTGAATCGGATTGAGTTTCTTTTTTAATTCTTCTTTACTTTTCATTTTTTTCCCCCCAGTGATGTTGTATGAACGCTTTGCGTCCTGAGCCAATCGAATATCTTTCATAATGTTCAGGTTGCTTTTTATAATAATGCTGGTGGTATGTCTCAGCTGGATAAAACGTTTTGGCTGGTATTATCGGAGTTACGATCGGTCCAGAAAATTTCCCGCTCGCCTGCAGCTTGGCTTTGGATGCTTCTGCAATTTCCCGTTGGTTTTCGTCCTGATAAAAAATAGCCGTTTGATAAGAACTTCCCCGGTCATAAAATTGCCCGCCAGCATCTGTCGGGTCAATTTGCTGCCAAAATAACTCGATTATCTTCTCGTATGGATATACGTTTGGATCAAAGGTGATCTGAACAGCTTCATAATGTCCCGTGGTTTCAGAACAAACCTCTTTGTATGTGGGATTTTCCGTAGTCCCTCCTGTATAGCCAGAGATAACGGATTCGATGCCAGGCTGTTCATCGAACGGTTTCACCATGCACCAGAAACATCCACCTGCGAATGTTGCTTTCTCTAATTGCTTTGTCAAATGAATATCCTCCTTTTTTTGCAAACAATCCATTGAATGCATTTTAACGCTTTTATTTTACCCTGTAAAATAATATGCCGATCGAACCTGTTTACGAAAAGGGTCCATTCCCTTTTTAAAAAGGAGACACATGCCCAAGCATAATTACATATGGTAAAAACATAATGGAAAAATGAGAGGTGTTGGAAATGAGCGATAAACAATCATATTCACAAAAATCGGTTACATATGATTTACTATCGTCTTATAATAAAAACAGCGATCCGCAATTGCATGATTATTATTACCATAAGCATCTGAAAAGTCTCGAAAAAGCAACACGACAATTGGGATATGAACAAATGAATGCCATACTGCCTGCACAAGTTCGCTTTTTACATGCTGACCCGACAGCTTCCTCATTTGATGTTTATGTAAATGAAATGCGTATCCTCAAAAGTTTCTCATATAAAGAGAACAATGATTATTTACCACTGCCTCCTGGCAAGTGCCAATTGGATATATACCGCAGCGGGCAAAGCACCTTACCTCTTTTAAGCCGTAAATTGGCTCTCGAAAGCGGGAGTTCCTATACCATTGCTCTAGCACCTACCCAGGCTAATGAATCGTTGAAAATGTTCCCTTTCGAAGATAATCCATTTGTTCCTCCGAATGAAGCAAAGATTAGATTCATCCAGCTTTCACATGATTTACTCTCGGTGGATATTGCCGTCAAAGATGGAGATGTCGTTTTTGATCAACTCTATTTCAGTAAAGCAAGCGAATATCTTAATATTCATCCAATGATAGTAGACTTCGAAGTGAGGATAGCGGGAACAAAAGAAATCGCACTCCCTTTGCCAAACAAGGCTTTCCAAGATAATACTCCCTCAACCATTTATATAATCGGATCGAATCGGGAATCATCCTCACTAGAAACCATAACGCTCTCTCCATAAATGGAGAAAAAACCAGGATGAATCGATATATATTTAGATAACAAAACATAGGATAGTTAGTCTATAAGGGGCTAATCATCCTTTTTTCTTAATTCACCAAATGCATAACGTTTAAAAATAAGAATAAAAAACATTAGTATGGAAATAGTAAGGTAACTCACCATTTGTTTACATCCAACTTTTGGCATTGTAATCTATTTTCAAAGAGAGAGGGCTGTTTATTTAATTTTACTAATAAGTTTTTTATACTGTAAATCACCATATCCTATTGTTGGGAAGTGGATAAATAGCCTGTTAATCAATTGTGATTCAGGCAGGCTTTTATTTTTAGAAATATAATTTGTTACTGGATTATCTTCTTTTAACATTTCTAAATATATGTCTATTGCCTGATACATTACTGGTAATACTTCAATTGATGTTTTTTTATGATTTAATAATACTTCTTCATATACAGTTAAATAGTTGCCTAATCTAAGTTTAGTTTGCCTTACTTTAAATTCATTCTCTCTAAAACTGTTCAAGAACACTCTGCCGCTATAATCGGCCTGTTCAAGGTAAGCAAGGATTGTAAGAAGGTTCATTTGGCAAAACATATCTTCACCAAACCACAAAACGATGCATTCATAATCTTTGTAAAATAGATTATTTAATGGATTAATTACCTTGTCGATATAATTTTCAACTAATTCATGGTGTCCTATTGCTCTTGTTTTAATGAATTCCTCATTAAAAATATTCTTGGTCGTTGTATTTACACACATAGCTTGGCCATTCAATATATTGAGTACATATTTGTCAAACAACTCTCTTTGTTTGTTTTGTATTTGATCAACCCCGATTTTTCTCGAAAAATCCATTCTGCACCACCCTTTATTTTTATGAATAGTGAGCTTATTGAATGATTGAACCGGCATCCTGTTAAGTTGAAATTCTCTTGGACTAATGCCAAAGACAGTTTTAAACGCCCGACTATATGCTTCTTTCGATGAATAATCATAATCAAAAGCAATATCAATTATTCTCTTACCACTTTCTAAAACATTTGTAGATAAGTAAAGCCTTCTTAGAAGCATATAGCGCCTAATTTTTATGCCTGTCATTTGGTGGTATAAACGAACAATAATAAGGCGAGTATCTCAGATCATTGGCAAGTCCATCTAAAGAAAATTTATATTTTATATGGTTTTCAATCCAATCAATCATAATTTATATAATTCACCTCTAATGGAAATTATAAGTGGGATCGATTTCATTTATTTGATATTTCCTGTGATTTAATTAAATTATAAAAGTCTGTGCTTATCCCTTACTTTATCTCAGAAATTGATAAGAAATCTAGATAATAATCAAGGTTTTGGGTTTTTATCAACCAGAGGGGGCGTAAAAAAAGAACCGCGCATTTTAGACATATCTAAAATGCGTGGTCCTTTTATCATCAACTATTTAATACATCTAACCTGGTCTTTTATCCATTTATTCGCTATCACTGTAAAGATGATGGGATGGTCAATAAAAATGAAATGTCATCATTTTTAAGGTCGAATTCTTTCGCCTTCACCCTAATATCACTTTTCAGTTCCATATCCTGTAATGACACATAAATACTTTCGTCATTGGGACTGATGCTAACCCAATCCGGCATATTATAACGCTCATTTATTAAATTCATTACATATGAAACAGGAAGGTTCATTTTTCCGACTGCAATTGATTTTTGCTTTAAGATCAAATCCCCATTTTTTTGGGCAATTGGTTCAAAAGTCAATTTCATTTCCACTTCACGGTTGAAAAATGGCATCGTTCCATATAACTCGACCTCATCCGTCAAATACACTTCGTAGTGAATGGATCCCGTCAACCCCTCCTTATCCAGATATTGGTTGATTAATCTTGTCAAATCTTCCCGATTCGTGTGAACTTGAAATTGGATATCTTCTTCATGGCTTACTTTGGGTATCAGCTCTTTATCTTTAGTCGGCAGATTAACTAAAATCGTTACAAACAGGATGACCAGGATGTTTAGGGCTAATAGGGAAATAAACAAAGTCTTCCATTTGACATTTGTCATTCTTGGTCATCATCTCCTTTGGCACTCGCTTCCAATGTATCGTTTCCGATAGTGGTAATATCCATATCATTATAGATTCTTTTCGCGATTAATTCATATCCGCGATCATTTGGGTGAAAATAATCCTCGGCATACAGCAAATCTTCTTCGGAATTCTCGAAAATGTCTGCTATATCAATAAAATAGGCTGAATCATATTCTTCGATAATCTCTTTCCCGCTTTCATTCCAATCATTCATGATCATATCAAGTTCATCAAAATCTGCGAACCATTTGGAAAATGGATTATAGACGCCCACAAGATAAATTTGCGCATGATCATTTTCGGAACGAACCTTATCAAGTATCTGCCTTAATCTTTTTTCATACCCTATTTTTGCCGAATCAAACTGATTCAGTTCCAAGTCCGAAAAATTCTGCTTAAAGACCTTCATGATATCATTTCCACCGATTGTGACGACAATCGAATCAGCTTGCTTTATGTCTTCTTTAATCCTAGCTTTATCCAGTCTTTTCAATAGTTGGTCGGTCCTATTTCCACGTATGCCATGATTAATCATCTCAACGGAAGTAATCGATGGTTCTTTTTCCAGCTTATTTTGTAAATAAGGCAGATACCCGCCATTATCTTTACTATCACCGACACCTTGAGTCAAGGAATCGCCGATCGATACGATTTTCACAGGGTCCGGAAAAAAGCTGGCAGGAATGGTTTCCTTTTTACTC
The DNA here is from genome assembly GCF_018613275.1 of Bacillus sp. ISL-4. NCBI lineage: Bacteria > Bacillati > Bacillota > Bacilli > Caryophanales > Bacillaceae > Bacillus > Bacillus sp. ISL-4. Next base: position 181,696 of record NZ_JAGGQN010000003.1, read on the forward strand.
AGCTCAACTATGCTTTTCTGCTGAACAGATGGCTGATTTGAGGCTGGTTCACTTTGGCCGCAGCCTGAGATCCAAACTAGGCATATGAAAAGACAGGTGATTCTGTACCTCATGACCCTCACCTTCCTACCCATATATTATATCATGCGGAAAACGAATGATTGCAAACAATATACCTTCATTTTCATTGTACTTTTAGCTTGAGCCTTCCTTACTATACAATATGAAAAATGCAGTGAATTAAAGCTAGTCCTATAAAAATTAGCATGTACTGAGCATGCAAAATCATTCTTCACTTCCGCTGTTTCTTCAAAAACAAATTGCCTTATTTTCAACATCGTTAAAGCCCTAATGAAATCATTATTAAATGATGGATGAAAACAGAAAGAACAGGTCATTTAACCTGTTCAATAATTCTGTAAAATTTTAATATGCTTAATGATTTCATCAAAGGGAATATCTTGCAGACCTGTATAATCCATGATGATCTTTCCTTCTTGATCAATTAGAAAAAAGCTGGTCCCATGAATCACCTGATCTTCTGCTTCAGGTTTTTTGACGATCGTTTTAAAGTTATCCAATGCAAACTGCTCGATTTCTTCCTGACCATAACCGGTCAGAAAGTGCCAATTGCCGTAATCCACATTAAATTGGTCGCTATACCTTTTTAAAACATCAGGTTTGTCAATTTCCGGGTCCACGGAAAATGAAACGAACTCAACATCCGTAATACCTTCATCCTTCAATTGCTGCTGCAGCTTCGTCATATTCGAAGTCATGGGGAGACAGACAGTCTCGCAGCTTGTGAATATAAAATCCGCTACCCAAACCTTTCCTTTAAGATCGCTTTTTGAGAAAGGTTTACCCTCCTGATCAATGTAACTGAAATCTTCAATATCCCAATTTTTGGAACCGGGTACACCATTGGAACCGCATGCTGTCAACAGCAAAACAATTGATGCTCCCATAGCTGCCATAAGCAAATGCAGCTTTCTCATCCCTACCCCGCCCTTTATGTATAAAATATTCTGTTACTTCATATATTCTAACAGACCAATCGTAATGAGAACAGCAACTATTTCTACGAATTAAAGACAATTGTAAAAGTGACAATACCTCCGCCATATGCAGTTTCATATGGTGCATCCATATCAGTCCCAATAATACATGATTGCCATGGCGCCTTCACCTGTATGGGTACTGACAACGGCCGTTGTTGCTTCTATCTTTATGTCTTGATATCCTGTTAAGTCTGCAATGGCCTTGCGGACCTTATCCGCTATTTCAAGACCATTCGCATGTACAAAACCAATGCCTCTAATTTTTTTTCCTTGTGTATCTTCTTTGAATTTCTTGATGATGAACTTCACGACCTGAGACTGGCTCCTGGCTTTGGATACAGGATTCAGTACACCATCATCCAGAAGTGCAATCGGCTTTATGTGTAGCAATGAACCGATAAAAGCAGAAACTTTGCCAATCCTTCCACCCTTAACGAGGTTATCAAGTGTTTCTATGACAATGATTAAACTTGACTGCTTTTTAATATGTTCCAATCGTTCAATTATCTCAGCTACGGATTTCCCTTCCTTCGCCATCTTCGCTGCCTCGATCACCTGGAATGACATCGCTTTTGAAATGAATTTCGAGTCAAGAACGGTAACCTTCGCTTCAGACATACTAGCTGCGCTTTCCGCTGAGCGAACTGTGCCGCTCATGCCACCAGTCATATGTATGGAAATAATCTCGCTGCCGTCCTTTCCGAGTTCATCATATACCTCCACAAAGGTACCTACGGCTGGTTGTGAGCTTTTTGGCAATTCTTTTGACTGGTTCATCCTTTGCAGGAATTCTTCTTGTTCGATTTCAACCTTATCCAAAAAAGTCTCCCCATCTATAAAGATTGATAAAGGGACCATTGTTATATCATAAAAGTTCAGTTCCTCTGGTGTCATATCTACTGTCGAATCTGTTACTATCTTTACTTTATTCATCATTACACATCCCTAAATTTACATATCTATTGTATTATACCTATTCAAGGTACGCATTCAAACCAAAGGTCTTCTTTTTCAAGTGAAGTGATACTTTTCTTTTGAAATGTATACACAAAAAAAGACCGTTCCATGAGCTAACCTGAACACATGCCGATTCATTCGATATTGCATGGCATTGTGTCATCTCTTTGAACGGAGAAGTTAGCTATGGAATAGTCCACATTAAGCATTATTGAGTAAACTTCCAAAAAAAAGCTTGTTATAAACGGGCCATTTGAGTACCGATGCTAAATAATGCTTAAATGAGTAATTTTCTTTATGATCTTTATTGGCAAAAACCTTCTTAACAAAAACTTCCAAACGCACGGTCAACATAAAAAAATTCGGGTCACTAGGCAGTAAGACAGGTATTTCTGAAATTATGACCTTATGTCCAAAACAATCTTTGAATTCCAAGCATTTGAACATCAAAATATCAATCCTCATTTTTAACCGATTGCTTACATTATACACAATAAATCCAAAAGTATAAATATTCAAATGTGTAAAAAAACAGATAAATCAGATTGACATTCATAAAAAAAAAGACCCATAAGGGCAAAATGCCATTATGGGCTTCTTCTTATAAACCTTCCTCATAGGTGTCTTCCCGCAAGCTTTCACGTTTCACCCTTCGTTTATAGACGACTTTTGATAACGAAATACTGATTTCGTATAATAACAGCAATGGAACCATCACCATAAAGTCTGACATAAAGTCAGGCGGCGTAATCGATATCGCTATGACAACCAGTACAAAGTATGCATACTTCCTTAACTTTTGAAGCACATAAGGATTTATTATGCCAAGGGAAGTCAAAAACATGGTAACGACAGGAAGCTCGAATAAAACAGCAAAAGGTATCGTCATATTAAATACGAATGAAAAGTACTTATCCGCTGTAAAACTGGTTATGAACATCCCATCTCCCAGTTCAATCAAAAATTGAAGAATGGTCGGGAAGATGACAAAATAACCGAAAGCAAGCCCTCCGATAAAAAGCAGGAAAAGTGCTGGAATATAGGCAAGGGTCGCCCTTACTTCATTTGGCATCAAAGCGGGTTTGATGAATAACCAGATTTGCAGAGCAATTACAGGTATGGTTGCCGCAATGGCTACGACACCTGAAAGCATAAAGTAAATCCAGATAATATCACTCGGTCCCAATACCATCAGGTCAAAATCGAGATCTTTCACGAACCAATTATAAATCTCCTCAACATAAATAAAACTGGCGATAAAAAAGATCAAAAAAGCAACAGCAGTAATGATGAGCCGTTTTCTCAATTCATCGAGATGATCGATGATATTTAATTCTTTATCTTCCAAAGTTGATCACGCCTTCATCTGAAAATCTGTATCTTTGTTCCAGCATAAAGGCGCAAGACGATTGCATCTTACGCCCAGCATTCAATCATTCATGATTTTTTTGTTGTAGCTTCTTATCTTCTTCATAATCACCTTTTGTTAAATCACTCGTGGACTTTTTAAACTCACGAAGTGTTTGTCCAAAAGCACGTCCGATTTCTGGAAGTTTCTTCGGACCAAAGATAATTAAAGCCAATATTAAGATGAGAATTAGACCAGGTACTCCAATGTTCGACATGGATACATCCCCTTTGGTGTTGTAATTAGACCTACTCCGATTATAATACCATTTCCAACCAATAGAAAGGGAACTGGCAATTCGTCATAGAATGGTAACAATTATCGACAGTATACCCATAAACGACTGGCCGGCAGAATTAAATGTAAAAACATAGGTATTATTCTATCCTAATTTAACATTTAATCCATGATTAAATCAATAAGTGAAATAAATTACTGTCTTTATTGACCTCTACGAAAGAGAATCCTTTCTTGTTCATCCTCTGAATGAGCCCTTCATAATCATTTTTATCTTTTAATTCTACACCAACCAGGGCCGGTCCGCTTTCTTTATTATTTTTCTTCGTATACTCAAAACGGCTTATATCGTCATTCGGTCCTAACACCTCATCAAGGAATTCCCTTAATGCTCCAGCACGTTGTGGAAAATTCACGATAAAATAATAAAGCAGCCCTTCATATAATAAGGATTTCTCCTTAATTTCCTGCATACGCCCAATGTCGTTATTCCCTCCGCTGACCATGCATACAACCGTTTTGCCTTTGATTTGTTCTTTGTATAAATCCAACGCGGCTACAGATATAGCCCCTGCAGGTTCAGCGACAATCGCATGCTGATTATATAAATCGAGAATCGTCGTGCAGATTTGGCCCGAAGGTACGACAACGATATCTTCCAGGTTTTCCTTACAAAGCTGAAATGTCAACTGTCCCACACACTTGACAGCTGCCCCGTCAACGAATGTATCTATGTTTTCAAGTTCAGAAACTTTTCCTTCCTTGAAGGAGTATTCCATCGAAGCAGCACCTTGCGGCTCAACGCCAATACATTTCGTATTTGGAGAAACCGATTTGAAATAACTCGATACTCCGGCCATTAAACCGCCACCGCCCATAGCGGCAAATACATAGTCGATTTCATCTTCACAATCATTCAGGATTTCTACAGCCGTTGTACCCTGCCCGGCGATTACCTTTTCATCGTCAAATGGATGGATAAACGAACGCTCTTCTTTTTCACAGCATTCCATCGCCATGGCAAATGCATCATCGAAAGTATCCCCGACAAGGATGATTTCCACATTATCCCTTCCGAATAACTGCACTTGATCGACTTTTTGCCTTGGAGTTGTAGCAGGCATATATATTTTCCCATGGATACCTAATTGGCTGCAGGAAAAAGCTACTCCTTGTGCATGGTTTCCTGCACTGGCACAAACGACTCCATTCTTCGTCTCTTCCTCGGTCAGGCTTTTCATTTTATAGTAAGCCCCTCTTAATTTAAAGGAACGTACGTGTTGTAGGTCCTCGCGTTTTAAATAAACATTACAATCATATTTTTCAGAGAGCCTCTGATTTTTTTGTAAAGGAGTATGCAAAACGATTTCTTTCAGTTCTCTATAGGCAATTAGAATATCTTCCAATTGAATCCCCCTATTCTTAGATGCAGTCTGATTCATAACAATCCCTCATTTCCTTCCCTTAATGAATTCAATCATTATAGCACTTTACTGTTATTAATGTAATTGATTTTTCTAAAAATTCTCGCTTTTGTTCGTTCCATACCAAAAAAATCCGATTATGGTCATTTTCCCATAATCGGATTAACACTTTATTTTTTTTGTAGAATAATAAAATCATGTGCAAAACGATTTTTTTCATCGATGCTGCCTGGGCTTGAGGAGATTTTATCCCATTGATTTTCATCAATCACGGGAAAGAAAGTATCACCTTCAAAGGTTTCATGAATTTCCGTTATATACAGGCGATCGGTAACAGGCAGGATTTCCTTGAAGATTTCGGCTCCGCCAATCACGAAAACTTCCTCATCACGGCTATCTGCAAACGTTTTGATTTGTTCGATATCATGTAAAACTACGCAGCCTTCCGCTTTAAAACCCTGATTGCGGGTAACGATGACATTTTCCCGGCCAGGCAGGACCCTGCCGATCGATTCAAATGTTTTTCGGCCCATGATGATCGGATGGCCCATCGTCACTTTTTTAAAATACTGCAAATCTGCCGGTAAATGCCATGGCAGTTCATTGTTTTTACCTATCACACGATTTTGATCCATAGCCACTATCAACGATATCATATGCTAACCTCACCTTTAATATGGGGATGGGCTTCGTAATTTTCCAAAACGAAGTCCTCGAAGCTAAAATCAAAGATATTTTTTACATCTGGATTGATTTTCATGATTGGCAATGGTTTGGGATCACGGGTCAACTGCAGTTCCACTTGTTCAAGGTGGTTAGAGTAGATGTGGACATCCCCGAAAGTATGTACAAATTCGCCAACTTCCAAATCACACACCTGGGCGATCATCATCGTTAAAAGCGCATACGAAGCTATATTAAAAGGAACACCTAAAAAGACGTCCGCTGAACGTTGGTATAGCTGGCATGAAAGCTTTCCATCAGCGACATAGAATTGAAAGAAAGCATGGCAAGGCGGCAGGGCCATTTCGTCCAGTTCCCCAACATTCCAAGCACTGACTATCAATCTTCTTGAATTTGGATTCGTTTTTATTTGTTCGATCAATTCACTGATTTGGTCGATTTGCCTTCCATCGGGCGTTCCCCAAGAACGCCATTGATGACCATAAATCGGACCTAATTCTCCATTTTCATCAGCCCATTCATTCCAAATCCGCACGCTATTTTCCTGAAGGTAGCCAACGTTTGTATCACCCTTCAAAAACCATAATAATTCATGGATAATCGCTTTTAAACTAACTTTTTTCGTTGTAAGTACAGGGAATCCATCTTTTAAATTGAATCTCATTTGATATCCAAAGGTGCTGATCGTTCCCGTTCCCGTACGATCACCTTTTTGCGTTCCATTTTCGAGTACATGCTTACATAAATCTAAATATTGCTTCATGATAAACCACCTTTTCTACTTTCATTCTCCTTATTTTAACGTATTATTGCCCAATGTTTAATCTAATTGTTTAATAAAATTATAAGTCTCGGGCGCTTTTTGTCTAAGCAATTGATTTTGTTCATTGTTCACATAAAACATGGCAAACGTTTCTGCAAAGTATTCCTCAGGGTAATTGGAAAAATACGTCTGGCCAGGAAACAGCCCATCCACTTCCTTACCCCAAATCTTCAAATATTCCATGTCTTCACGGATTCCATCAAACACTATATTATCAATTGAATGCCCCAGCTCATGCAGTTCCAAATTAACGGAGCCATGTCCATTGCCTTTGTCACTTGCTCCGATTTTAACCAATACCGTATGTGATCCGCCCATACCAGGCACATCATCCCAAGTTGTTTCTTTATTCAAATAACCACGCGGAGTTTTCCCCTTTAATTTGGCCGCGGATTGATTTTCTGTTATATCACCATCAAATAGTTTGATTCTCACACCACTTTCAGCAGTTTTCACCAAAAGGGAATGAGGCAGTTTATTAATGGTTCCAGCAATTTTGAGTGCTTCCCTTTGATCGAACTCCTCTTCCGGAAATAAAAATATCCTTTGTAATTCTTTATTCCCCTTAAAAAGTTCAGCTTGCCTTAAAAGATTATCTTTGTTTAAATTGCGCCATTTTACCGATTCATCCTTCGCTAACGTATAGGAGAGCAAGGAGAGTAAAAAGACAAATAATGCAAGTATGGATAACCATTTCTTCCTTTTCACACTCTTCTCCCCTTTCTTCATTTCTCATTATCGTTAAGAAAATATAAGTAATTTAAAATCTCTAAACCTTACATACTATTATATTAGTATAACATATTGACCTAGTGTTAAAAATCTATGTTTTTTTGGCATTTTCGGTTGCACATTCATTCGGAGAAGAACAATTGATCCAGTCTTTTCATATATCAACAATATATAATCGTAAAAGGTTTAAGGTGATCGCATGGAAACCAACAATAAAAAAGCCATTTTGGATGAGCACCGTGAACTTGCTGAAGAAGTCCTTGATATCTACAGTTTAAAAGTGTTCATCATTCTCGACCTTTTTCTATTCTCCATTTTCTTTGGCATACTGCTGCATCCGCTAATGTCTTCTCTTTGGCTTAACTTTTTATTGCCTTTGCTTTTCTTCACTACATTTACCGGCCTTCTTCAATTACTTGATATTTTCCTAAAAAAAAGCTGACATCATTTTGATGTCAGCTTTAGACTGTAGACGAATTCAAAAAAAGTCATTTTACCTACAATTTTTTCAAATAGAATTTCCAGTTGATTTCAGAAATCCGCGGGTCTTGTCTAGCCAGCAATTCGGCAGGAGTGTCGCAAATTTCTTCAATCTATTGAGGGTTTCATCCGTATAATCATGTAAAAAACATGTAGGATAATCAAATGTTCTTTTAAAATCATGTTTGGGATGAGATCATTCCGAACCTCTTTTGGCGACAAAAAGCTGACATCATTTTTGATGTCAGCTTTTTTTATTGTGCTCAACCATGTTCCTTGAGCTTTTTACTTTTCTTCAAATGAAATACAATCGTGGTGCCGAAAATCAGCAAAATAAAGGCAAAAAAGATCGCAGACGGGATTTCAATCCCTGCAACGGCCATTAGCATTTTTATAGCAATGAATCCGATAAGGACATATGCGGCAGTTTCCAATTCAGGAACCTTATCTATCAATTTTAGAAATAACCCCGCCACTCCCCGCATCATCAAGACACCAATCATACCGCCTGTCAAAAGGACCCAGACTTTTTCACTTACCCCGAATGCGGCCAAGACACTATCGACGGAAAATGCTATATCCATCAATTCCACTGCCGCGACCGTTCCCCATAATGTACCAAACATACGGATCAGTATGCTGTTTTTACTCATTCCCTGGATATCTTCTTCGATCCCATCTTGTTTCTTTCTTTTATTCCTAAAGTATTTAAATGAGAGCCAGCCAAGGTAAGCGGCTCCAATCACCTTCACCCACCAAAGCTTAATGAGGAAAACACCGATTCCTATCGCAATGAATCTAAAAGCGTAAGCACCTAATAAACCATAAAAAAGAGCTTTTTTCCGTTGTTTTTCAGGAAGGTGCCTGACCATTACAGCTAATACCAGAGCGTTATCAGCTGATAGTAATCCTTCCATTAACACGAGCGTTCCAATTAATCCCCAGCTCACCGGGTCGGATAAAACCTCCACCCACATATGCCAGTCAAAAAATTGAGCATACGTTTGCATGATGTTATTTAACAACTCTGACATGATAAAGACTCCTCTGCTACTATGACAGCAAAATTAGAAAACCTTTTAAAATAACATTGTTCCCCGTTATGATAAAAACTCTACTTTTATTTAAACACAAAATAAATACGTTGCATGACAACGTATCATTTGATGCTTATTAGAAAATCATTTACATTTCATCTTACTCTTACATTAAATAAAATCAACGAAACCAACCACTATGCGAGCCTTTGTTTACTCGTCCACTCTGGCGGCGTATTTTTATCCCAATATATTTTCCCGATATTATAATGGGTGGCAAATGAATCATGATGGGTATGATAGTGAAAATTGAACCAATAGCCTTCCAGTGGAGGATTTTCCTGCCTGACATGGAATCTGATGATATCCTTCCCGCTGATTGAATCATAAATATGAAATATCTTCTCGGCCCTGCCTGCACTCGGCTGCTCAGTGATGGTTAATTGCTGTAATTTTTCATCTGGAAATTGTGCAGCCATTTCTGTAATAGCTTCTTCCATTTTTGGTAATATGGCCATTTTGAACTCATCGCCAATTTTAGGATTGATTTTTTCTCCAAATTTCATAAATGCGTTTTCCTCTGCCTTATTCAGAATGTCCGATAAAAATTCTTCCCGGTTGAATTCTTCCTCAAGTTCAGTTGAATTCTGCGAAGGAAGATAGGCTAATCCCTCTTCTTCCACTAATCCCTTTTTAGTATCCTTTAACGAATCGGCTTCCGCTAGCCACGCCAGATCTGAAGGAGTGACAAGACCAAACGTCAAAACGGATACTAAAATGACGAGACTTTTCCTGAACCAAACCGCTACTTTCAACTCACACTCCCCCTCTTTTTTTGTATTGTCTTTATATTTAGTATACTTTTATTTTTTGGTAATTACGAATATATAGTTACCCATGTTTTGAAAATCAAAAAAAAGGATAAATACCTATATAAACTTTATGAACCAGAACTTTTTTATTAAATATCAACAATTTTACATTTTAATGAAGGATTTTGACGATTATTGGAGAAATTAATTAGATTCAAGTCTTTTTAAGGAGGGGTCTTATATGGCTTCGACTGCCATGGTGGCTTTATGTCTTGTAACATTAGCATTTTTCGTATATTTATCATTTGCTGATTAAGAATAAATGAATCCCTACGAAAAATCTCCTTGTCATTTTTCTACAATGACAAGGTTTTCTTTTCACTCAAACATAAGCCTAACCTTTTGGCAGATAAAAGGACTGAATAATGGAGGAATCATTTTGGAAAACAACAATGAAATCATTAAAGATAAGGATTACAAAAGGGAAACAGATAAAGGGAACGCCGGAATGGTCGTTACAGCTCATCCCGTAGCCACTTCCATTGGGGAAAAAATATTACGTGAAGGTGGAAATGCTGTCGATGCGGCGGTTGCCATCCAATTTGCCCTAAATATTGTGGAACCCATGATGACTGGTATTGGAGGAAGTGGTTTCCTTATGGTATATAACGCAAAAGATAAGGAAACGAAAATATACGATGGCCATGTAAGGGCACCTAAAGCCGCTCATCGAGACATGTTTCTTGATGATGAAGGGGAGGTCATCCCATTTAAAGAAAGATCAATAAAAGCTACAGCCGTTGGCATCCCCGGAATACTGAAAGCTATGGATGAAGCACTCAACGAACATGGAAGCAAGCCATTAGCGGACCTCATCGAGCCATCCATTGAATTTGCAGAAAAAGGAGTTCCCGTCAATTGGGTTCTTTGCGATGCTCTTAAAAATTTTGAATATCGATTGGGTGATGAAGCGCGTAAGTTCTTCATGCCAAATGGAAAAGCGTATCAAGATGGCGATCTGCTCATAAAAGAAAAACTGGCGAATACCTATCGGATATTACAACGTGAAGGCATTTCCGCTTTTTATGAAGGTGAAATCGGAGAGGGCATCATTTCCTGCATACAGGAACTTGGAGGGTTCATGGAGCTTTCTGATTTAAAGGAATATAAAGCTACAATCGATGTACCCTTGTATGGGACTTATAAGGATTATCTAATTGCATCATCAAATGCACCAAGCGCTGGCGGATTCACGGTCATCCAAATCCTGAAAATATTGGAGAGCTTCCATATAGAACAATATGATGTCCGTTCTTGGGAAAAATATTATTTAATAGCAGAAGCGATGCGACTGGCATTTACAGATAAAAAGGCATTTCTCGCTGATCCTGAATTTGCCGAATTGCCATTGGCGGGTCTCATGCATGATGAGTATATAGCTAAACGCCGCTCATTCATTAATTTCAAAACAAGAAATAATGCCATTGACTTCGGAAACCCTTGGATTTATGATTCCGTGAAACAAAGGGAAGTCATTCCGCAGCCTAATGAAGAAGATATCAGTGAAACGACACACTTCACTGTCCGTGACAGATGGGGTAATATCGCAGCATGCACTTCTACAGTGGAACATCCATTCGGATCAGGGATCATGGTTTCCGATTATGGTTTCATGCTGAATAACGAACTGACTGATTTCGATTCCATTCCAGGCGGCATGAATGAAGTACAGCCCAATAAACGCCCCGTCAGCTGTAAAAGCCCGACCATCATCTTTAAAGACGGCGAGCCGATCTTGACGTTAGGTTCACCTGGTGGACCGACCATCATCAGTTCAGTCGTACAAACGATCATTAATGTACTCGATTTAAAAATGGATTTGAAAGCAGCCATCGAGGAACCTAGAATTTTCACTCCAATGGGCCCTCATATTGAATGGGAGCCTGGAATGGATATGACTAGCAAAGGCCACTTGGAAGCGATGGGCTTCGCCTTTAATGAAGTTCCCCACTCTATAGGGAATGTCCAAGCGATTCAAATCAACCCTGATGGCTCGAACTATGGTGCTGCCGATTCAAGCCGAGAAGGCTGTGCAATGGGTCTGGACGAAACAGATTATAAATCGTGATCACTGGATTGAATGAAGCCAAAATGGAATTTGGATGTTTTTCTCTTTATTACCTCAAATCCAAATTCCTCAAAGCGGGAGCTGCGAAAATGGTCTTTCAACACGACTCTCTTGCGTGCAACCCGCTTGGCTTCATTCATTATTTCCACAGATAAATCCTTACCTACCGCAAAATGAGTCAGTCCCCTGATTCCATTCGATTCCTGAATCGTTTCTTCAAACATGGGATCGAAATATACGACATCAAAATGATTATCCGGCAATGCTTTCAAAATTTCGTAATGATCACCGTACATGACCTCTACTCTTCGCATCGCAGAAATCATCTTTTCTTCTGCATCCTCCCATGTCTTCATCCCATGGTCCACGAGTAATGCCAAATATTGATTTCCTTCCAATGCGACAACCTGTCCATGTTCGCCCACTGCGAAACTTGCGACTATCGCATCCGAGCCCAAACCCATGGTACAATCAAGCACAGCGTTCCCTTCATTTATATCTCCGGCAATGAGAAATGGGTCACTCTCTCCGCGCATTATTCTTTTTATACGGATCATCGCTAGGTTCGGGTGAAAAAAGAATGGTTCTTTTTCCTGGTATCGATATAACTCCATCCGCTTTTTACCGAAAACAAGGCAATCATCTTCATTCTGTTCCGCTTGGATATCTCTGACCGATCTTTTTCTTCTGGCTATAAAGGGGATTTGTAATTCTTCAGCTAAACTTTTGGCTAATATCATCGTTTCTTTATCGGCTCTTCCTACTGTTGTGACAAACATGTACCCTACCCCTTCATACTCTCTAAAATTTGAAAAGAATGCCCTGTTTCCAGGGCATTCCGCTTCATCACTTATTTACTTGACTGAACGCTGCCAATAAATTTTCCATGATAGCTTCCATTGGCTGTCCTTCTATATCATGGCGTGGAATGAAATGTACAACATCTTTTCCCTTTAAAAGAGCCATGGATGGTGAAGAAGGTTCTATTCCATCGAAATATTCCCGCATTTTAGCTGTCGCGTCCTTATCTTGGCCGGCAAATACAGTTACCAAATGATCTGGCTTTTTGTCTGCTTGAAGTACAGCTTGAGTAGCAGCTGGACGGGCTAACCCGGCAGCACAGCCGCAAACTGAATTCACGACCACAAGTGTCGTACCTTCTACCGATTCCATAAAGCTTTCAACCGCTTCAGCGGATTCCAACTCATCAAAACCTGCTTGCACCAGTTCCGCGCGCATTGGTTTCACCATTTGTTTCATATATTCATCATATGCCATCGACATAAAAAAACCTCCTTGGTTACAATTCTTCAATTAGTATAATCATACTATATTTTTGAGCGCATATGCAAAAATGACGCTTAAAGCTTTGTAAAATTTCATTGTTCTTCACAAAAAAACATGGTGACAGAATCCACTTTCATTCTGCCCCCATGTTTTAATCTTCCTTTTAACTAAACTTTCATCACGCCGCCTGAGCTGGCATTCGTCACAAGTTTGGAATAACGTGCTAAATAGCCTGTCCTGACTTTTGACTCGAAGCCTTTCCAATTGGCTTTGCGTTTTTCGAATTCTTCATCGGAAATTTCCAATTCGATTTTACGATTATTCAAATCCAATTCGATGATATCTCCATCTTCAACAAAGGCAATCGGGCCTCCCTCAGCTGCTTCAGGGGATATATGACCAATGCTGATGCCTCGAGATGCGCCTGAAAAGCGGCCATCAGTGATCAAACCGACTTTAGCTCCAAGTCCCCTCCCGACGATTTGGGAAGTGGGTGCCAACATTTCCGGCATACCCGGTCCTCCTTTAGGTCCTTCGTAACGAATGACCACTACATTCCCCTCTTTTACTTTTCCAGTAATGATTCCTGAAAGTGCATCTTCCTGGGAATCGAAACAAATGGCAGGACCCCTGTGGTAGCCACCAACTGATTCGTCAACCGCCCCTACTTTTACGATGGAGCCTTGAGGAGCAAGGTTACCAAATAATACAGCAAGCCCACCACGCTCAGAATGCGGATTATCTAACGGATGGATAACATCCTTGTCCAATATTTCACAACCGGCAACATTTTCGCGGAGCGTTTTACCTGAGACAGAAAGGCAGTCCCCATTAAAGGCACCTGGTTTTTTGAGTAACTCATTAATGACGGCACTTACACCACCGGCATTATGTACATCTTCAATATGATAATCGGATGCCGGTGCGATTTTCGCTAGATGCGGTACTCGGTTAGCTATTTCATTTATGCGTTCCATTGGATATTCAAAACCTGCTTCATGTGCCAATGCAAGTGTATGAAGAACGGTGTTGGTCGAACCGCCCATCGCCATATCCAATGCAAATGCATTATCAATTGCATCAATCGTTACGATATCACGAGGCTTGATATCCTGTTTGATTATCTCCATCAACTGTTTAGCGGATTTCTTAACGAATTCCTTACGTTCTTCGGCTACCGCCAAAATCGTTCCATTTCCTGGAAGCGCAAGTCCTAAGCCTTCTGCCAGGCAGTTCATGGAGTTTGCCGTGAACATTCCTGAACAAGAACCGCAAGTAGGGCAGGCAACTTGCTCGATTTCCTGCAAATCTTCTTCATTGATATTACCTGCTTGATAAGCGCCCACACCTTCAAAAACGGATGTTAATGAAAGGGATTTACCGTTTTTGTCTTTACCTGCCTTCATGGGTCCGCCACTTACAAATATTGTTGGAATATTGACACGAAGTGCTGCCATCATCATTCCCGGCGTTATCTTGTCACAGTTCGGAATGCAAACCATACCGTCAAACCAATGTGCTGATACAACAGTTTCCACGGAATCCGCGATGATTTCACGACTTGGCAAAGAATAGCGCATACCAATATGACCCATTGCAATTCCATCGTCTACCCCAATCGTATTAAATTCGAAAGGAACACCGCCAGCTTCGCGAATCGCTTCCTTCACTATTTTTCCGAATTCCTGAAGGTGGACATGACCTGGAACGATATCGATGTAAGAATTACAAACCGCGATGAACGGTTTACCGAAATCTTCTTCTTTAACCCCTGCTGCCCGCAACAGACTTCTATGTGGAGCTCGATCGACCCCTTTTGTAATCATGTCACTTCTCATATTTGATGTAGACATTTGTTGTACCCCCAATTTCCACTAAATGTTTAATGATTCAATATAATATAATTTTTAGTATACTCTAAAAATTCTAACATATTTACATACAAATGCAACCATTCAACACAAAATATCTACAAAAATCATTTTACTAAAATAATAGAGATCAAATTTATATCATAAAAACTTCTGTATATCGAAAAATTAGCCATTTTGAATGTTTTGGATTGCAAACGAATGTCAAATGACTTGAAGATCCGCTTCAAGAATAAAAAGGCATACGGATTAAATCATCCGCATGCCTTTTGCCTGTAACCATTTTAGATTCCATTAAGTTATTCCCATTAAATCTCACTTGTCATTCGCTTGTCTTGATTCTGTCATCTGCTTCCAAACCGAACCTTTTGCTTCTTCCCCATTTTCTATACGGTCAATGGCCATCTTGACCTGCAGGGCCACTTCGAATTCAGGGTCCTGTTCCGCTTGCTTAAGATAAGGGAGGGTCCTTTCATTTCCCACTTCATATAAAAACATCGCCGCCCTCCATCTAACCAATTTATTTTTATCCGAAAGTGATTGAGACATTTCTCCCATCGCTTCTTCAAAGCCAAGATCGGATAAACAATCCCCAGCCGTACGTCTTACGGCCGCACTTTTATCTTTCAATGCTTTATACAAGCTCGGAAGCACTTTTCTATCTTCGATCATACCCAAGTATACTACCGCGAGCCTTCGAATGGAGACCTTATTATCGGAGAGTGCCATGTCCAATACGGGTATATCATCAACCGTTGGATCTTCCATTTGTTCTAAAGCCTGATAACGCTTTTCCCAGCTTTCGTCATTCAGCATTTCTGCAGTCAGTTTAATTTTTGGTCGTTTCAAAATTGCTTCCTTCGTATCCACCATTTCTTTTGCAGCGGCTACCAGTCGATTAATTCGTTCTTCCGGGTAAGCTGCAATCAACTCATCGGACACTTCCTTCACGATATCTTCCATATCACCATATCTTACGCCATAATCCTTCCATTTTCGAAGCAGTACTACATTGTCATCTTCTTTTTGAGCAGCGGAAATGCCCTTTATGAAATAATCCGGTAAGGCAAAACGTTTTTCGTGTTGGCTATCACTTGCTTTAATTTGCATCGGAATGCCCTTGAATTGTTGAATGGCAACAGTTACTTCACCGTAATGTTCATTTAATGCCGTTTGTTGATTTTGTTCTTCGGTTTTTTCCCCGAAAACTTGACGGATTTGGACCAAGATATCTTTCCAATCATATTTTGCATTTCGCTCAACGGCTAAGAAGTCCGCAACATGATATACCCCTTTCACTCCCTCGATCGTAAATAAATCTCTAATCAGCTGGGGTGCTTGGTCAGCTTGATCTTTCTTATAATTATTGCTTTTACCAGCTAATAGCTCTTCAGTTAAATTGATTTTCATTGTATTCGGACTTGGTGTAGGTTCTATCGACTTAATTTTCAATGCATTTCTCTCCTTTAACAAGACGTTTCCATGTACTAGATATTATCACATCGGCAACAGATTCTCATGCAATTGAGATTGGCTAAAAAAAGACCGGTCCAAGTTTGCTCCCTTGGACCGGTCATCCCGCTCATTCCTCTTCCAATTTTTCCGCTAAATACGTCCATCTTTCCATCAAATGGTCTAATTTATCCGTTAGTTCCTTTTCTTCTTCAAGCAGCAGGCGGACTTTTTCAAAATCGCTTCCCGCTGCTGACATTTCTGATGTTATGTCTTTCAGGCGCAACTCGACCCGTTCCATGTTCCCTTCTATCTCTTCCCATTCCTTACTTTCCGCATAAGTTAGTTTTTTCTTTTTCTTTTCGGTCCGGTTCATCTGAGGTTCCGGTGCTTTTACTGGCACGGCCTCTTCAGTCTTTTCTTCCAAGAACTCTGAATAACTGCCGTAATAGAAATCAATTTCAGCTTTATTCTTGAAAACAAGAAGCTGATGGCACGTCTTATCCAGGAAATACCTATCATGTGATACAGTAATGACTACACCTGGAAACGTTTCTAAATAATCCTCCAGAACGGTCAAGGTTTGCGTGTCCAAATCATTTGTCGGTTCATCCAAAAGCAGGACATTAGGTGCCGACATCAAAATGTTAAGAAGATATAAACGCCTTTTCTCTCCTCCGGAAAGCTTGCGAATAGGCGTCCCATGAGAGCCCATCGGAAACAAAAACCTTTCAAGCATCTGCGCAGCCGATATGAAACTACCATCTTTAAGGGCGATTGAATCCGCCGTTTCCCGAATATACTCGATCATGCGCAAATTCTCATCCATATCGACGCTTTCTTGCGTATAGTACCCTATTTTCACGGTTTGCCCTTTTTCCAGGTTTCCTTCATCTATAGATTCCCGTCCGGCCAGGATATTTAACAAGGTTGATTTTCCACTGCCATTATTACCGACGATCCCAATTCGATCACCCGGTTTGAAGAGGAAGGAAAAATGGTTGATGATGGTTCGATCACCGAAGGATTTAGAAACATCCTGCATCTCGAGTACCTTTTTTCCAAGGCGGGCACCGCTTAATTCCATTTCCAGGTTCTCGGTTTTCTGCTTATCCTTTACACCTGATTCCAATGTTTCGAAGCGTTGGATCCTGGCCTTTTGTTTCGTTGTACGGGCTTTTGCGCCTTTACGGATCCAGGCCAGTTCTTTTTTGAATAGACTTTCCTTTTTCGATTTTTCAGCCGTTTCGTTCTCTTCACGAATGGCCTTTGATTCTAAATAATCCGCATAGTTTCCTTTGTATTCGAAAAGCTGCGTTTGGGCAATTTCCCAAATCTTATTGGACACGCGATCAAGGAAATATCGATCATGGGTCACAAATAAAACGGACTTTTGATATTTCCCCAAATATTCTTCAAGCCAAGTGATGCTTTCAAAATCGAGATGGTTCGTCGGCTCATCCAAAATCAGTAAATCAGGAGTCTCAATCAAGGTTTTTGCCAGGGCCGCACGTTTTTTTTGGCCACCTGACAGTTCCCTCAATTTCCTTGTGTGATCAGGAAGACCAAGCTTGGTCAGTATCGTTCTGGCATTGGCACTTGTATCCCAGGCACCAAGCGTGTCCATATCCTGTTGCTGCTTTAACAAACGGTCCTGTATTACGCTATTCTGTGGATCTACCTGGAGTTGAACGAGCGTCTTTTCATACTCCTTAATCAAGGAAAATACAGGAGTTGAACTTTCATACATATATTCCATGATCGTCAAACTCTCATCAAATTGCGGATCTTGGGATAGATAGGAAATCGTGTAATCATTCGGATGATCCTTCGTTCCTAAATCACTGTCTTCCAAGCCTGCGATGATATTCAATAATGTCGATTTTCCGGTGCCGTTTATACCAACGATCCCGATTTTTTCCCCTTCGGTAATGGAAAAAGAGACATCTTTAAAAAGCAGCTTTTCCCCTTGGGTTTTCATTACATGTTCCATGCTAAAAACTTTCATAATCGTACATCCCATTCCTTATTAAATTCCTCTAAAAATCCAACCATAAATTCATGCCTTTCACTTGCAATCTTCTTGGCTGTACAAGTATTGAGCATATCTTGCAAACGCAATAATTTTTCATGAAAGTGATGAATGGATGAGCTTTTGCCACTCCTGTATTCCTTCTTGGTCATGTTTTCCCTTATGGGCAATGAAGGATCATACATAAGTTGTCCCTTTTTTCCGCCAAATGCAAATGTCCTGGCTATGCCAATGGCACCAATTGCATCCAAGCGGTCCGCATCCTGAACAATTTCAGCCTCGATCGAAGGAAGCTTCAACTGCCCTGCACTATATGAAATTGTATTGATGATCTGTTTGATGGCATCAACACTATCAATATCCAACTTCATTTCATCAAACAAAACGTCAAGCTTTTTCCAGCCTTCATCGGCTTCCTGGTTTAGTTTATCATCCGGGATATCATGAAGCAGAGCCGCCAATTCAATGATAAACTCATTTCCTTTTCGTTCTTCTTTTGCAATATGTAAAGCCAGCTTACGAACACGATCGATATGGAACCAATCATGGCCGCTGGCATCAGAATTCAATTGGTCATATACATACTTCTCCGTCAATTCAATCATCGTTTGTTTCATATCACCACTCCAAGTCCCTTCTATTTTACCATGGTTCTCAAAAATGGTGTGCTTTAATCTTCATTGAACCAACTGATCCCAATCGTCTGTTCACCGGTATGCACCCCGATGGCACTGCCCAGTGGGGATACATGGATCAACACATGAGGAAATTCTTCGGTAATCATCTTTTTCCATCTTTGTGCCTGCTCCGACACTGCACCATATAATATGGTGCATTCCTTTACTTTTCCCGCCTCGACTGATCTGCGAAAATCAGTGAAGATCTGCTTTTCCGCTTTTTTAAGGTTCCGAGGTTTAGATTTAGTATGAAGCACACCATTTTCGATTGAAATAATGGGTTTAAAGCTCAATAGGCTTCCTAGAATATACTGTGCGTTCGTTAACCTGCCGCTGCGATGAAGCTGATCTAAAGAACCAATTAATACATAGGTTTCATGGTTATACGCGTACATTCTCGTTTTGACGAAAGCCTCATTGATGGAATCGCCATTATCAATATAATGCATGAGCCTTTTCATGATTAATAGCATTGGAAAGGAAATAAGTAAAGTATCAAAAACGTCAACAGGGATCGACACCATTTGTGCAGCTTGCCTGCTCGCGGAAACGGTCCCGCTCAATTCACTTGAAAGATGTACGGCTATGATTCGATCATAGCGTTTTTCAAGCTCCTTATATAACTCTTGGAATCTGCCGACCGAGGGCTGTGACGTAGTGGCGGTGATTTTTTCCTCACTCATCCGCTGGTATAATTCCTCAGGTAATAGGTCGACACCATCTTCATATTCCTTTCCATCAATGATGACGACCATCGGAACGACGTATACATGTTCATTCAATGATAATTCTTCGTCCAAAGTTCCCGTACTATCTGTTACCCATGCAATTCGTTCCATGGTTTCCCCCCTCATTTGTGTCTTCTATTATATTCAACATCCCAACCATCTGTCCCCTTTTAAATACGGATGCTTATAAATATCTTACCTCAAAAAAAGAGCCCAACTGGAGCTTCCGTTGGACTCAATATCATTCTTCATAATAATTTTTTTATATCCTCTTCCATTTCCAGAGGTTTTGTTTTAGGTGCATACCGGCTCACTATATTTCCATTACTATCAATCAAGAACTTTGTAAAATTCCATTTTATCGATTTGGACCCCATCACTCCAGGAGCATTTTCAGTCAGGTAGCTGAATAAGGGATGGGCTTCCTTTCCATTGACATTCACTTTTGCAAACATCGGGAATGTTATACCATGATTCAATTTGCAGTATGAGTCGATTTCCAGATCATCACCAGGCTCCTGATTCAAAAACTGATTACAAGGAAAACCAAGTACGACTACCCCATCCTCTTTATATCGTACATACAGGCTTTGCAAATCATCATACTGTGGCGAAAAACCGCATTTGCTTGCGGTATTCACTATAATCATCACTTTCCCTCTATATTCCTCAAGCGAGATAGTTTCTCCATTGATTTTATTGACTTCAAATTCGTAAATGGACATGTATGATCTCTCCCTTTAGTATGATGATTCATTTTACCGTATTTAAAGGTAGGTTTACCAACTTTTATCCTTTCCTTTCATCCCTGAATCTTCACTGCTTGTATGGATTGAATCAAATACTCTACCATGTCTTCCAAATCATCCATTTGCTCTTCTTTTACAAGCCTTCCAAATGAAACTTTATATATAGAAGAAGTAACGTGTTGCATTTTTTTACTCACCGTATCGCTGGTCGTCACTGTAATGATTCTCTGATCTCCCCAAATTTTTTCCAGTTCATTCAACAATTGTTCAGCATTCACTTCATCGAGCTTTTTGGGAAAAGTAATGAAAATATCGACTGTGCAGCCCGAATGAGTTTCATCAATAGCTGCATCGAGTAACTCCGAACTTAGGTTCTTGAGTGAAGCTTGTAGCTCAATGGCACCGCTAATCGAAATAGGCGCGATTGGTTTTTTCAATTCCATCTCAATCTTATATGATCTGGACATAGTCGAGAGATTCACTATATCATCACGTTTTATGACCAATATATCTCCAATGAAGTCACGATCGTAAACCGCTCCTTCCAAAACCACTTTCATGTTCTCAAATGCTGTAGGATCAAACAATCTCCAAGCACCTCTCCAACTTCATAGTTTATGTATTCATGAACTTCCCATTTTACCATTCCCAGGCCATTTCCTTCGGGATTTTCAAGAAATTATTAAAATAGCTTTTCTATTCAATAATTTTCTATATAATTAAAATATTATGATTTTTGAAGAAGGAGGCTAATCATGCCAATTAGAATTCCGGAACGACTGCCAGCAAGGGAAATTTTAGAACAGGAAAATATCTTCGTTATGGATGAGGAAAGAGCTACCAATCAGGAAATCCGTCCATTGAATATATTAATATTAAACCTAATGCCAGAGAAAGAAAAAACGGAGGCCCAGTTACTGCGCTTTCTTGGCAATACTCCGATTCAAGTAAATATATCATTCCTGCGCTTGAGCACACATGAATCAAAAAACACAAGTAAATTTCATTTAGATCAATTTTATAAATCATTTAATGATATCCGCACGAAGAAATATGACGGCTTGATAATTACAGGTGCTCCAGTAGAAAAGCTGGAATTTTCAGATGTTAATTATTGGGAAGAACTGCAGAGTATCATGAACTGGTCAAGCGAAAATGTCACATCCACCCTACATATTTGTTGGGGGGCACAAGCTGCCCTGTACCATCATTATGGAATAGGCAAATACGAACTTCCAGAGAAATGCTTCGGGATATACACCCATGAGGTCCTTGAACCGAATGAAAATCTAGTCCGCGGATTCGATGATTATTTTATGGCCCCTCATTCTCGCCATACGGATATTGACTATCAAAAATTAGTTAACCATCCGGAACTGAAGGTTCTCGCACAGTCCGATCAAGCTGGTGTATTGATTGCTGCTTCAGTTGATGGAAAAAGAATTATGGTTACCGGCCATTTTGAGTATGATGCCGATACCCTTGGTGAAGAATACAAGCGCGATAGGGAGCGTGGAATCAATACGCAACTACCTGAAAATTACTTTCCTGATAACGATCCGACCAAGGTACCTCTTCACCGCTGGAAGAGCCATTGCAGCTTGATGTTCTCGAATTGGCTGAACTATTATGTCTACCAATCAACCCCTTATGAGTGGGATTGAAAGGGTAAGAAAAAAGAAGCTTTCACGTTTAAGTGAATCGTTTTTTGGTCAGCCACTTCCGATTATCATGGGAAACAACCTGAGTTTCTGACTCAGGTTGTTTGTTCATGATTCCTTATTGCCATTGCCGAAATAAACCTCTTCAAAAGGTTGGACGACCACAAATCCTTGACCTTCGAATTTCATTTGAACGGATTCGCCGCTTCCCCTTCCAAAAAACGACTTCAGTGAAACATCCGTTACGAATTCAGGCTGCAATTCCCCAGACCAAGCCACTGTTGCATTCGGGTCAGTATAGACTGGATTCCCATGTTCCACCATTAAAGTAAGCGGCTCATAATGGGAAGTGAATGCGACCATGCCTCTCCCCTCGAGCCTTACGTTGAACAATCCCCCCGCCAATAATCCGGCAATGCGCCGCATCATTTTTATATCCCATTGAATCCCCGGCTCAAATGCTAGTAAATCATTTCCGTTAACACAGATCGATTCCCCATTTAACTGTAAAATAGAAATCTTCTTTCCTTGATCCGCGACGTATAGCTTTCCGCTTCCAGTCGCTTTCATCAAAGATGCACCCTCACCTGTCAAAGCCTTTTTGAAGAGTTTACCAAGACCATGCTCCAAGATACCTTCCCGCTCGAATTTAATTTGGCCGCGATAAGAAACCATCGTCCCCATTTTTGCCCAGATCTGCTGTTCCAAATTAATTTCCAGAATTCGTTCCGTTTCAAGTTCGAATAAACCTTGCCCTTTATCCTGCTGTTTCGTCTTTTCAACGAATTGATCGATATGATACTTCTCCATCACTGCCCCACCTCTTTTTGAAGGAGAAAAAGCCACATGAACGATACAGCTTGCTTTAACTCCTTTGAAAAATGTCCCAGTTTTGTATAGTCCACCCCTCTCTTTGCAACGCCGGTATCAGCCACTGCCTTCCATCCGTTTTCTAAAGCCATTTTTTCAAATTCCCAAGGCTGCATTGTATTCATTATGACTTTATCTCCTAATAACCGTTGAAAACTGAATTTTTTTCGTGGTTCAGCTGTTGGACCAAGAATTCCAAAACAGGCATAACCGCCAGGCTTTATTACCCGTTGAATTTCCTTCATCACCGTTAATGGTTCACCCGTATATTCCAAAGAATTAATGACCATTGCCGCATCCAGTTCTTCATCTTTGAATGGAAGATTATAAAAATCCCCTTGCAGGAAAGAAAGTTCTGGTTGTTGAGCGGTTTTCCCCTTTGCAAATTCAATCATCACATTGGATAAATCAACTCCGGTTACTTCGAATCCCGCTTCGGCCAATTTCAAGGAACCAACTCCATCTCCACAGCCAATGTCAGCCACCTTCACTCCCGAAGGTACATATTCAGAAAAGAAAGGAATAATGTTTTTCCGGCTCCCCGTTTCCCACATTTCTTGCGAATTCTTCACCCACATAGGTGCAAAAACATCCCATTCCTTTTTCGATTCTTTATGCCATGTATGTAAATTCATCAGAAATTCCCCCTCCTAATTAGACAAGTTCCTACTATATTAAAAACACTCAGTTTCCAGAATCAAAATAACGGGGCTTCTTTATAGCTATTCTGCTCAAAATTAAAAAAACCTCTTTTATAACTTCGTTCAGGAATACAGATGATTTTCAAATACATAAAAAAAAACTGCCAGCGGCAGCTTATTTTGAATTTTCATTTCTTTTTTGTATCTTTCGTAAATCCTCGACACGGTCAGGAGATTCTTCAAAGAATTCGACCAAGTCTCCAATCCTATCGATGGCATTCCAGCTAAGGTGGTGTTCGATCCCCTCTACATCATGATAAATATTTTCTTCCTTGACCCCAATCAACCTTAGCATCTGTTCTAAAAGTTCATGACGGTATACGAGCCTTTTACCAACTTTTTTCCCATTTGCAGTTAAAACGAGACCCCGGTACTTTTCATATATCAAATATTTTTCCTGATCAAGTTTTTGAACCATTTTTGTAACAGAAGAAGGGTGGACGGAAAGATTTTCGGCAATATCGGAAACTCTTGCATATCCTTTTTCTTCAATAAGTAAATAAATTTGTTCTATGTAATCCTCCATGCTCGGTGTAGGCATTCGGAATCCTCCCATTCAAACGCATATCTAAAAATTTTACTATATAAACGACCCCGAAACAAGAAGATATAGTCTCAGGGCGCCTTTAATGAAGTTTCTTCTCAAGTTTGCTTGACGTTTTGTTCTGTTGGGAATGTAAAACTGATCTTCTTTTCAGAGTCGGACCAAGATAAAATGGCATCAAAGGTCTTTTCCCCTTTTTTAAAACCGCTTATCAAATCCGTTTCACCGCTCGCCAACAGCTTTTTTATATTTGCTTGACTGATTTTCTTATTAAGGATTTTTTTGGAGATAGTGAAGTTACACTTTGTTTTTTGATAACTTACACATCCATAGAATTCCCCTTTATCGACAATCTTAGAACCGCATAGTTTACAACTGCCCACAGATGCTGAACTTCTCTTTTTTGGGCCGCTCTGTTGAATCGACTCGGTGTCCAGCCCTTGAAAATCCCAGCTTTCCGATGACTCCACGGCATCACTGATAATTTTTGCTGACATCTTTTTAACAGCTTCCATAAATCCGCCAGCTGATGCCTTCCCTTCACCGATTTCCCTTAAACGCTGTTCCCATTTGGCTGTCATCTCGGGTGAAGCCAGGATTTTCTCCCCAATCGCGGTAATCAGCACTTTCCCTTTATCTGTCGCAAACACCTGGTTTTTTTTCACATTAATGTATTTACGGTCTTTGAGCATGGTAATGATGCCAGCCCGCGTTGCTTCAGTTCCAAGACCCTCGGTTTTCATCAGCACCTTTTCTAACTCTTCATTATCCAGATGCTTTCCGGCAGTCTTCATCAAAGTGATCAACTGACCTTCTGTATAGCGCTTAGGAGGCTGGGTTTTTCCTTCTTTCACCTTTATATTGGCGACCTTTCCAGAATCCCCTTTTGAGACGGACGGCAAAATGATATCATCATCTTCCTTGTCATTTTGGAAAATCACTTTGCGCCATCCCTCTTGAATCTGCTGCTTTCCTTTAGAAATGAATTCGGCACGCTTATCGACAAGCGTTTTAATGGTGGTATAATCGAAAATGGCTTTCTCATAATGAGCCGCAATCAAGCGGCGTACCACCAAGTCATAAATATTCCGTTCTTCAGCGGAAAGCCGCTTTGGGTCGGTTACCTGTTCCGTCGGGATGATGGCATAGTGATCAGTCACTTTCTTTTCATTTACAAACCGTTTATTATTCATGATGTTCGGTTGTGGCAAAGGAAATAGGGATTCATATTCCGAAAATCCGCTTAGTTTTTGCAAAATATCGGGAAATGTTTCAGCTTCCCCCTCCGTCACATAATTGGAATCTGAACGTGGGTAAGAAACGATCCCTTTTTGATATAAACTTTGTACTATATCAAGCGTCTGTTTCGGCGAATATTTATAAATCTTGTTCACTGTCGCTTGCAATGACGAGAGATTAAATAACAAAGGCGGCTGGAATTCTTTCCTTTCTGTATCCATTTCAGCTATTTCAGCTTCCTTACCCTTGCAAAAATCGGCAATTTTATCCGCCATTTCTTTTGTCTTGATTCTCGGATCATTGTTCTGCTGCCATTTTCCCTGATACTTCTTTCCATCCATCTTGAAGTCAGCGAACACTTCCCAGAACGGTTCGGACTTGAATTGCTCAATTTCCATTTCCCGCTTCACAATCAAGGCGAGAGTCGGTGTCTGAACCCTTCCAGCTGAAAACACATCCGAAACGCCCCTTTGTTTCAATAAAATACTATACGCTCTCGACGCATTCATTCCCACAACCCAGTCCGCGCAAGCTCTCGTATACGCTTCATAATAGAGCGGCCTGGTTTTTTCCTCACTCTTCAGATTTTGGAATCCCTCATAAATCGCTTTTGGGGTCAAAGAGGAAATCCATAACCGTTTCATCGGTTTATTGACATTGCATAGATTAACGATATTACGGACAATCAATTCTCCTTCACGCCCGGCATCTCCTGCATGAATGATTTCATCGACTTCCTGTTTCCTAAGCAAAGTCTTCACAACATTGAATTGCTTTGCCTTTTGTCGGGTCACTTCATATTGAAATTTCTCAGGAATCATCGGCAACGTTTCCATCGACCATTTTTTCCATTTTGAATGATAGGTTTCCGGCGAAACGAGTTGACATAAATGACCAACGGCCCAAGTCACATAAGCCCCATCGGGGAAAAGTTCATTCGGCATGATTTCTATATAGCCTTGCTGTTTCTTCGTTTTAAATTGAGCCGCAAGCGTTGAACCTTGATCTGGTTTCTCCGCAATGATTAGCTTCATGATCATCTTCACCTAATCCGTTAAAAAATATCTTCCCCTATCATTATACCTTAATTATCACAATCGGCTAGATATGACTTCGTTTTTACTGAACGTTCCGGAAAAGCATGAAATGATTTCTTTACTGCGGCGAAGATTTGGAATTTCCGGCTAATGATAAAAGCCGTCAAACTATAGGCAGATTAATTTGCAAAAAAACAAGCTTCATTAATGGATGGCCAACATAAGAATTGAACTATATACAATAACAACAAATACAATGTTAATTGTTCCTTTTCTTGCCCTCCATTGGTTAGATGAAGATGAGGAAAAAAATTTTTTTGATATTATTAATACAAAAGCTAAAGGTATAGGTACTTCTTTAAGTAGATTTTTAAAAAGAGAAAATGATAATTTTGGTTGGATTGCAACACAGTTAATTATGGATCCTAACAGCCCCTTTTATATTAAAGGAACGTTAATTGGCAAAAGAACTAAAGAAAAGCATATTAAAAATGTATATAACTTTCTTTTGTTATTAATTAAACATACAAAGATAGCCGAATTACCTAAGGAAAAAATACTTAATATAACTCTTACTTATTTTAATTGTATAAAAGAGTTGTTACCTGTTGAATGGAGTGATTATATGCAATATAGACTAACTCATATAATCTGATTAAATGCTTTTGCTATAGCCGGCAATAAAATTATTCCTTCAAATTATAATTTTGTTTCTAACCAGTTAAACATTAAAGAAGTAAATAAAAGAATGAGCAGTATAAAGATATTTGATTGGTCTAGTGAAGGAACATTGAAATATCTAAAAGGTGCTAGTGGTTCTAAACTCTTAGCTGAAGACATCATTGCATCTGTAGAAAAATAATTCTTGAATCCCCCATTTTCAAATATTAAAATGGCCGAAAAATCAAATTGATTTTCGGCCATTCTTATTCCTTATTCTTTGGAGGGAACTTTCCAGCTCAGTTCATGTATGTATTGTGCTAAAGCATCTGTTAAAAAAAAGAATCCACTGTAGCTTTTGATCAAAAGGTCCTCCTGAACCCTCATATTAGCGTAAATAAAAAGAATCCATTTTGAAAGGAGATTGATCAAAAAGGGTTCTTTTCTAGTGAATTAGTATACAATTTTTATAAAATAGTTTGATTATTTTTTTAGTGACATTATAGAACTCCCTCAGTTTAATAGATAATGCTCACGAATACTCGCTTATTCGCAGGATTTCAAACCACATGGTATAGGTTGCTTTAGATGAACGAAAGAGATAGAACCGTTTTGATAAGATGAGGGCAGATTGGAATAGGGGATCTATTGAAAATCCCATATTATTACATATACTGCACGCATTTCCACGCTACCCCTGGAGGCTTTCCCTCCCATGTCTCAACGGGTCATAATCATATGCCCTTTCATTCCTTCGTCATGCCTATCCAAGGGGTGGAGGCTGGTTTTGCTAACGGAACGGGTCATTGCCCTTTTGTTCTATATATCCAGTACTTCGTGCTTTCTTTGAAATCCTACGAATAAGCCAACTTTCGAAAAAAATGAGAATGTAAATTTACGCTGCTAGTTGTTCAAGAGGGAATACCATTTCCGGTTTATAGGCAGAGCCATTACGAGCAATCCCTACTAGGACACGGGCGAGTTTTCCACATAGTTTCATGATGGATTTCATTTTCTTAATCTTCTTCACTTTAACATTGTTCGAGTGTAGGGCTTTAAACTCAGGGTTATTCATCACCAGACTCATGGTCGCAAGGAAGAGGTAACGCCGCAGGCGTGATCTTCCACGTTTGGAAAGAACAATTTGGCCTTTCCACTTCCCAGAGCTTGCCTCAGCGAGATGCAATCCTGCATGA
>NZ_JAGGQN010000039.1:0-11537 GCF_018613275.1 Bacillus sp. ISL-4
CCATGCCGGGCGCACGAAAATGAGCTGCCTTTATGGCAGCTCCGATCCTCAGCTAATGCACCCGTTAGTTCATTAAAATAATGTATCTTCATCCCATATACGTTCCAAGATCACTTCATTAAAGTTATGAGTTATGATTTATAATCATAAGTCTTCCTTATGGTTTTAAATCATTTGTTCTTCAACTAACCTACCCTGTTCATTCAAGGAATACTACCACATTGGCTCCTCCTTGTTACTGAGTTTATATAGAAATGGCATCCAAACAAACACAAAAACATAAGAAACTAATTCAGAAGCTAAGATATAACCCTTAGGTACACCAAATGATACTAACGGTATCCAAATCAAAAATGGAGTAAATACAAATAGACTTAATCGGTTTCTTGATCTTTTTGAAACGTATTGGAATCCCTTACAGAAGGAACATTTTAACCTACTTTTAAACGTGAATATTTTTACAAAAGTTTCTCTCCATCTCCAATTATAACCACAATTCTGACAGGTTGGTATATTAAACTACCTCCTTTTTTATACATATCCCTACCATTATTTTAACATAAAATTACATTTCCTTATTCAACTAATCTGCCCCTTTGGTGCATTAGAAAAAGGCTGCGTCTGCAACCCTCCTTATTGAAGTAAAGCATCTTTGAGTTGTATAACCAATTTAAATCAGTTTAATCATTGTTCTCCTCTACCTTGTTTTTTTCATCATTTATTATCTAATTTATTTCTTCTTCAGCTATATGGCCCGATACATATAAAAGAACGCAATCCCTGCTTCGAGTGTTATTGAACAATCGCCTTAATCATATCTTCATCTTTAACCAACTTTATTTAAAGCAACAACTTTATTGTCATTAACATTATCAGGTCTTTTGAATCGGCCACCATCTTCCTATATAAAAATTATTTGGTAAAAAATGTAGGTTGATAGCATTATTTGATTTGGAATGTATTGTCAAATATCTTGTTTTGTAGTAACCTATCAGCGATTTAAATCGCACAGATCTAATAGCGGACTAGTCCAATGGCAGTAAACAGCTGTTACTATTCAATAAGGGAGGAATTGTAATGTCCAAGTTACACAAGCGTTGTTTTTCAATTGTCCTTGTCATGCTTTTGACCCTTGGCATCTTTGCACCTGTACAGACACAAGCAACTTCAGAAGGTGGAGGATACTGGGTCCCAGACGACAAGATCAAGAAGGCAACCGAACTGATGAAGCAAGGTAAATCCCTCGGGGAGCTTGAAATCAAACAAGATCAAATCCAGCAAAAAGAAGGCATTCAGACATTAGATGAATTGATGGAAGTAGACCAGCAGAGTAAAGCGACATACAGAGCGAACTTGGCACCTCCGATCAAGACGGCGGTCGGATGGGTACCCCCGGAATTTGACTATGATCATATTCAGACTGTAGATGAATGCCGGAGAAGTCCTGACAGCAGTTCAGAAACAGGGTATATCAAGAACCGTTATTCCTTCTGTTGGTCCCATGTGGCGACATATCAAGTCCCTGTAAAATGCATCGGAGGGATCTGTATAAACGCAGGGGTTCAATTTCAATTCACGGAAATAGGTTATGGTTCCAACCAAAGCCGGAACATGAGAATCTATTATACACTTGACGATATCATCGTGACCGATCCAGCTTTAAATGGAGCCAAGTTGAAAATCGATATGGTATGTGAATCGAAATTGAACGCAGGTGACTGTAAAGAGGATCCCGACTATCCACCGACGGAACGAACGATCGCTCACTGGAAAAACACGAACTTCGATACAGAAATCTTCACCTCAGAAGCGCCCCCAGCAACTGATTCAAATCCTGACCAGTTGGGATACATGGAATTTTGGCCGAAACTCACCCTTACCCATTCAGCAAGGAAATACAAAAAAAGCATAGATGGCATCAAACAGACCGTCCGTTATGACTCTGCAAAATACATGTTCGCTTTCCCTGATCAATATTTCTGGCAAGGAGCCGTATTCAGCAAAGCCACACCGGTCTTCAATGTCCCGATCACGAAACCGGAATTCGAAATGCTAACTGAAGCCGGCCAGCATTGGAAGGACGCTATGGACCACCCAGAACAGACAAAGCCTCAAATGGTTGGAAAGAAAATACCGGGAGTTGTAGGAAACAGCACACTGACACGGATGTATACAAAACGTCATCAGGAGGAATACAACCGTAATAGGAACAAGACAAGAAGGATTTGTGACCGGGAGTTCGGAGATGAGGATCGGACAGGAAAGCAATGTGACGAATATCCTTTCGCTTCCACCTGGGAAGGTTCATCGACGAACGGATCGGATAATTTTTCTGTAAAAATGATTTCCGCTGATTCGAACGGTGCTGCAGGGACATGGCTCGGTGCCTGGTACGCCTATGACCGGATTCTGGATGGAGATGCTTTTAATGTGGAGGTCGAAGCTCCTGAGAAAATCGCGACGATCCGATCGGAAGGTCAGCCTCAGGACGGCCAGGATAACCGATCAAGTGATAACTTCACGATCGGGAACATCCCTACTTACGCGACCAAGTTACAATGGAAAATCATCGACGGTCCTAAAGATGCAAAATTCGATGTCATGAAAGACATCAGCTTCGGTATCGACGAAACGATCTTCTATGATCTTTCAGACGGGTCCGATTCAGAAATCAAAACAAGTGAAGATTTCTACATCGCCAGACCGGAAAACACCGATGGAGAAAGCTTTACTGTCGAAGTCTATGCAATCCCTTAATAATAGAAGGTTAGTTGAATAAAAGACGTAGGCTAGTCAATAGAGCTTGGAGACTCCAATCTAAGCTCTTTTGACTAGGCATTTTTGCATTTTCAAGCGAGTTAGAAACACTCCTTAATTTATATCTGTATTAATTCTCTTCTACATTTAAATCTTCTATAGTTCTTGTTTCACTAATCTAATACCTTATTTCCATTTGGAAATCATATAGCATATCTCCCCTGCCATCATACTTTTTAAACCCTTTTTCTTTTATCTAAACTATGTTAAATAATATTGTTGATTTCAATAAAAAAATAAGGGAACTCCTAATCTATAGAAATTCCCTTATTTCTTTACAGCTCCCCGATTATGGAAGATTAGAGTTATTTGTCTGGATTTTGTAAAAAATCAATCATTTCTTCATAATCATATGTTTTTAAAACCAAACCATTTTCATCGAACACGATGAATGCAGGTTCTTTCTTTAATTCGAGTTTAGAATATTGCTCATTCAATGACTCATAAGATGATGTATTTGTTACTGGTCCCACATTGGTTATGTTGTTGTCCTATGGTAAATCCACTGTAATTTCTTTTCCAACAGCATATAGCGAATACCTGTGATCACCATTAGGTAAAAGATTTGGATGAATTCGAGCGAAATCATCTTTTTCATTCGTGCACGCTACTAGCATTGATAAGATTAGAAATATTAAACTTCCATATGTAATCTTTTTCATATTCGACTCCCTAACATTAATGGTTCATCAACAATCCCGACAATTCTGCCTCTTTACTAAAATAAACCAATATCAATCATATGGTAAATTGTAGTAATTTGAGCTTATCATGGCTTACCCCTGTTGAGAACAGGCAGCTATCAACAATCATTTTGCTTACCGTTGTATCATCATTCGATGCCTGATGCGGTCAAGGAATTGAAACCAACTCAAATTATGGTGGAGGTATTTAGTCTTTTTATCTCTTCAACAGAAGAGATAAACCTTTCATTTAATCCAGCTAACAAAGATTGTTTTTCACAGCTACCACTTTTATCCCCCTTTATGACAACTTTATTTCTTGTTTTTTCCTCCTTTGTATCCTTTTAAGAGAAAGAAGTATGTATTACAATATATCAATAGTTATAAAATGGGTTTTTAGTTAATGATTACATATCACTAATAGGGAGCTAAGTTATCATTTGAATCGTAATCATGGTAGTAACAATCTGCTTGTCGTTAAAATTTGAAAGAACCTTATTGCATATTAAATAAGGCCGCCCAAAAGGAGAAACTTAAAAATATTATTTTATCAGATCATAATACAATCTTATGTATTAAGTTTGTAATCAATTTTTTGAAAATTATTTCTTTTTTAAAAAGTAAAATTTTGTTCTTTCATGGAGGTTTTAATTTGGCTACTAGAGTACCATTTTCATTTATATTAGTTATTGGTTTAATGTTATTTGCTCTATTTTTTGGGGCAGGAAATTTAATTTTTCCACCAATGCTTGGTCAATCAGCAGGAATGAATATTTGGTCAGCAAATGCAGGGTTTTTAATAACAGGAGTTGGCTTACCGTTACTTGGTGTGTTAGCACTTGGTTTTTCGGGGAAAGATGATTTACAGTCGTTAGCAAGTCGGGTACATCCTGTATTTGGTATTGTATTCACAACCGTTCTTTATTTAGCCATTGGTCCTTTATTTGCTTTGCCTAGATCAGGAAACGTTTCTTTTGAAATCGGTGTAAAACCTTTTTTGTCCGAAAATTCAGGCCCTCTACCTTTACTTATTTTTACAATCATCTTTTTTAGCATTACGTGCCTTTTTTCGATCAACCCCGCGAAAGTTGTCGGAATTGTCGGGAAAATATTGACACCAATCAAGATAACGTTCATTGGAATCCTAGTAGTAGTTGCTTTTAATCATCCAATTGGAGATTTTCAAGCACCTGTTAAGAATTATTCAGTTCAACCATTTTTTAATGGGTTTAGAGAAGGTTATTTAACAATGGATACGCTCGCATCTTTTGTTTTTGGCATCATCATCATTAATGCCATTAAAGAAAAAGGTGCTAAAACAAAAAAACAAATTATGGTTGTTTGTGCAAAAGCAACTGGAATTGCTGCCTTTTTCCTGGCAACCATGTATTCAGCTCTTTCTTATATGGGTGCTTCAAGTGTAGGAAAACTTGGGCACCTGGAAAATGGAGGCACTATCTTAGCAAAAGTCTCGGATTATTATTTTGGAGCTTATGGTGGGATATTATTAGGATTAATGATTACAGTAGCTTGTTTAACAACAAGCGTAGGACTTGTTACATCTTGTTCTACTTTCTTCCATAAACTATTTCCAAAGGTACCTTACAAAACAATTGCTATTAGTTTATCTATTTTTAGTGCAATAGTTGCCAATATTGGGCTAACACAGTTAATTGCTGTTTCTATTCCTCTCTTAACAGCTATTTATCCATTAGCCATTGTATTAATTTTCTTGACATTTTTTCATTCTTTATTTAAAGGGAAAGCTGAAGTGTATCAAGGAAGCTTACTTCTAACATTTATAATTAGTTTATTTGATGGATTAAATCGAGCTGGTATACACTTTGCATCCATTAATAATTTTTTTAATGAAATTCTTCCTATGTATGATGTCGGACTAGGGTGGATTATTCCAGCAATTGTTGGAGGATTTATAGGGTTTAGCAGTAGCATACTGCGAGGGAAATTCGGTCTTAATCCCCCAACTAGTAGTTAAATAAATATTAAAATAAGGTCAACCATTACAGGTTGACCTTTTAAAATTGAATGTTGATGCCAGGAACCGACCTGTTTGCCCGTTCTTGAAGGGTCACCATAACAATCGTTTTAGGAATTAATCTACTAAAAAAGGCTTCTTAACGTACCCTTTTTTAGTACAATCATATTCTATTTATTTTTTACCTTAAGGGCCTTAATTACTTCTTCTGTTGTCTCAGCAATAAGGTCGTCGTTATAATCAGCATCTTTTTTATCACGACTTGAAAGTACAGCAAGAACAATAGGGTCTCCTTTTGATGGCCAAATGATCGAAATGTCATTTCGCGTACCATATGATCCTGCTCCAGTCTTATCAGCCACTACCCAACCTTTCGGCACTCCTGCACGAATTAACGCATCTCCAGTAGTATTTCTCTTCATCCAATCTATTAAAAGTTCACGTTTCTCAGTTGGAAGTGCATCTCCCAATGTAAAAGCCTGAAGACTAGTAGCAAGTGCTCTTGGTGTACTCGTATCATGAGTTTCACCAGGATTAACTTCATTTAAATCTGGCTCAAATCGCTCAGGGTTGGTAACATTATCCCCGATTTCCTCCAATGCCTTTTTAAATCCAGTCGGTCCCCCCAGTTGTTTAAGAATAAGGTTTCCAGCAGTATTGTCACTGTATCGAAGAGATGCATCAGAAAGCTCCTTAAGAGTCATCCCCGTATCAACATGCTTTTCTGTAATCGGATTATAATTAACAAGATCTTCACGTGTATAGGTAATTCTTTGATTAAGTTCTTCTATTGATTTCTGTTGTAAAAGTGCTCCTACAGCTAGAGCCTTATGAGTAGATACATAAGCAAAACGCTCATCTGGATGATAGGTTACTGTTTGGTTTGTACCAGTATCTAACGCAAAAACACCAAGTTTAGCACCAAATTTTTCTTCAAGCTTAGCAAAATCATGATTATTGGCAGTTTCTTGTTTTTTAGGTTTAGTTAATTCAGTATTAACGTTATTGTTTGAACAGCCTACAAGTGTTGCACATGAAAGAAATAGAACAGGCACAATTTTTCTGAATGCGGAATTACTAAAAATGTTGCTCAATGACTTCATAAGATTCAACCTCTTTCTAAAAAATATTTATTATGTATTCTCCTGGGATAGCAGCCGGATCTTTAACACTTGCCCCCTATCTTTTGTTCATGATGTATACCTCCTGATTATTTGATTAGACTCTTATGTACGAATTGAAAAAACCAAGGAGTTTTAACGGATTACATTTGTAGTCTTATTACATCTGTAGTACAGTATTACATATGTAATCAAATAAAGTCAATTCTTTATTTTTTCACCCTCAAGCCACTATAAATATGCTATATACCTGTTTTAAAAAATTTAAAAGTCAAGAAAGTTGGTATTGATGGACATGTTTTTAACTCATTTTATAATAGGTCTATTGGTGTCTTCATTTTCCATTACTGTTATTCTACTTATACGAAAATGGTTTGAAAGACAATTAACAGCAAAATGGTACTATCATTTGTGGATGTTTCTTTTTCTGGCTTTAGCTCTTCCATTCATACCTACTGATTTATATAATTTTAGTACCCTCTTTAGCGGTGGGGATACATATCAGACTAATGCACCCAGTTCTAATATGAAAATAACTGGAACTGATATGATACAAGGCCTCCACCTAATACAAGACTTTTCTGTATCGGTCAATCGGCCGGACCTGTCCTTACTTAATATTGGAGTGATAGGTTTATGGATGTCAGGGATGCTTTTATTTACCTTTACTATGGTTCGTGGATGGCTCACACTTAGAAGGATAAAGAATTATTCTTCTCCGTTTTCCAATCAAGAAGTTCTCGCGCTTTTCGAAGAATGCAAGAAAAGACTGCAGATTAAAAAATCTATAAAGATTGTTATTTCGAAAAGAGTCCAATCTCCAATGATATTCGGACTTTTTCAAACATATATCGTCTTACCTTCCCAGCATGAAAACTGGCTTAGCTTGAAAAATTACGAATATATCTTTCTTCATGAACTGAGTCACTATAAAAACAAGGATTTGCTGACAAATTACGTGATATTGTTCTATCAAATCATTTATTGGTTTAACCCCCTTGTCTGGCTTGCTTTTAGAGAAATGAGATTGGATCGGGAAATCGCATGTGATACATCTGTTTTACAGTTAATAGATGATAATTCATTTAGTGAATATGGAAATACAATCATTAATTTTTTGGATCTTTCAAAACGGTCAAGTAAGCTACAGATAGTGACACGTTTAAACGGTTCGAAGCTTCAAATCAAAAAAAGAATTGAACAAATTTCTGCCTATAAACATTCCACAAAAAAATCAATAAGAAAAAGCGTCTTTATTTATGTGTTGGCCAGTATCATTTTGACAATCCAATTACCTTTCGTCTCGGCATTTGCAACGGGAAACGACCGATACTATTTTAATAATGATGGAGTGGTTTTTGAGGATTTACATCAATTCTTTAAAGGGTATGAAGGAAGCTTTGTCTTATATGATCATAACGCACAGCAATATCGCATTTATAATGAAGAGAAAAGTACGTTGCGGGTATCACCTGATTCCACATATAAAATCTATAGTGCCTTATTTGCACTAGAATCAAATGTGATATCACCCGAAGAATCCACCCTTTCCTGGGATGGGACGGAGCAACCCTATGACGCTTGGAATATGGATCAGGATGTCTCATCTGCTTTACAAAATTCTGTAAACTGGTATTTCCAAGAATTAGATCGTAGAACAGGATTTGAAACAATACAATCCAATCTACAAGCGATAAACTATGGAAATTCCGATGTATCTGGGGAATTGGGTGAATTCTGGCTCGAATCCTCATTGAAAATTTCTCCAGTCGAGCAAGTCCAACTGCTGCAAGCCTTTTATTACAATCAATTGGGATATAAGGAAATGCATATCCAAGCTGTAAAGAAAGCCCTACGGTTAGAAAAGAGTGAGGAAGCTCGCCTATCAGGAAAAACAGGTACAGGAACAGTGAATGGAAAAAACATCAATGGTTGGTTTATCGGGTATGTAGAGACGAAGAACAATACTTATTTCTTTGCTACCAATATACAAAATGAAGATGATTCATCTGGAAGCAAGGCGGGAGAAATTACTTTATCAATTTTAAAAGATTTAGGAATCTATAAAGAAAATGGAGGGGAGAAAAATGGAGAAAAACATTCCTAGCATATCAGAATCAGAATGGGAAATCATGAACGTGCTTTGGGATAAAGCCCCTCAAACAGCAAATGACATCATAGCTTCCTTACAGGAGAGTACACTTTGGAAGCCGAAAACCATCCGCACTCTTCTCGATCGATTGGTTCAAAAAGATGTAGTAGGTGTCAATAAAAATCTAAGAGTTTACACCTTTTACCCGCTCTATACACAGGAAGAGTGCCAGCGTGCCGAGACTGAATCATTTATCAACCGTATCTATGGAGGTACCCTGAAATCCATGCTTGTCCAATACATTCAGGAAGATACCCTATCTGATGATGATATCAATGAACTACGCTTTATTTTGAATAAGAAACCTAAAAAGTAATAATATTAAAAAAGCGATTTGGGATTTTTCCAAATCGCTTTTTTCGGTCGAAATCGAAATAGCTGAGGACATATTTCTCATGTAATTACTAAACTCCCCCGTTAGTGCCATAAGAAAAAGGCTGCCCCAGCAACCTACCTTATTGTAGAGTTGACACAAACTTTGGAATAATGAAATCTAAAAATTCATGAATATTTTTTTGTCCTGTAATAAATAAATAGACTGTTTATAAGTTGTGTAATAGCTCCCAGTCCTAAATAAACAAAACCAAATATGGAAACTGCCATTCCTTCAAAACCTCCTACAACTAAAAGGCCAGATACAAAACTAATAATGCCTAAAAAGATGAAAATAAGTGGGCAAGCAATGGCTATTCTTTTTTTGTTCTTTGTAAGGGCTATTCCAAAAGTAACTAGAAGAATAAAGGTTATCAAGTAGCTAGTATAAGAAGAGAATATAATATCCATTAAATCACCTCTTTAGTAATGATTAGGTCAATAGCCTATTTAACCATTAAAATACAATTAGGTTATTTAAATACCAATAATAATTATTATTCTATTTTCATTATTTCGTATTTATGACACAGTACGAAGCCACTACTCTTACTGAACCAACCTCTCCCGTTAGTTCCATAAGAAAAAGACTACCTTAAAGACAGCTCTGATCTACAGCACCTGTTAATTAAAGAAATACATTATTAATGAATGAATTCCAGTTGTAAAAATGAGTAATACACCTAATCCAATGAAAACAACCCACCAGAACCAATAACTACTTATAAAAGGAAAAATATCAATTTTTCCTTCTTCAATCTCCTTTATACCCTTATACAACCACTTGTACTGAAACAAGCCAAAGTATAGAAAAATTAATCCGTTACAAAAACAAATGAACCACCTATCATTTCCTGCATTTCATCGAACTCCCTACTTTTTCATCCTACCAATTATCTTAGTATGTATAATGCTTAAGTAAATCTTCCCTGATAGTTGACTAAAGAAAAAGCTTAATAGACAGCTCCGATCTTCAGCTAACGCACTTTTTTGTTGAATAAACAATTTAAAATCCATTATCCTGGAATACAATTCTCATTAATTCGACGGCTATAAGGTAAACTAAACCAACAAATATACTAAAACCTAAAGCGAATTTTCTCCAAAGTCCTTTCTCACTTAGAAAAGAAAAAAAGAAAGATATAATGATTCCACATATCATTAATACACGAAAAGTTGTTACTCCAGGATCAATTACTCGTGTTATATTCGCAGCAAAGAAACAAATAACCAAGATAATTAAAGTAAACGAAATAACCCCTAAATATTTTTTCATGATTCCCCACCCTTCTCCTTTAATCCACTTTACCAAAATATTGTAAATTTGTATTTTTTTATTTAGTTATCTTAAGGGAAGCGATTCTTTTTAAAGAATAGCTCCCTTTAACAGAATAATTCTTGTGTTCTTCTATTAGCTGTTTTGTTGAAGAAAGATAAACAAATAGATAAAATAATTGAAAAACCTATTGCAACTGACGTAACGTCAGGTTTTATAATTTACTTGTCGACAAACAAATCGTACGAAACGAGGTGAAAAGATGACAAAAAATTTTTGGAAAATCGGTGAGCTTGCAAGCCAGTGTGGAATAACAGTAAGAACACTGCACCATTACCACCAAATAGGTCTATTAGTACCCTCTGAATTTACCGAAGCTGGTCATAGGCTTTACACAAAGGCCGATGCGTCAAAACTTCAGCAGATATTATCTCTAAAACAATTGGGATTTTCATTAGAAGAAATATATAACTTTTTTGTAAATCCTAATTATAATCCGATGCTCGTAGTTCAAGCTCAACTTGAAATCATAAATGAACAAATAAAGTTAAAGGAAAAGCTGCGCAAGGAGCTTGAACAACTACAAACACTAGCGTCATTAAACCAAAATATAAGTGCAGACCAATTATTAAAAATAATGGAGTTGATCCGAATGAGTGAAAGTAATTATTTAACACCAGAGCTAGTCGAAAAGATGAGAGCTTCTTTCAATAGTCTTACGGAAGAAAAAAAGTTAAAGCTGAAAAAGATGCTTCCACTCGTTGATGAGACACAAAAACAGGCTTTACAAAAAATGATCATAAAATAGGCATGATGGCGAATGCCATCTATAAAATGCCTCAAAAACCCGGTCTGAAAAAGTGCATTTTTTCGGACCGATTTAACCTTACACTCATTTACCTACTAATATGGTTAATTACTGCTCTTCCTCAACAATCTGGCCCAATTGTTGAATAAAGGTCAAATGGCACTCTTCAACTATCCTGCCCCGATCATAAAATCGAGTAGGAGGAGGCGCCTAGCCTCCGACCTCTCACACCACCGTACATACCGTTCGGTATACGGCGGTTCAGTTTAAGTCTGACGTAGTTTTGTATATCGTTCATATAGATTTACTAAC